>CAZRLM010000025.1:7454-14305 GCA_964600835.1 uncultured Oscillospiraceae bacterium
GGTCGATGAAAACGGCAACGCGTCGCCGAACCCGGTGACGTTCTACTACGAAGCGTCTGCCCCGACGGAGCCGCCGGTGGCGAACGTGACGGTGCAATACCTGCTGACGGACGGGACGCTGCTTGATCAGCAGGAGGCGCAGTGCCAGAACGGACAGGTTGTTGTCGCGTCGAGCGCGGCGGTGGCTGGCCTGATTCCGACGAGCGCGCAGGAAATCACGGTGACGGTCGATGAAAACGGCAACGCGTCGCCGAACCCGGTGACGTTCTACTACGAAGCGCCCGCTCCGACGGAGCCGCCGGTGGCGAACGTGACGGTGCAATACCTGCTGACGGACGGGACGCTGCTTGATCAGCAGGAGGCGCAGTGCCAGAACGGACAGGTTGTTGTCGCGTCGAGCGCGGCGGTGGCTGGCCTGATTCCGACGAGCGCGCAGGAAATCACGGTGACGGTCGATGAAAACGGCAACGCGTCGCCGAACCCGGTGACGTTCTACTACGAAGCGCCCGCCCCGACGGAGCCGCCGATTACGGAAGCACCCGTGACCGAGCCTCCCGTGACGGAGGCTCCGGCGACCGATGTTCCCGCAACGGATGCGCCTGCGACGGACGCGCCGGTTGTGAGGGAAGCCACCATTGAAATCTACTATCTGGACAGCCAAAGCGGCATCGAGGTAGCCAGCTTCACCAGCAAGACGCTGACCGATGGCGGTTATGTGATCGTCCCGGAGCCTGTCGACCTGATGAACGGCTATACCCTCGATCCGAACTATCCGCAGTCGGCAAATGTTCATGTGGCCAACGGCGTGGCGGATCCCTTCACGCTGACGTTCTTCTATCTCCCGGAGACGATCGCGACCGATGCGCCCGCAACGGAGATACCGGCGACGGACGCGCCCATAACGGAGCCTCCGGTTACGGAACCTCCCGTGACCGAGCCTCCCGTAACCGAAGCGCCCGCAACCGATGTGCCGGTGAAGGACGCGACGATCAACATCTACTATCGCAACCAGCAAAACGTCGATATTGCCGGCCCCTTCACCATGACGCTGCCCGGCAATCAGATTTCCATCGTTGCGCCGGAACCGGACGTTGTGCCGGCTGGCTACGACGCGAGCAGCGCGTCCTATGTGACGGTTGAAGTGTCGGTGGACGGCGTCGCCACGCCGGCGGAGGTGGTGTTCACCTTCACCGAAATCGTGGTGGAAACGCCGATCCCGATGGGCGAGATGATCAACCGCTATGGCGTGATCAATGATACGCAGGTGGCATGGCGGAACCTGCCTGCGGATGAAAAGGGCAGCACCGTGCTTGGCCGCCTGTCGAAGGGAACCTATGTGTGGATGATCCAGGAGCAGCCGAGCCAGTCCGGCGATGCCTGGACGCGCGTGCTGGTGAAGGGCCAGGAGGCGTTCGTCAAGAGCGAGTTCCTCAACGTGCTGACCCAGGCCGAAAGCGACGCGTATTTGGCGCAGCAGGGCGCGACCATGCCTCCGGCCGGTCAGCCCAGCATGGCGCCCGCAACGGATGCGCCCGCGACCGAACCGCCTGCGACGGATGCCCCCGCGACCGATATTCCCGCGACGGATGCGCCCGCGACGGACGTTCCCGCGACGGCGGAACCGGAGCAGTACACCGGCTTTGCGCTGACGAACCGCACCGTGGCGCTGCGTACCGGCATCAGCAACGCGGACGAGGCGATCATCGCCCGTCTGGAGGCGAATGAGCTGCTGGTGGTGTCCGGACAGGGCTATGAGCAGGGAACCGGCGCATCCTGGAGCATTGTCAGCACGCTGGCCGGCGTGTCCGGTATGGTGCCGGACAGCGCGTTGACCCGCATCAATCCGCAGGAGGCGCAGTATTACCTTGACCTGTGGGCCGAGGAGCATGCAACGCCTACACCGGACGCTACGCCCACGGCGACCGTGGAGCCGCCGCAGGTGTCGGGCTACGCGATGACCATCGGCGATAACGTATACTTCCGCAATATGCCCAGCACGACCAGCGACATCCTTGACGTGCTCCGGCAGGGCACGGTGATGTACGTCAACGGCCAGCAGTATGTGGACGGCGTCGCCTGGCATATTGTGCAGTACAACAGCCAGTGGGGATATATCCGGGCCGATATGCTGCGCTTCATGTCGCAGGCCGAGGTGCAGGCTTACCTGAACAGTCAGGCCACGCCCGCGCCGACGCTGATCACCACCCCGCAGCCCTACGACCCCAACGGCCTGTCCAGCTACGGGTATGTCACCTCGTCGACGGTGAACTTCCGCACGGGAGCAAGCACCTCCTCCAGCCGCATTTCGGTGCTCCGGCAGTACGCCATGTGCCTGGTGCTGGGAACGACCGATGTGAACGGTACCACCTGGTATCATGTGCGCTATAATAACCAGGACGGCTACGTCTCCGGCGAGTACTTCCGGCAGATGTCCATTGCCGAGTGGGAGGAATTCCTCACCAGCAGCGAGTATCAGCAGGGGATCGTCAATAACTCGCAGACGAACAACAACAATAATAACGGGTCGACCGGCTCGAACGGGACGAACGGCGGCGTGGTATCCCCGGAGGATCAGACCGTCAACACCTGGACGAATCCGAACAACGGTCTGAGCGTCAGCTACCAGCCCTTTGATCCCTTCGCGACGCCCGAACCGATCGAGCAGGATACGGCCAGCCCGACGGAAACCGCTTCCCCGACCGTTTCTCCGACGATTGCGCCGCTGCCGACTGTGCAGCTGCCCTACGAGCAGGAGGAGGAAAACGGCGGCTCGGCGATCGGCTGGATCATTGGTATCATTCTGCTGCTGCTCATCGGCGGCGGCGGATACGCCTACGTTCTCTATCGGCAGAACAAGCGCCGGATCGCGGCACAGCGCGCGGCCCAGCGCCGGGCGCAGGCAGCGCAGCAGCATCGTGGGCCGGATCAGCGAACCGTCGCGCCCACGGCGAACGCGCCGCGCACCGGCACCTACGTTAACCAGGGCGGACAGCCGCAAGCTCGCCGCCCGTACAACGCCGGGGCGAACGGACAGTCCGCCCAGTACGGCCAACAGCCGACAAGGCCGCCGATGACGGGGACCCGCCCGACGGATGGAGCGCCCTATGGGACGTCCGCCGGTACGCCGACGGATCACCGGCAGCCCTCCGCCTACGCGCGGCCGACCGGCCAGGCGTCGCCTTACGAGCGGCCCCAAAACGCCACCGGCAATGCCTCCTATCGTCAACCGGAGGACAGCGAACCGCGGCCTTCCGCCCGGTATACGCCGAATCGGCGGGCAAACCGGATGAAGTACGACCAGGATAAGCCGGAGGATCGCAACGGCGACTTCTCCGACAGCAACGACCAGGGCGACTTCTGATCGTTCCTCCAAGCGGCAGTCCATTACGGGCTGCCGCTTTTTTCGTGCAGACGCGCCGCAAACAGAAAGGAGCGACATCCGGGCGCTTGTTCCGGTTGAACCATTGCGGAACCGCCCTGATACCTGATTCCGGCTTTGACGTTTCCTGCAAAGAAAAAGCGCCGGAGGTCGCTTGCCTCCGGTGCTGAACTTTCTTGTTTACTTCCGCCAGATCGCGGGATGGAACAGCGTGAGAATCGGGAATAGCTCCAGCCTGCCGCAAAGCATCAGCAGACTCAATACAATCTTTGCGAACGGCCCGTAGGCCGCGAAATTTTCCACCGGGCCGACACGCCCCAATCCGGGGCCAACGTTGCTGATGCAGGTCAGCGCCGCCGTCAGGTTCGTCTCCACATCGAAACGGCCCTCCAGCGAAATCAGGAATGCGCCCAGAAGCATCAGCGCAATGTATACGAAGGCGAAAATCGCCGTCTGCCGCAGGATGGATTCCTCGACGCCCTTGCCTTCAAACCGGACAGCCTGCACCTTCCGCGGCTGGAAAGTGTGCCGCACCTCCCGCAGCCCCTGCTTGCAGAGCATGGCGATGCGGACAACCTTCATACCGCCCGCGGTTGACCCGGCGCACGAGCCGATGAACATCAGCAGCAGGATCAGCATCCGCGTCGCAATGGGCCACAGATTGTAGTCCGCGGTGGCATAGCCGGTGGTCGAGATGACGCTGGCCACCTGGAAGCTGCCATAACGCAGTGCGGGGAGGAATCCGCCGTACTGCGGCATGATCATCAGCGAGATGAAAACCGTCGCGAACAACACGATGCCCAGGAACCAGCGTAGCTCCTCGCTGCGGAAAATGTCTCGCCAACCGCCGGTCGCCAGGCGGTAGAACAGCGCGAAGTTCATGCCAAACAGGAGCATGAACACCGTGATGATGCCGTCAATCACCGGGCTGTTGAAGGCGGCGACGCTCGCACCGTAATTGCTGAAGCCGCCCGTTCCGGCGGTGCCCATGGCGTGAATTGCCGCGTCGTAGGGCGACATTCCGGCAATCATCAGAATGCAGAACTCCAATAGCGTCATCGCGCCGTAGATGATATAAAGGATTTTTGCGCTGTCGCTCATTTTCGGCACAATTTTGCTCAGCGTCGGGCCGGGACTTTCGGCGCGGACAAGATGCGAGGTACGGGCGGAGAGCTGTGGCAAAAGCGCCAGCGTCAGCACCAGTACGCCCATGCCGCCGATCCAGTGCGTGAAGCTCCGCCAAAACATCACTCCGCGAGGCAGTCCGTCGAAGCTCGTCAAAACGGTTGCGCCCGTTGTGGTGAAGCCGGAGACGGCTTCAAACAGGGCGTCCACAAAATTCGGTATCATGCCGCTGAACACAAAAGGGAGCGCGCCGAAAACGCTCATTTGAATCCAACCCAGCGCAACGACAAGAAAACCCTCCCGTGCGCGCAGAATCCTGATCTGCGGGCGGTACAAATACCGCATCGGAAGCCCCGCGGCCAGCGCCACGCCGATCGCTTCGGCCAGTGCCAGCGCGTCCCCATCGCCATAGATCAGCGCCAGAATCAGCGCCGGAACCATTGTTGCCGCTTCCAGCAGCATCATGGCGCCCAGCAGGTGACATACAAGCCGTCTGTTCATCGGTGAATAACCTCGTTCAGATCCGTAATGCCGCTTTCACAGGCGATAATGATCACGTTGTCGCCCGCGTCGATGTGGTCGTTACCGAAGGGAACGATCACCTTTCCCCGGCGGACGATCACTGCCACCAGCGTTCCGCGGCGCATGGTGAGGTTCCTGAGCGGAATACCGATGTAGGGATCTTCCGGCCGGGCGATAAATTCCAGCGCCTCCGCCATGCCGTTGACGAGTCGGTAGAGCTTTTCGACCTTCGTTCCGCCGCCGTTGACGCGCGCGCGGACGTAGCGCAGGATGGTCGCGCAGGTGATGGAGCGCGGGCTGACGATGCTGTCCAAGCCCATGCTGCTGATGATGTCCGCGTAGGAGATATGGTTGCTCTTGACGATCACCTTCCCGGCTCCACGCTGGGAGGCATACAGGCCGGTCATCAGGTTCTCCTCGTCGCGGCTGCTCAGGGCGATGAACGCGTCCATGCCAGGCAACCCTTCCTGCTCCAGCAGCTCCTGGTCGGTGCCGTCGCCCAGAATTACGTTCACGCCTTTCAGCGCCTCCGAAAGCGTGTAGGCCTTTGCGTCGTCGATCTCAATCAGGGAGACGTGGATGCCCATGGGGACGAGCATTTTTGCCAGATAATAACTGATGCGCCCGCCGCCCAAAATCATGACATTGCGCACGCGACGGGAATTTTTGCCTAAAAAGCGGAAATAGTTCGTGATAGTGACCTGATCGCCGGTGACGTGTACCCGATCGCCCGGGCGGATGATGAACTCGCCGTTGGGAATGATGACGGAGCCGTCCCGCTCCACCGCCGCGTACAGCACGCGGGGAATTCCAGGCAGGACGTTGCTTAGCTCTCGCAGCGGATGATGTACCACCGCGTCGTTTTCCAGCGCGCGGAACTCCACCATTTCCACATGGCCCTTGGCAAAGGATTCGATATTGCTGGCAAACGGGAAGCGTAGCAGGTGGCTGATTTCCAGCGCTGCGGCACGTTCCGGGTTGATGGGCATATCAATGCCCAGCTCCCGCTGCAAGAGCGTAAGGCTTTCGTTATATTCAGGGTCGCGGATGCGGGCGATGGTATACTTTGCACCCAGCCGCTTGGCGATCAGGCAGCAGAGCATATTCGTTTCATCGCTGGCCGTGGCGGCAATGACGATATCCGCCTTGTCCACAGCCGCATCCATCAGCGTCTTGGCGTTTGCGCCGTTGCCATGGATGCACAGCACGTCCAGCGTGTCCTCGTCCCGCTGGAGCACCTCCTCGTTGCTGTCGATAACCACCACATCGTGTTCCTCGCGGCAGAGGTGCTCGGCCAGCGTATGGCCGACCTTTCCGTCGCCAACCACCAGAATGCGCATGAAATCCCTCCGAAACAACCGTTCAAAGCTCCGACAATGAAAACGCATCTATTGTAGCACAATCCGTCGAAAAAGGGAAGCGCGCGCGGCGACTCCATCTTGACCTTTTCAGCGGTGAAAGGTATAATATTTTTTAGCAGAAAAGACCACTGCGTGAAATGGAGGATATGCGCCATGAAAATGACATTTCGCTGGTATGGTTCCAAATCCGATCCGATTCCGCTCAGATATGTAAAGCAAATTCCTGGCATGACCGGTCTGATGGGCCTGCTGGATGACAAGGCCGCCGGAGAGAACTGGGAGGAGGACGAAATCAGGGCATACATGGACGAGGTGCACGCCGCCGGCCTGGAATGCGAGGTTATCGAGAGCGTGAACGTCCATGAGGACATCAAAATGGGCCTTCCCTCCAGAGATCAATACATCGCGAATTATATCTCCACCATCCGCAACCTGGCGAAGTTTGGCGTCAAGGTGATCGTGTA
>CAZRLM010000025.1:14315-23783 GCA_964600835.1 uncultured Oscillospiraceae bacterium
ACTTTATGCCGGTGTTCGACTGGCTGCGGACGGATCTGGCCCGCGTGATCCCGGAGGACGGCTCCAACAGCCTGTACTTCGACGAGAAGGATCTGGGCGAGATGGGCCCGCTGGAAATCGTCCGCAAGACGGCGGAGGAGAGCCACGGCTTTACCCTGCCCGGCTGGGAGCCTGCCCGCCTGGCGTTGTTGGAACAAACGCTGAAGCAGTACGAGGGTATGACGCCCGATATGCTCAGGCAGAACTACAAGTATTTCCTGGACGCGGTGATCCCCGTGTGCGAGGAGGTCGGCGTGCGCATGGCCTGTCATCCCGACGATCCCGCCTGGCCCATCTTCGGTCTGCCGCGCATTGCCCACAGCCAGGAGGACTTTGACAAGATTGTCAAGCTGCACGACAGCCCCGCCAATACGCTGTGCCTGTGCACCGGCTCCCTTGGTTCCAATCCGGAGAACGACGTGCCGTCCATCATCCGCCACTTCGGCGAGATGAACCGCATCGGCGCGATGCACGTCCGCAACGTGAAGTTCCTGGGCTATCATCACTTCCGCGAGGCCAGCCATCTGACGGCGGAGGGTGATCTGGATATGTTCGCCATCATGGAAGCGATCTACGATACCTGTCCGGATACCTACATTCGTCCCGACCATGGCCGCATGATCTGGGATGAGGCGGGCCGTCCCGGCTACGGCCTGTATGACCGGGCGCTGGGCGCAACCTATTTGAACGGATTGTGGGAAGCGCTTTGCCGCATGAAAGGAGACAAATAATATGAAGCTGAGCTATCAGGGTTTGCAGGCGCGCGAGGATTGGGAGCGGGCGGGCGTTCAGCTCCTGCGCTACGATTGGAAGCAGATGGTAAAAAAAACGAACGCCGCGCCAGTCTGGGTGCATTTCGGCGCGGGAAATATTTTCCGCGGGTTCATCGCGGGACTTCAGCAGCGTCTGCTGAACGACGGGCTGGCGGAGAGCGGCATCATCGCGGCGGAGACCTTCGATTACGATATTATCGACAAAATCTACGATCCGCACGACAGCATGACGCTGATGGTGACGCTGCTGCCCGACGGCTCGACTGAAAAGGAAATCATCGCCTCCATCGCCCAGGGTATTCGCGCCAACGCTGCCGACGCGGCGCAGTGGAGCGCGCTGAAAGCGGTGTTCGAGAATCCGTCGCTGCAAATGGCCTCCTTTACGATCACCGAAAAGGGCTATGCGCTTCGGAACATGAAGGGCGAGCTGCTGCCCGTCGTCGAGGCGGACATGAAGGACGGCCCGGAAAAAGCGCGCCATGCGATGAGCGTGGTCGCGGCGATGATGTACGCCCGATATCAGGCGGGCGCGGTGCCCATGGCGCTGGTCAGCATGGACAATTGCAGCCACAATGGCGAGAAGCTGCGCGGCAGCGTGCTGACCATTGCGCAGGCGTGGGCGGACAACGGACTGGTGCCTGCCGCGTTTGTGGCGTACCTGTCCGACGAGGCGCGCGTGTCCTTCCCATGGAGCATGATCGACAAGATCACGCCGCGTCCGGCGGAGGTGATCGAGAAACAGCTGACGGCGGCGGGCATTGATGAGATGCACCCCGTGGTGACCAGCCGCAACACCTACATCGCGCCCTTTGTTAATGCCGAAGGCCCGCAATATCTGGTGGTGGAGGATCGCTTCCCCAACGGCCGTCCGGCGCTGGAGAAGGCCGGCGTGTACATGACCGACCGGGAAACCGTCAACATGACCGAGCGAATGAAGGTAACGACCTGCCTGAACCCGCTGCACACTGCGCTGGCGGTGTACGGCTGCCTGCTGGGCTATACCAGCATCGCCGCGGAAATGAACGATCCCGAACTGGTAGCGCTGGTCAAGCACATCGGCTATGTGGAGGGGCTGCCCGTCGTGACTGATCCGAGGATTCTCAGCCCTAAGGCGTTCATTGACGAGGTGGTGACGCAGCGCCTGCCTAACCCGTTCATTCCGGACACGCCGCAGCGCATCGCGACCGACACCAGCCAGAAGGTGCCGATCCGCTTTGGTGAGACGATCAAGAGCTACATGGCTGATCCCGCCCGCGACGCGTCCAGCCTGACGGCGATCCCGCTGGCGCTGGCCGGTTGGCTGCGCTATCTGCTGGCGGTGGACGATCAGGGCGCGCCGATGGCGGTGAGCAGCGATCCGATGCTGACCACGCTGCAAGCGGAGCTGTCCGGCGTGACGCTGGGCCATCCGGAGAGCGTCCGGGGCAAACTGACGGGCATTCTGACCAACGAGACGCTGTTCGGCGTCAGTCTGGCGGACGCGGGCCTGGCAGATAAGGTGGAGGCGCTTTTTGCCGAGGAGCTGGCCGGCCCGGGCGCGGTGCGCGCAACGCTGAAGAAGTATCTCGGCTGAATCATGGCATTAAAAAAACGACTCGCCGTTGGGGCACCCTCCGTAAGGAAGGTGCCCCGGGGTGGCTCTTGTATCTCAGTTTAATAAGTTCTTGGAAACGGTGTAACCCCTGTGGTTACGCTGTTTTCTCTTTGTTACGCTCAGTGAGGTGCTGCTGGAAGGCTTCTTCCATCTCCTCCGGGGTCAGCTCATGGAGGATGCCCACGCCGCTGTAATAGATGTCCAGAAGCTGTACCCGCTTGCCGTCAAGGTATCTGGGCTCATGCACCACGATTCTGTCCACAAATTCGTGGATCAGCTCCGGTGTCAGCGCTTTCAGCTCTGTGACCTGTTTGACTTTCTGAATGAACCGCTGCAAGCTCTCGGTCTTATCCGTTTCTGTTTCCAGATAGGCCTGCATCTCCGGGACGGAGGCTTTCAGCGTTTTCTGCTCTTCCTCGTAGGACAGGGACAGGGTGGCGTAGCGCTCGTCAGATAGCTTTCCGCTGGCGTTGTCCTCGTAGATCTTCTGGATCAGAGCATCGATCTCCGCAATGCGCTTCTTTGCCTTGCTCAGCTCCCGGCGCTTGGCGGCAAGCTGCTTCTTCTTGTCCTCCGTGTAGCAGTCCATCTGCTTGCGGGCAAATTTCTTCTCAAAGGCCTGCACATTCAGCAGGATGCGCTGCATACTCTCTAAAACGATTTGCTCCACCACCTTCTCGCGGATATAATGGGCGGAACAGACCTCGGAGTTCTTACGGTAGGAGGAGCAGAAGAAATACGCCTGCTCCCGCTTGTAGTTGTTGGTAACGCTGTAATACAGCATTTCTCCGCAATCGGCGCAGTACAGCAAACCCGAAAAGGGGCTGACGATGCCGCTTTTCGTGGGCCTGCGGCGGTGCTTGCGAAGCTCCTGCACCAAGGAAAACACCTCACGGTCAATGATGGCGGGATGCGTGTCCTTGAAGATTTGCCATTCCTCCGGCGGACGCTCGATTTTCTTCTTGTTCTTGAAGGACTTGGTGGTACTGCGGAAATTTATCGTATCGCCACAGTATTCCTGCTTAGATAAGATATTTGCCACTGTATCCGAACACCAGTTGTATGGAACAGCGGGTGGTTTACTGCAATTTCTGCCGATATTGCTCCAGTGCTCCGTGGGTGTAAGGACTTTAGCAGCTTTCAAGCGTTTTGCGATCTGCGTGGGGCCGAGGCCGTCTATGCACCAAGCGAAAATCTGCCGCACGGTCTTTGCCGCAGCTTCATCCACCATCCAGCCGTTCTTGCTCTCCGGGTCTTTCAGATACCCGAAAGGCGGATTGGTGGTCAGCGGTGCGCCGGACATTCCCTTGCTCCTAAACACATTGCGTACCTTCTGACTGGTGTTCTTGGCGTGCCATTCGTTGAACAGATCCTGCATGGGAACAAGGTCGCTGATTCCCTTGGCAGTATCGATGTTGTCCATAATGGCAATATAGCGAACACCGAGGCTGTCGAAGCCTTCCTCCAGAAGCTGCCCCACGATAAGGCGGTTACGCCCCAAGCGGGAATGATCCTTGACGATCAGGGTGCCGATAAGGCCCTTTTCCGCCAGCTCCATAATCTCCGTGAACGCCGGTCTTGCGAAGTTTGTGCCCGACCAGCCATCATCAATGAACGCACGGGTGTTTTGAAAGCCGTTTTCCTGAGCATATTTCTCTAAAATAGTCTGCTGATTTTTGATTGACCCTGACAGGCCGTCCTGCTCATCGTCACGGGACAGGCGGCAGTACAAGGCTGTGATTTTATCCGGTTGTTTTGTCATAGTTCTCCTTTCCACAGCCGGATATGATCGAATTTGTAGGTGTGCTTATTCTACCATATCCAGCTGTAAACTTCAACGCTTTAATGCGATAATCTCAAATCTGTTTTCTGCTTTTTGTATCGTTCAAAACGATACGCTGTACTTTGTCGGTGATATTTTCTCTTGCGTCCTCTTTGAAAAAGGCTCTTACGGCATATACCGTGCCGTCAATTTCTTTGATGAAATTCAGCGGCTGCACATAGGCGCTCCGCCGAAACCACGCAATGCGTTCCTGCTTCGGCATCGTTACAAGATGGTCTGTAATACGGTCAATTTGCGCATAGATTTCATTATTTCGGTCCTTCATCGTGCGTCACGCTCCCTTCTCTGCGATTTCTTTTGTTGCTGCTCTTCCTTGGCACGGATTTCATTGGCAAAGTATAAATCCGTCTTTTCCTGTATCTTGGCAGAACGCACCTCAATGGCCTTATTCAGCTTCAACTGCTTTCGCAGGGCAGTAATCTGCTCCGTCACACCCGCCTTTTCCTGACGCAGGATTTCCTTTTCGGCAGGTACGGCACGGCGGATCTTGTTTTGCAGCTTGGTACGGCGAGAGATTAAACTGTCCATATCTCCTTGGATTTTCTCTCTATCGGCATACAGATCGTCCAGCGTTTCAATACCGTATTTGCCCATATACCGCACTTGCTGGGACAACTCGTCCAGCTTTCGCAAGTCCTCTTTCAGGTATGGACTGGTAGGCTTGTAGTCTGTGTGCTTCGGCAAGTACCCCAGCAGATAGCAGTAGTGCAGGTACAGTTTGTAGATGTGGCTGGTCTTATGGAACGGCTGAAACCAATCCGAAAGCTCCTGCGGCATTTGGGGCGGGTAGCTGATATACGCCCTGCGGTTGCCGAAGGAGGCATATCGTCCGAGGCGGATATTATCCGGCGTCCACCGCTCATCCAGTGTAAGTACGGATGTTGACTGCGTTGCCGGTTTTGTCGAACCAGATCTCGGTCAGCTTGTTTTTCTTCTTGATACCTGTAATCATTTTGAATTTCACCTCATTTCGGGTTGCTTTTCTGAAAAGCTCGTTTTTGCCGGAAAAAGTCACGTTCAAGACCGGCAGAATTTAAGGATTTTCTAACGGAAACGCCGCAGACAATGCGGAGGTCGTCCAGCACTCCTGCAAAAGGAACTCTGCGAAAATCTGCGGTCTTGACCGTAAAACAGCTTTCCCCACAAATAGGAGAAATCACGGGTGTAAAACGGAACTGTTTCCTGAAGTTTTTGTAAGTTTTGCCGTTGTACCCGAATGTCGTTTTTCTATCCCTGCCCCGGAATCTCACCGCAGCGTTGCCTCGCTCACTCCCTGCCGGAGAGGTCATCGCAAGGTCATATCCCATTCGGACGGTCGTTCAGTTTTCAATTTACCCCTCAATAGGTAGGCAGCGAGAAGGGCTGTAAATTAACCCCTTCTGCATTTTTTTGAACTATGTCTGCAACGACAAAAAGAGCCGGTACACAGCACATCAAATCAGCGCGAGATAATCTCTCGCTCTATCTTTGATGAAACTATGTACCGGCTCTGCTATTCAGAAACCTTCAATGTCTGTTATTTCCGCTCCGCTGGCAGACACTGCATCAGGAGCGGCGCAGTCGCAATCTCTGTCGGCGGCTGCCTTGAGTTTCATTCAGATATTCAGTTGTGGCTCCCTAATGAGAGCAAATATATTATACCATATAGAACGCTTGTTCGTCAATGACTTTTGGATATTTCTTTGTAAAGCAGACAGACTGCATTAGCAACTGCTTCAACTTCAAGACCACTCATTCCGTCGTTCGTCTAAGCTCCTTTACTTACCATTATTAATCAACCTGTAATTTGTAATTTAATCTATTCGCATTATGTTGAAGCATTTCGATAAACTGGCTCACATGGTAGCCATCAGTAGTAGCATGATGGCAAGTAATCGACAACGGTAAGACAATTTTTCCTGCCTGCTCGCAGAACTTTCCAGCCTCAATAGAAGGGAAGTAATACGGTTTATTTTCGTATGAAAGGACAGAGAAGTGCTTAAAAGTTATCCAAGGTACACAGGAGACGGTATAAGCATTTTCAGGCGGAACTTGTCCTTCTTGAGCAAGTATGCCATGTTGCTCTCCATGTATCCTTTGGTTATCCAGATATGCACGATAAAACTCCATAAAATCATCCGTATACTCCGTCCGCATAGGAGAAAAAATTTTGTCATCTTTATGGAAAGAGGGATAAAGAGGTGTTAATCTAAGCCTTACAACTTATTCAGAATCGTCTTTGATTTTCGTTCTCGTATACTTCCCACGCAATTCGCTGTATGATATTTGCCTGCTCCTGCGTGACTATCCCGCCCGGCATTCCGAACGTATGAGACACAGGAATGCCCAAGCCCTCGGGACTTTCATCAAATATGACTGCATATAGCAGACATGCAGCAATATAGTTTCCTATATTATTTTGATGTCCGTAATCTCCGCCTTGTTCAGGTGATATGTAGGGATTAATGGAAAGCCCATACTGCTTTCGGAGTTCTGCATATACCAAGCACACAGGCAGTACAGCTACATCTTCTCCTAGTTCTTTTGCTATATAATCATACCACTCCATATTCGCCGCTGCCATTTGTTCGGATGTAAGCGTTAGCACATATTCCTGCCCGTCAATGTTGTAGGTATCTCCGAGAGTCCCTTCGTACCAGGGCTTTGACCTCATATTTTTGAGAAATCCATATTGATAGGCGTGTGGAGCCCAGAGAAGCATTCTTCCCGCTTTTCCCTTCATTTTCTCGTGTATAAGCTCAGCACCACGTAGCATATACGGTCTTTGTTTATAATCTGTTGCCCCGACCTTGCCGCTGTAAGTTTCCAATGCTTCATCACTGTTTCCTGCCACGATAAAGAAGTCATAATACTCATTTCCATTTATGAGCTTTTCGCACTGCTTCGCTCTTTCTTCACAGCCTTCCACAAGTCCAGCATAATGTCCGAGTCCTGTTCCGCCCCAGTAGCTGTAAGCCAGTCTGGCATTCCAGCCCCCCATTTTTGCTAATTCCCGAAAATAGTAATAGGCACTGTCCCATAGTCCCGTAAAGCTATGTCCGCAAAATGCAATTTTCGGTCCTCTTGCAATAAAACCGATAGTTACCTCTGCATTATTTACTTTCAGATGAAAGGTAAGCTGCTTTCTCCACCTTTCGTCTGAATCTGCGTCCGGCCATACTAATGCGTCATGGGGTGTTCCTTCGTATATTCCCGTATCTGTATGAAATAACTTTTCATCTATTATATGAGGCTTTCCCTGGAAATAGCCAAAAGAACGGAACACCTCCCGCTTCGATCCCATTCCGCTTTTTGAAATGTCACCTTGCGTCTTTTCCTCCCACTCGGTAAAGCTGTCGAGTGTATTCTTATAGTAAATACGTTTCTGTTTGTTTTCCTGTATGCACACGTTCAGCTCATTCACTTCAAAAGAATTTCCATTATATATGACTATGCTGTCTCGAAGTTTATCAAACTGAACCTGTATGCCGTAGCATTTGTTTTTTTCTGTCATTTTCTTTTTCCTTTCAGATTTAGGTCCCTGTTTCCACCTGTTTATTTAATAAACCCAACCTGCTTGCTGATAATCTCTATCTGCTCATCCTTTTTCTGATTGTATTCTATTTTTTTCTCTTCAAAATAGTTCCGTCCATATGAATCAATAGATACAATCAGTGGACCAAATTCTTTTACATGACAATGCCATAAAGTCTCCGGCATTCCTGAATCCTTCCATTGCGCCTCCACAACCTCTTCCACCTCAACAGCTGCCACAACAGCATTTCCGGCAGGAAATACACAATGAATGGTCCCGAAATCTTTACAGGCTCTTTCTGTGTTTTCTTTCATTCCACCTTTACCGACAATCACGCGAACACCCGTGGCTTCTACAAATTCGTATTCAAACTTTTCCATTCTCATAGATGTGGTTGGGCCTACAGAAACTATCTCATACTTTTCATCCCCCAGCGAACGAATGATGGGACCTGCATGCAGAATTGCTGCATTTCTGACATCTACAGGAAGCTCTTTGCCTTCCTCTACTACACGACGATGCGCTACATCACGGCAGGTTGTGATATCTCCTGTCAGATATACAATATCTCCAATATGGATATTCGTCAAATCTTCAGTAGCTATCGGCGTTACCAGAATCTTCTTTCCGTCTTTCATTTCAACTGCCATTGCTATTTCTCCCTTCTGCGTTAATTCTCGTTCTGGTATTCAAAACCTGTATGTGTATCCACGATGAAACTTAGATCCTTATCAAATACGATATGACCTCTTCTGTGGCTCCAGCAGCCCACATTTACTGCAACACCGATAGCGGACGGATGACGTGCCGTGTTTTCGATATTTACACCCATAACAGAATAGCGTCCTCCCATTCCCTGCGGTCCTATGCCGATAGCGTTGATGCCGTCCTCCAACAGCTTTTCCATTTTCGCCGCATTTTCATTGTCGTTGTGAGAGACTACAGGTCTCATCAAAGCTTTTTTTGAATTCAGTGCCGCAGTTTCTACGGAAGTGCCGACTCCAACACCAACAAGCAAGGGAGGACAGGCATTCAGCCCATATGTAGTCATACGATCTAAAACAAACTTGACAATGCCCTCGTATCCTTCGCCAGGCATCAGAACGGTGGCGTTGCCAGGGAGCGTACAGCCACCGCCTGCCATATAGGTGTAAATTTCACACTTGTCAGAATATGGAATAATATCCCACCATACGGTAGGTGTTCCTTTACCTGCATTTTTGCCTGTGTTGTATTCGTCAAAGGTTTCTACCGAATTGTGACGCAACGGCGCTGTAACCGTAGCACGGACAACAGCTTCCTTAAGCAACTCCTCCAGCTTGTCAATCAGCGGAAAGCGTGTTCCACATTTAACCCAGAATTGCAAGACCCCTGTATCTTGACAGGAAGGACGGTTCAGCTCCAATGCCAATTTCTGATTGCGAAACATAGTATCATAAATAATCTTGGCCATCTGTGAATCTTCTTTACCGCTCAGTTCCTGTAATTTGGCGATTACATCGTCTGGCAGCTTCTTTGCGGTAAAGTTCACAAACTGCGCCATAATATCTAGCATTTTCTTTAACTGTGCATGATCTGACATTATTTTTACCTCCAAATTCATTTTTAGGTCACAGTAATTCTATCACATATTTAGTATAATGTATATTTGTTTTAATTGACTTCAGTATAGTGTGAATGTCAACGAAAATCTGAGCCAAGTGCT
>CAZRLM010000026.1:0-23622 GCA_964600835.1 uncultured Oscillospiraceae bacterium
TGAGCGGCCCCGGTCGGCTTTTGGTTCTTTTCGCCGAGTCGAAAAGAACGTCCATCCTTAAACAAATTGAAATAAGAGGCTGCACCCGCCGGGTGCCCAAACAACCTCGTTGCGTTGTGCCTACAAGGAACCCGCGTCATTTGACGCGGCTCGCACACCCTTTTCCCGCATCGCAGGAGTTCGCGCCTGCGGGCGCGGCAGGGGGCTTTCCGGTCGCCCCCTGCACTCCTTCGGGGTGCACTCCTTCGGGCGGATGCCCAGACAACCAGATTGCGCTGTGCCTACAAGGGTTCCGCGCCTGCGGGCGCGGGCAGGGGCTTTCCGATCGCCCCTGCACCCTTCGGGGCGGACACGAGGCAGGGGGCGAAGGTCGCCTGCCAGGCTTTCCGGTCGCCCTCTGCACTCCTTCGGGTGCGCGCTTTCGGGCAGGTATAAGCAAGATACTGAGCGCCTCACCACAAATCCCCCTGCCAAATGATCAAATTCCTCCTTGACTTTTATTGTCCTATATAGTAATATATTATATAGAACAAAATTGAAGGAGGTATCCCCATGAAAAAGGTATCCGTACCCGCTACCAATGACCTTTGCCCGCAGACGCTCTTCGTCTATGGCACCCTGAACGCCGACCATACGCCCGATTTCGGCTTGTTCACCTGGTTCAGCTATTGCTGGTTCGATCAGCTGGGCGTCATCTGCGCCATCGGCGGAGAAAAGCGTACCCTCGAAAACATCCAACGCGCCCGCACGTTTTCCGCGAACCTCGTCGTGGAGGATAACCTCCCGCTGGCGGACTATTTCGGAACCGCCGACGGCCGGGACGCGGACAAGATGAACGTCGACGCGCCCTTCGAGATGGGCAGCGTGCTGCCGGTGCCGGTTCTCTCAAGCAGTCCGCTCAGCTTCGAGCTGGAGGTGGCGCGCGAAATTCCCACCGGCGATCACGGCGAAACGGTGTTCCTCTGCCAAATCCGCAACACCCTGAAAAGCGAGGCGCTGCTCAACCCGTCCGGTTCCATGACCTCCGAGGAGCTTTACAGGAAAACCGCGGCGGTGCGCACCTGCATCAGCGAGGATTACTGGGCCTGGGACGGCCGTCACCTCGGCAAATGGCACGAGCGCGCCAGGGAAATCAAGCCGGATGTGGAAATCGGCGCGGCGGCCCGCGGCAATTGACCGTCCTTTGCAGGAAGGAGACAGCGAATGCCAACGATCAAGCTGAACGATCTTGACCTGTTTTACGAGGCGTTTGGCCGCGGAGAAACGGTGCTGTTCCTCCACAGCCATTTCAGCCGGGGACTGCTGGCCTTCGCCGCGCAGATTCAGCCGTTTTCCGGGAGGTATCGCTGCCTGTACCCCGATTTTCGGGGGCACGGCAGAACCCGATGCGACAGCCTGATGTGGAACAGCCGCATGATCGCGGATGACATGGCCCGCTTTCTGGACGCGCTGGGGATTCCGTCCGCGCACCTGTTCGGTTACAGCTGCGGCGCTTATGTGGGCTGCTATATGGCAGCCAAGTACCCCGAAAAGGTCAAAAGCCTGGTAACAGTCGGCGGGAGCGCCTATCCCATCGTCGACGGGGCGGACGACTTTCTGCCGGAAAGCCTGCTAACAAGCGGGAAAACCGGCTTTATCGAGGACGTCAAGGCGCGGCATTTCGACGCACATCGGGGCGATTGGCAGACCTATCTTCGGACGACCGTTGCCGACTGGAAAGCGCACCCCAGCTTGACCGACGACGAATGGGCAGCGATCCAATGCCCGGCGCTTTTCATCAACGGCGAGCATGACCGCTACGGCTCTTGCGCGGCAATGAAGGAAAAGGTGCCGATGGCGCGAATCTATGAAGTGAAGGGCAGCGGCCATCGTCCGCATTTTGTCGACGAGCAGGCCAAGACGCTGAACCCGATGGTGCTCGACTTTTATCGCGCCGTCGATGGTGCGTCCAATGAGAAGGAGGCGTTTCCATGAGCACAAGGGAAATCATCTTAGCCCGCGCGGCCGAGATCGTCGCGCAGCGCACCGTCCGACAGGATCCGCACAGCTTCGGCACCCTGATTACCATCGACGCGGACGGCTTTCCCGCGTCCACGACCATCAGCCCCTCGCGCAGCGACAGCCTGCGCTGGATCACCTTCTGCACGGGTCGGGGCGCGCCCACTCCTGTGCGCCTCACCCGCAACAACAAGGCCGCCGTGTGTCTGAACGCGCCCACCTACCACATTTCCCTGGTCGGAACGGCGGATGTCTGTACCGATCCGGAAACCTGCCGCGCCATGTGGTACGAGGGCCTGGCAAACCATTTTACCGGCCCAGACGATCCCAATCTGTGCGTCATCCGGTTCACCACGCAGCGATACAGCCTGTTTGTCGACTGGCAGGACGTGAAAGGCGAACTGTGAGGGTTTGCTCCAAGCAAAAAAAGCGGCTTTCACCGCTTTTTTTGCGCTCTCACGCGTTGATCCTTTCCTGCTGCTTCAGGTGCCGCAGGCCGATCGTCAGGTAGCAGAGCATATGCACCGCGAACGTCGCGCCCCAGGAAATCGGGTAGGAAATGTAGAGCGTGTACAGGTCGTGATGCGCTGCGAAGATGGTCATAATCCACACAATGCGCAGCAGACACGCGCCGGTCAGGCTCACAATCATCGGCATGATCGAATACCCTACGCCGCGGAGCTGGCCCACCATCACGTCCATCAGGCCGCACAGGAAGTAGGTCGGCATGATGATTCCCAGGCGGATCATGCCTGCGGCGATCACGTCCGGGGCGCTGTTGTAGATCGTCAGCAACGGCTGGCCCAGCGCCAGGAACGCAAGCCCCAGCGTCAGCCCGACCGCCGTCACCGTACCCAGGCACACGCCCATCGTCCGCCGGACACGTCCAAACTGCCGCGCGCCGAGGTTCTGGCTGGCGAAGGTCAGGTCAGCCTGGTAGAAGGCGTTCATCGCCGTGTAGACAAAGCCTTCGAGGTTGCTCGCCGCCGCGTTGCCCGCCATCACGATCGACCCGAAGGAGTTCACCGACGACTGAATCAGCACGTTGGAGATGGAGAACAGGCTGCCCTGCAAGCCCGCCGGAAGCCCGACGCGCAGAATTTCCTTCAGCTGAGGCAGATCGACGCGCAGACGCTTCGGATTCAGCTGAATCACGCTGTCGCTGCGCACCAGGCAGATCAGCACCAGCACCATGCTGACCACCTGGCTGACGACCGTCGCGATGGCCACGCCCGCGACGCTCATGTGGAATCCAATCACCAGCAGCAGGTTCAGCGCCACGTTGATCAGCCCGGAAATGGACAGGTAGTACAGCGGGCGCTTCGTGTCGCCCACCGCGCGCAGGATGGACGCGCCAAAGGTATAGAGCATATTCGCCGGCATTCCGGCAAAGTAAATTTTGACGTACAGCGCCGCGCTGTCGATCACGTCCTCGGGGCTGCTCATCAGCTCCAGCATGGGCCGCGCCAGGATGACGCCCGCAACGCCCACGATCACGCCCGCAATGCCCGCAACGGTGATCGCCGTGTGCACGCCCGCCTGCACCGCCCGCGTGTCGCCCGCGCCATAGGCCCGGGCAATCACCACGCTCGTGCCAACGCTCAATCCCATGAATACGTTCACTAACAGGTTGATCAACGAGCCGGTGGAACCGACCGCCGCCAGCGCCTGCGATCCCGCGAACCGCCCGACGACCACCACGTCCGCCGCGTTGTAGAGCAGCTGCAATACGCCCGTCAGCATCAGCGGGCCGGCAAACCGAAGCACCTTCGGCAGCATCGCGCCGGTGGTCATGTCCATTTCAAAGCGCGCGCTCTTTGCCTTTTGCGCCATAATAGGTGTTTCCTCCTTATGATCAGCTCAGGCGGCTGGTCAGCGTCAGCAGCGTGACCACCGGGCCGTTGAACAGCCGCCCCGGGAAGGGCGACGTATCGCTCGCTCCCACCCCCGGGCTGATATACTGCGGCACCCCGCCCACATAATCCAGGCCCATAATCAGCCTGTCCTCCGGCATCCAGCCGTATTCGGGCACATACAGCGCGCCGCCCCAGGGCAGCCGCCACTGTCCGCCCGTGTAATGTCCCGCCAGCACCAGCGCGGCGCGGCGCAGCGAGAAAACCTTCTCCCGTCCGCCGGATTGCAGCACGTCGCCCACATAGTCTCCCGTCAGCGGCGTATGCGTGACCACCACCTGGATGTCCTTCTCCTGGATGGTTCCGATCGTCTCCCGAATCCGCTTGCTCAGGTTCAGCTGGTGCTCCGCCGCCCGCTTCGCCGCCGACTCGTCCGGCGTGAGCAGCGTGCCCTGCGCCATCAGCTCGTCCACCTGCGCCTGATAGGCCGTCTCCATGCTGTCCAGATCCAGCGAGTACAGCCCCTCCGGCACGAACCAGATGGTGCTCTTGCCCCGCGTGAAGCTGACCGGCGCCTCCAGGAGGATGACCCCCGCGTCCTGCACCGCCTGCGCCCAGTCCGAATACACGGACAGGCTGTCGTGCGCCGTCGTTTGCAGAATCGGCGGGTCGTTGTCCCCCGGCACGAGCATTTTCGGCACGTCCGACGGCAGCAGGGCGATCAGATCCAGCAGGGGCTGCACGTCGCCCTTCCTGCCCACCATGTCCCCGGTCATCACGACGCAGGAGTAGCGCCGCAGCTCGATGGCCGTGCGAATCGCGCTTTGCTTTTCGCCGATTTCCTGCCCGTTCAGGTCGCTGATATGCAGGATCGACCAGCTTTCCAGCTCCTCCGGGAGGTTCTGCACCGTTACGCTCTGCCGCGCCAGCGTCACCTGATGGTTGAACACAAAGTTCATCGCCCCGATCAGGATCAACAGAAGCATCAATAGGCCCAAAAGCCACAAGAGCGCCCGCCTGCCGCGGTGCCGGGGTTTTTCGCTGGAAAAGATGTACTCCGGGCTTCTGGTTCGGCGCATAAGGCCCTCCTTTGCCGACATGGAACGGATAACAAAACTATTATAGACGCTTACGCGGCGGATTGCAACGGCGGTGCATCAAAAAAGTGGCCGCAGCCACCTTTTTGACGTTTGTTACAGCGCGATGGTTTCGCCACCGGGAACCCGGCAGACCTTGCCGTCCTGCTCCAGCCAGAGCGTCGTGCTCGTCGGGTTATGGACGTGGCCGCCGTCGGCGGTGAATTGCAGCTGGTCGAAGGCGTTCATGTAGTCGCAGACCTCGATGTTGGTGCAGTACCACACGTCCTGATGGCCGCCCGCGCGCTCGGCGAACTCGCGGATAACGCGCCAATTGTCGTGCTCCTCGAATTCATAGGCATGGCCCCAGAGGTAGAACAGCCACGCGCCGAACGGGTTCGGGGTGTTCAGGAAGCGATCCAGCAGCGGGAACAGCTCGGGGTCGTCGTGGTGGCAGGTCGGATCAAGGCGGAGCCAGTTGTCCGGAATGCCGAAGCGGTGGGTGGAATTCACCGTCCGCGAATACGCGATACCGCACCCTTGCAGTGTTTGCGTTACCGTGTCGTTCACCGCGCCAAAGGGATACGCCATGCCGCGGATCACGCCGCCGAATGCCTGCTCCAGGTTGGCGCGATCCTGGAGCACCTCCCAGGATATTTGCGCGGGCGAGATTTCGGACAGCGACGCGTGGGTCAGGCAGTGCACCGCGACCTCGTGGCGGGAGGTATCATACGTTTCCAGCACCTTGGCGCGCGTCATCCGCCGGTGCACCTGCCCTTCCGGCCATACGGTTCCCTCGGGCGCGAACAGCCCGGAGTTCAGGTTGAACGTTGCCCGCAACCCACGCTGATCCAAAATCCGAATCAGCTCCGCATCCTGCTCGACGCCGTCATCGTAGCTCAACGTCAGCGCCTTCCTCAATCCCCCTGGAAACAACCTCACAATCATTTTTCTTCTCCTTTCGGCAGGCAGGGGCTTCGCCCCTGCACCCCACCAGAGGGGGCGCTGCCCCCTCTGGACTCCTCTACCAGGAGGGCCATTGGCCCTCCTGGACCTCCCAAGCTGAGAGGCCATGCGCTTTGTGAGCGGCGCGCTATGGGCGCGCCGCATGGAGTAACGTTTTGGGGCAAGGCTCGTCCTCACCCATGTTATGTGTTTCACCCCGATATAGGGCACGCGTCCCGGCTCCCACTCTCTCCATGCGGCGCGCTCTTTGCGCGCCGCCCGCACCACGTTCCGGTCGCCCCGCCTGGGGGGTCCAGAGGGGCCGAACGGCCCCTTGGCAGGGTGCAGGGGCAGCGCCCCTGCTCAGGGAGTCCAGAGGGGGCAAAGCCCCTTCTGGCGTTCCTCGACGTCCAGGAAGCCGCCGAAGGAGATTTCCTGCTGGCGATCCTCGCGGATGTCGCGGCTGTAGCCGTCGTCGGTGCGGTAGCCGGTCAGACGCATCACGACGCGGCCAATATCCGCAGGCTGCTGGAAGTCATAAAAGGTGAACTTGCCATGCTCCGTGCTCTCGCCCGGATAGAGCGTGCGCGCGTAGGTGCCGCTGAAATGGTTGCCGCCGTCCACGCTGTTGCAGGGCACCGGGTTGTTCATATAGTCATACGTCCAGATTTCAAAATTGAACCGGGTGATCACCATATTGCTCTGGTTTTTTACAACAATCTTGATCTTGGAGCCGGACGCCAGGTACAGGTCGGTGATTTCCACCGCCCGGTCATAATTGCCTACCTTGACCGTCAGCGCCGTGGCATAGCCGCCGTCCTCCGTCACGCCGGTGATCGTCGTTTCGCCCCACGATTTTCCGGTGATCTTCGGCTTGTTGCGGTTGCCCGTGACCGTCGCGATCGTCGCGTCCGCGCTCGTCCAGGTCATGCGTGTATTGCTCGCGTCGGACGGCTCCAGCACGGCGGTTGCCGTCACCGTTTCATCCACGCCCACGAGCAGCGTATCGTTCTTCATGTGCACGCCTGTGACCGGCTGCAGCACGTTGACCTTCACGCGGCCCTGCTTGCCGCTGCCGTCCGCCGCCTTGGCGGTCACATAGCAGCTGCCGCGCTTCACGCCGTAAATCACGCCGAGCGCGTCCACCGTCGCAATGCCCGTGTTCCCGGACGTGAGCGTCACGCTGTTGTCAGTCGCGTTACCCGGCTCCGTCTGCCAGAACACCTGCACCTGCTCGCCCACGCGGACATCCACCGCATCCTCGGTAAACCGCACCCGCGTCACCAGCTGCTTGACCGTCACCGTGACCTGCGCGGATACCTCCGGCACGGCGGCGCTGCGGCAGGTGACGACGCACTCGCCCGGCCCCACCGGCGTGATCCGTCCCGAGGTGCTCACCCGCGCGACCAGCTCGTCCGAGCTGCTCCACGCGACCCGCTTGTCGTTGGCCGTGTTCGGCAGCACCGTCGCCTTGATCGTGCGCGCGCCGCCCATGTTGATCGCCACGTCCTCCGCAGACAGCGTGATGCTCTCCGGGCGCTGCTGCACCGTCAGCTGATACGTCGCGCTCCGGCCCGAGCCATCCGCCGCCGTCGCCTTGATGATCGCATTGCCCCGCGCCACGCCAGTCACGACGCCCTGCGCGTCCACCGTGGCAACCTTCTCATTGCCGCTCGACCAGGCGACCGCCTGCACCGAGGCGTTCTCCGGCGCGTAAGCCACCGCGAGCGGCAGCGTGTCGCCCGCGAACAGCTTCTTGCTCTCCGCGCTGATCGTCAGCTTCGTAATCGGCTGCGTCACCAGCACCCGGTACTGCCGGATGATCTCCGGCTGCTGCGCGCTGGCAATGGTCACATCGCACTCGCCGAGCTTTTTCGGGGTCAGCTTCGTGCCCTGCACCCGAACGATCTCCGGGTCGGAGCTGGTGACGGTCACGCGGCGGTCGCTGGCGTCCCGCGGCTCGCAGGTCACCTGCAACGTCACCTCGCCACGGCCCAGCGGCAGCGTCAGGACAGGCAGCATCGTCGGCTCCGTCAGCAGCGCCGCAATCGTTTCCTCCTGCGGCTGATGGACGCTCAGCCGACTCTCGTTGACCTCGATCCGCTCCACCCGGCGCTTGACCTCCAGCGTAATGGTCGCGCGGAAGGAACACTTGCCCGTCTTGAGCGTCGCAGTAATGGTCGTCTGACCCTTTTTCAGGCCGGTCACCAGGCCGTTTTCATCCACCGTCGCGACATTCTTGCTGGAGGAAACATAGCTCACCTCGCCCTCGGTCGCCCGACCCTCGCGCGTGAGCGCCGTTTGCAGCGTTTCGCCTTCAAACAGCGCCGTCACGCTCCGATCAAACGCGAACCGATCCGTTTCCGCCAGCGCCGGCAGCGCGAACAGCAGGGCCAGCAGCGTAATGATCAGCAGCGCCGATACAACTTTCCTCATGTCGCTCCTCCTCCAAATCACGTCAGGAAATATCCTGCCGCCGCCGGAAATCCTTTCCATTGATAAAACGCGCGGCGTGTCCGATTTATTCCCTGCCGGCGGACGATTTTGCGCCCGATTACAGCGTTTCGCAGTCGACCAGCTCCGCGCTGTCATCCAGCTCCCGCCCCGTGAAGGGCAGCGCCGCGCCGACGCGTTCCACCTCGCCGGACTGGTTATCGAACGGGTCGAAGGGCAGCGCCTGCTTGGGCGGGGTCAGCTCCGCCTGATACGCCCGGTTCGCCACCATGCGCATCGGATCCAGGTTGCCGAAGTAGAACCGGTGCCGCGCCGCGTTGCCGCTGCGGTATGCGCTGCCGCCAAAGCTGGGATCGGCAAACAGCCAGCCCCAGCCCGGCAGGTAGAACTGCGCCCAGTCGTGGCTGCCCACATAGTTGCTGTCAATGCTCATGCCGCTCTGCCACCGCGCCGGGATACCCGCAATGCGGCACAGGAGGATGAACAGCAGCGCCTGCAGACCGCAGTCCCCCTTCAGGTTGACGGCGCAGTACTCGCCCAGATTGTCGATCTGGAAGTAATCGCGCATGAAGGAATACTTCACCCTGGTCGTCGCGAACTCATAGAAGCGCCACGCCCGGCCCGCGTCGGTCGTTTCGCCCCGGGCGAGCGTTTCCGCCAGCTCCCGCAGGCAGGGCGTGAAGCGCATATACGCGCCGCTCTCCGCCAGATCCTCCGGGCAGGGCGGCAGCGCGTCCGGGTACAGCGGGGCCTCCGGCGCGGGCGCGCCAAGGGGGTCGGCATAGCGGATGTGGGAGACGTAGCTGTACGTCATCGAAAAATCCTGCCACTGCGTCAGCTGACGACGCCACCAGGCCGTGCGGGCAGGCGCGCCGTCCTCCGCAATGCCGTCCGGGTCGCCGGAAATCAGGCGGATGTCCCGCTGCTGCGCCGACGGCGCGGGGAACGGCAGGTGCGCCACATACTCGCCCGGCACGAACGCCGCCTTGTCCACCGCGATGCTCGTCCGCAGCGTAATCCGCCGGATCAGCTCACCGCGCGTTTTGATCGTCTCGATCATCGGGTCAAGCCAGGGGTTGTCCGGAGTGACGCGCTCCGCCAGCCCGAACCATTGCGGGTACTTCGCCAGCGTTTTGTGGAAGCGCACGAAGTACCGCTTTTCGCCCCGGACATAGATGAAATCGACCCAGCCTGCCAGCTCCAGACGGTCGAAGTCCGCCTCAGTCGCGGTGGGCACCAGCTCTTGCAGCTTTTTGATGGCCTCCGCCCGGTTCCACGGGTATTGCGTCGGCAGCCGACGCAGCCGCTCCTTTTCGCATTCAAGCCGCGCCCGGAGCGCCTCCGGCAGCTCGTCCCGGAGCCGCGCATCAATCGCCGCGGCCGCGCCCTCAAAATCGCCCGCCCACTTCCGCTTCATAATATCCTCCGGCAGCGGCAGCGCCAGCGCGCTCACACATTTTTCGACATTCATCCTGCTCTCCTCCCTTTCTTCCCCATTATACCACAACTCTCCTCTCTCCGGAATCCCCTTTCTTGGCAGGGCAGGGACTTTGCTCCTGCACCCCGCCAGAGAGGGGGCGCTGCCCCTGCACCCCGTCAGGAGGGCCGAATGGCCCTCCTGGACCTCCCAAGCTGGGCTACCATGCTTTTTGCGAGCGGCTCGTTTGAGACGCGCCGCATAAACGGCGTTTGGAAAACAAGTTACTTGTATTCGCGTCTGCACGCACGAAACCTATGCCAAAGTTCAAAAAGAAACTTGTATTTTTTATGCGATAAAACCATATTTTTCTTGCTTATTCAGTTTGCCTGTGCTATGCTATTTTTTGGCTTATTATATGTGTATTGCAGATATGTTCACAAGAATGCCTGTTGGATTGCATCAAAGGACACATAAAGGGTGTATGAGGGCAAGGGAGGAGCATGACAATGAAGCGTTTCGCTATGAGGAAGCTGCTCAAAACGGTGGTTGCGATTTTGTTGATCGTAACGCTTTCGATGAACATCGTGCCGACGGAGCTTTTGGGCAGTCTGATTGCCTATGCGGAAGAAAAGAGCGAAGTCTCCAGGGCGCTTGAAGCGAACTGCGAGGATATTTCGCAGCTTCCGGGGTTAGCCGCCGGCCTCGTAGCGGAGGGGCTTGAGCAGACGCAGGACGGGTGGCGTTTTGTCGTGCTGCAAGCGCAGCATTACGCCATCATCACCGGCTATGACGGTGCGGAGCCGGAGCTGGAAGCGCCGGAGCTGCTGGGTGGAGCGGATACGGTCGCCATTGCGACGGGCGCACTGACCGGTCTGAGCGGTCTAAAAAAGATCACCTTGCCCGGCAACGTGCTGGCCATCGGGGAAAACGCGTTTCCGCGGGGCACCGTGCTTGCCGGTGCGAACGCCTCCTATGCGCAGAAATGGGCAGGTCAGCACGGTCATGCCTTTGCCAACATTTCGGAGCTGAATTTCTGCTCCGGCGTGGTGGATTTCACCGGGATTCGTCCGGAGAATTTCAAGCGCGTCAGCGCCAACGAGGTCTGGCTGCGTGCGCTGGAAGCCAAACGGCTGGCCATCGGCACGCGGTTTTTCCTGCTTGACCCGAACAATCCGTATCAGATTTCCTACTACAAGGTGACTGCGATTTCCGAAGAACGGGACGGTTTCGTCGGTTTTGAATGCGAAACGCCCGAGGTGGAAGAGGTGCTCACCTACTATTCCGCTGAGAATCAGACCCTGATGATTGATGAATCAAGCATCGTGCTGTATGAGGGAGTGGAAAGAGTGGACGACCCAGCCACTCGAAGCTTGACTGGCAACGCTTCTGCTTCCCCGCGGTTTGCTTGGCATCCCAAATATCCGAAACTGGGTAATTATAAATTTGATCTAAGTTTTGAACTCTCCCAAAATTATTCCGCTTCCTGCGAAGTAGGACTATTTGTGTCCAACCGGGTAGAAATCAGCGAAACAACGAAATTTAATACCGTCATTTCAATTGAATATACGCACGATTTTCTTGAGGATAAAGAAGAAGACCCGAATAAAAAACTCAATGACTTGATCAAAAAATGGAGAGCAGACAAAGGCTCCAGTCGTTTACATCGCGATCGGATAGATGTTCCGTTTGCCAAGATGACAGTCTTAAGCTGGGCCGGAATTCTCAACCTCACGCTCACAGCAAAAACCATCATGGAATTCAGCGGAAAAGCATCCGCGTCCGTAGAAGTAACTACCACAACAACGATGGTTATTGAAGAAGGAAAAGGAATCACAAAAAAAGCGAGGGTGCCATCCCAAAAAAAGGCCACCGGGGAAGTGGAAGGGGAACTGAAATTTGGCTTTGAATTTGAACTGGCAGTAAAGGTTTTTTCCTGTACAATCGCTTCTATCAAGTTTTTTACTGGTGCCGATATTAAAGCCGCCTATTCGATAGAGGAAAACGATATAGGGCCTTTGCGCGATGTCACAAGTGTTTATCAGGAGTATTATAACAATATACATTTGGATATGCCTGTCGATGTCAACCTGGATAGAATTGTGAATATCAATATGCTTGATTGCATAACGATCACTTTCGATTTTGTTGTCGAATTGTCTGCTCAGTTGGGCGGATCATGGGTTACACTCGCAGATGCTTCAGCCCAATTCAGATGGAATATGCTGACATTGCACTATCATTTTCTGCCGTATGTGGTAAAGCTGAAGGATTTTGACCCGAATGCTGCAAATGAATATTATACCTATTCCTTCACGAGCGCGGACAAGAATAATTTTCATGCAGACTACGCCTGTCCGTATGATCTGAAAACTGTCCAGGTTATTCTGCCCTTTGACAATAATCGAGTTGACAGTTACAGTATCGTGGAACCTGACACACCATATTCTAAGCCATCCGTTCCCTATGGCGACTATTTTCTTAAATCATCGAAGACATCCAATGGCACAAAAGAAGCGTACAAGCTGCTTGACTGGTACACGGATGCCACAATGGATGAAGCGCTGCGAGTCAAGAAGTGGCCATACGTCATCTCGCAGGACACAACCTTCTACGCCAAAACCGAAAAAATGGCAGAGGTGAAGCTGCTAAACGCGGACGGCAGCGACTTTGAAGGAAACGCCGATGCGTTTATTCTTGATAGCCTGGACGATACCACCTATACCGCGCTGCGTGACCGTTCTCACTTTATTGCAAAAAATGAGTATATCCGTTTGCCGCTTGCCCGCAAGGACGGCACCGAGATCCTGTACTGGATTCGCGTGCATAGCGACAGTGACCTGAACCCCATCGGCTTTGACGACTATGCCAATGAAAGTCAATGGCAAATCGTCCCCGGCAGCACGTATCAGGTGAAGGATTATTGGGGCGACGACGATACGGTCTGTTTCTGCGCCGTGACGGATCAGGATATCGCCGTGTTCTTCCATCTGCTGACGGAAGCGCCGGAGGTTATCTATTCGCGCCGCGGCGGCACGGTTCCGCTGCCTACGGGCGTTTCCCCGCTGCCGCGTTATGACTTTGCCGGCTGGATCGACAGCGAGGGCAACCCCGTGACGGAAGCCATCCAGCTGCCGATCGACTGCCCCACCGAGCTGCATTATTACGCGACGTGGGAGCCGAACAACAACGTGCAGGCGGAGCAGATCAACGATATTTACGTCGGCACGAAGGATAACGGTATTCTCTGCACGGAGATCATAGCCGGGCTGGAATATGCCCATAACAACGACGGCGAGAATTGCATCACCATTGGGGACTATACGGGAACAGAGCCGGATATCTATATCCCTTCGCTGATTCCTCAGGGCGACGTGACCTACAAGGTGACGCGAATCGCGCCCAAGGCGTTCAACGGAAACACCACGCTCCGCACTATCATGCTGCCAGCGGGGCTTCAGTCCATTGGCGAGAATGCGTTCACGAACTGCACCCATTTGCAGATGATTGACATGAGCGCAACGCGCGTGAGCGAAATCCCGGCGAACTTTGCGTCCGGATGCACCTCGCTGCAATGTGTGCGCCTGCCGCTCACCGGCATCACGCAGGTGGGCAACTACGCGTTCTCAAACTGCATGAAGCTGGACGCCGTCAGCCTGAATTGCGACATTGGCGCGTACGCGTTCACGAACTGCGTCGACGTCACGCGCATCAGGCTGGGCGGCGGCGTGACCAGCCTTGGGGAAAGGGCCTTCGTGGACTGCGTGTCCCTGCAAAGCCTGTCCGTGCCTGATTCGGTCACCAGCATCGGCAACAATTTCATCAAGGGCTGCACCGCTATCACGGAGCTGACCGTCAATCCGGGATGTAGGCTGCTGAATGCGGATCAGATGTACATCGGCGAGGGCAGCCAGCTGCAAAAGCTGAGCGTCGGCGGCTGCGTCACCATGCTGGGGGACGAGGTGTTTGCCAACGCCGAGTACGGCTTCCCGCAGCTCACGCAGGTGACGCTGCCGCCCATGGCGTCGATCTACGGGAAATACATCCTCCGGGGCAGCGCCGTGGAGGAGCTCACCATCGCCATGCCAATGTCGATCGGCGGAACGCTTGTCACCGTAGACCTGAGCGACTATGTGCTCTCCGGCTGCGATTCGCTCAAGACGGTGACCATTCTCTCCGGCGCGATTCCCAACAACGCCTTCAGCAAAAACAAGAGCCTGGAAACCGTCTACCTCGGCCCGGGGGTAACGAAAATTGGCAATAGCGCCTTTGCCGACTGCCCGAGCCTCAAAACGGTCAAGTTTGGCTTGCCCAATTCCAACGAATGCGCCGTCAGCAGCATTGGTACGAACGCGTTCAAGAACTGCGCCTCCTTGACGGAGCTGTCCTTCCCCGCCTCCGTCACCAGCTTTGGCTCGGGGATGCTCCAGGGCTGCACCGGTTTGGAGACGCTGTCCATCGCAGGCCATGGCGATACCGTCCTTGAGGCAGGCACCTCCAGTGCCATCAACCCCTTCTACATTGGCGCAAACGCGCAACTGAAAACCCTGATCCTCGGCGACGGCGTCACGGAGGTCGGCGCGAATGTGTTCGCCAACGCAACGAACAAGAGCACCGCCACGCGTCCCGGCTTCCCCACGCTGGAAACGGTTCGCTTCGGCAAGCGCCTCCAGACCATCGGCAGCTACTGCTTCGCCAACAGCGGCGTCACGAGCATCGAATTTGCCCATGACGTCAACATCCTGGAGCACGCCTTTGCCGGCTGTCAAAAGCTGACGTCCGTCACGCTGAGCGGCGGCGTGCTCGGCAGCTCGCTATTTGCCGACTGCCCGTCGCTGACGGATGTGACCATTCTCTCGGGCGAGATTCCCGCGGGCGCGTTCAGCAACTGCGCCAGCCTGACCAACCTAACCATAGAGGAAAGCGTAACCGGCATCGGCGCAAGCGCGTTCAAGAACTGCACCGGCCTCACGTCCCTGTCCATCCCGGACAGCGTGACCACCTACGGTGTAGGCATGATCGAGGGCTGCACCGCGCTCAAGACCCTGCGCATCGGCGCGGGAATCGGCGAATCCATCGGGCCGTGGCCAAGCTCTACGAGCTACAGACCTGTCACCAACCCGTTCTATATCGGAGCGGAGAGCCAGCTGGAGACGCTGGAACTGCCGGAGGGCATCACGGCCATTGGCAGATACGGGCTGTCCAATGGAAAAGCGGACGTTGCCGGTTCGGGCTATCCCAACCTGAAAAACCTTATCCTCCCCTCGACGCTGACAACAGTAGGAAGCAACGCGTTCAAGAACACGCCGGTATACAACCTGGTGTTCAACGGAAGCGTTACGCTGGAAAGCAGCGCTTTCTCCGGCAATACGTCGCTGGAAAGCGTCACCATTCCGGGCGGTACTATCGGCGCAAATGCCTTCTATGGCTGCACCAACCTGAAAACCGTGACGCTGGGGGAGGAAGTCACCAGCATTGGCACATCCGCGTTTTCCGGGTGCACCAGCCTCACGTCTCTGTCCATCCCGGACAGCGTGATCCAATACGGCATGGGCATGATCAACGGCTGCGCGTCGCTCAAGAGCCTGCGTATCGGCGCGGGCATCGGCAAATCGGTCGGCCCATGGCCGACCGGCGGAACCGGCATCAACAATCCGCTCTATATTGGTACGAACCAGCTGGAAACGCTGGAACTGGCGGAGGGTATCACCACCATTGGCGAATACGCGCTCGCAAATGGTCGGCAAAGCTCCGGTTCCGGCTATGCCAACCTCAAAACGGTGATTCTGCCCTCCACGTTGACCAAAATTGGAAACCGGGCGTTTTACAACACGGCGATTTACAACGTCATCTTCCATGGAGACGTCACGCTGGAAAGAAGCGCCTTTGAGGGCAACACAACGCTGGAAAGCGTCACCATTCCGGGCGGCACCATTGGCGCATATGCCTTCTATGGCTGCACCAACCTGAAAACCGTGACGCTGGGTGATGAAGTCACCAGCATTGGCACATCCGCGTTTTCCGGCTGCACCAGTCTCACGTCCCTGTCCATCCCGGACAGCGTGACCTATTATGGGGCCGGGATGATTCAAAGCTGTACATCGCTCAAGAGCCTGCGCATTGGCACGGGCATTGGCGAATCCGTCGGGCCGTGGCCTTCCAGCACGGCTTCGGTCAGCAATCCATTCTATATCGACACAACGAACCAGCTGGAGACGCTGGAGCTGGCAGAGGGCATCGCAAAAGTTGGCGATTATGCGCTCGCGAATGGTAAGCAATATTCTTCTGGCTCCGGTTATTCTAACCTCAAAACCCTCATTCTGCCCTCGACGCTGGTAGAAGTAGGAAGAGACGCATTCAAAAATACGCCAGTACACAATCTGGTATTCAATGGAAACGTCACGCTGGAAAGCGATGCTTTTTCCGGCAATACGTCGCTGGAAAGCGTCACGATTCCCGGTGGAACGATTGGAAGCTCGGCCTTTAGCGGTTGCAGCAACCTTAAAACCGTCACACTTGGAGACGAGGTTACCGGCATTGGTTCTTACGCGTTTTCCGGCTGCACCAGCCTCACATTCCTGTCCATCCCGGACAGCGTAACTACCTACGGTAAAGGCATAATCGAAGGCTGCACCGCGCTCAAGAGCCTGCGCATTGGCGCAGGAATTGGCACATCGGTTGGGCCGTGGAAATCTCTTTCGGACGCTTCTGCTGCCTCCAATCCGTTCTATATTGGTGGACATGGGGAGTCGTTGGAAACGCTGGAACTGGCCGAAGGTATCACCACCATCGGCGAATATGCGCTCTCAAATGATAATCAATCTTCCGATGGCTGGGGGTATTCCCGTCTGAAAACCCTCGTTCTCCCCTCAACGCTGGTAAAAGTAGGAAAATTTGCATTCAAAAATACGCCAGTACGCAATCTGGTATTCAATGGAAACGTCACACTGGAAAGCGATGCTTTTTCCGGCAATACGTCGCTGGAAAGCGTCACGATTCCCGGTGGAACGATTGGAAGCTCGGCCTTTAGCGGTTGCAGCAACCTTAAAACCGTCACACTTGGAGACGAGGTTACCGGCATTGGTTCTTACGCGTTTTCCGGCTGCACCAGCCTCACATTCCTGTCCATCCCGGACAGCGTAACTACCTACGGTAAAGGCATAATCGAAGGCTGCACCGCGCTCAAGAGCCTGCGCATTGGTGCGGGAATCGGCACATCGGTTGGGCCGTGGCCATCCAGCACAAACCTCGCTGAGGTCACCAACCCATTCTATATTGATAAAACGAACCAGTTGAACACGATAGAGTTGGCGGAAGGGATCACTGTCATTGCGGAATCTGCACTTTCAAATGCAGTTAACCGTAACAAAAACTATGACACCGGTAAGGGTTATCCTAACCTTACAACCCTCATCCTCCCCTCGACGCTGACAACCATCGGGAGCTGGAACCTTGCAAAGCAGAGCAGTTTGCGGACGATTCGCCTGCCGGACGGCTTGCAGTCCATCGTCGACGGCGGGACGTTCAACCCAGCGGTGACGTTGTACACCACCGCTTACAACAGCGTGGTGGACGCCTTTGCGCAGCAGAAAAAGATCGCCTATGTCTATGACAGCTCCGCCGGGCTGCCTCAGTTCAGGCTGCGCCTTGTCGCGAAGCAAACGGCGGTACAGACCAGGGCGGTGGCTGTCAGCGATGGCACCATGGTGGTCACGCGCGGCGTCGAGGGCGAGGTCGCCGTGCTGGCCGAAGGGTACGCCGTGCTGGCCGACGATGAGGTGGCGTTCCTCGCATCGGTCGTGCCGGAAGCGCCCACGGTGCGCGAGGGCTGCGCATTCGCGGGCTGGTATACCGATCCGGAGTTCACCGCCCCCTGGACGATGAACGTCATGCCGTCGGCTGACCTGACCCTGTACGCGAAGATTCTCGAGCCGGTCGCGGTGGACTATGTCACGCTGGACGAAAACGGCGAAGCGACGCTGTTCCAGCGCTTCTCCCTGCTGGAAGGCAGCGAGCTGCCCGTGCCCGAAGCCGCGCCCGAAAAGGAGCACGCTGTGTTCAGCGGCTGGTACACGGACGAAGAATGTCTGGCCCCCGTCGCGATTAAGCAGGTTCCCGCGCAGGGCGTTACGCTCTACGCCGGGTTCATCCAGCAAACGCGCATCCTGTTTGCCGTCGACCTCTGGCACGCAGGCAAAACCGACGCGACCCTGCCGGAGGGCTTCTACCTGTATACCGAAATGTATCAAACGCCCAACGAAGCGTTCGCGCTCCCCGCGGATCCGATGGTGGAGGGCTATGCCTTCGAGGGCTGGTTCTGCGACCCGGAGATGGAACTCATGGTTGTGCCCAACCTGGTGCCGCCCACGGAGAAGATCATCTACGGCAAGCTCTCGCGGATGCCGGTTGGCGGAAAGTACAAGCCGGTTGAGGGCGGCCTGGAGCTGGTCAGCTACCGCCTCCAGGACAATCAGGACAGCAGCCTGTCGCTGCCCAGCCTGGTCGACGGCCAAAAACTGGTGTCCATCGGCGCATACGCGTTTGATGACAGCGGCGTGACGAGCGTTCGCCTGCCCGACACGGTGCAGCGCATTGATCGAAACGCGTTCGGCAATTCGACCATCGGCAGCATCACGGTCAGCAGAGCGTCGACCCATTACGCGACCCGCGCGGGCGTTCTCTACAACAAGGACATGACCGAGCTGATCTGCTACCCCGAAGCGATGCGGCACGCGAATTATGATATGCCGGATACCGTCACGCGGATTGGCGAATCGGCCGTGGCGAACAACCGCTGGCTGAAAACGGTTCACTTCTCCAGCGCGCTGGTCGAAATCGGCCCGTCCGCCTTCAGCGGATGCCGCGCGCTGAGCCGCGTGGAATTGCCCGACAGCGTGACCACGCTGCGGAAGGGCGCGTTCAGCAGCTGCGATATGCTGCGCTACTTCTCCGCCTATGGGCTGACGACCATTGAGGGAACCAGCCTGGATACGCTCCCGCTCAACCTGGACATGGCGGTGTTTGGCCCGTTGGGGCAGGGCGTGCTGCGCGATTGGTGCACCTTCCAACTGGACAATGGGGAAACGTATACGACCAACTACAATCAGTACGCTTTGACGCTGTATGTGGACGGCGCGCTGCTGCGCGAAATCTCCGCGGAGGCAGGCATGACCATCAGCCTCCTCCGGCAGATGGATGAGGACGAGAACGGGAATTTTGTGCAGACCTGGTATCAGGACAGCGAGATGACCACGCCCTGGAATCTGGATACCGACCTGATGCCCGCACGATCGCTGACGCTCTACGCGACGCTGACGAAGCAGTTCGCCTATGAAACCGTGACTCTTGAGCAGGAGGGCGGCGCTGTCACCGGACTGTGCCTGACCGGCTACCGCGGCAGCGCGCATACGCTGACCATCCCCGAAACGCTCGATGGGCAACCGGTGATCGCGATTGGAAGCGGCTTCGGCGCAGGGCTTGCGTCGGTGAACGAGCTGTCCATCGGCAACCACATTCTCTCCGTTGAGATGGATCAGGCGCCCGCGGGCTGTGTGATCATCTGCGACGCGGGCTCCCCCGCCCACGTTTGGGCATTGGCGCATGGGGCTGACTATCAGCTGAAGACCTATGCGCTGACGTTTGAAGCGACCGGTCTGGACATTCGTCCGATGTCTGCCGTCCGGAACGCGTCGCTCTTCCTGCCCACGCCTGAGCGCGGCGCGTCCACGTTCCTGCACTGGTGCACGGACGAGGCGAGAACCCTGCCCGTTGCGCTGAGCGAGGACGGCCTCTATACCATGCCGGGATACGACCATACGCTTTACGCCGCCTGGCTCGAGCCGGACGATACCGCACCGTTTGAGGTCGCGGTCGAAAACGGAACGGTGACGATCACCGGCTACACCGGGTCGGAATCCGCCGTCGTCATTCCGCAAACGCTGCTGGGCCTGCCGGTCACGGCGATCGGCGACGCGGCGTTCCAGGGTGCGCGGATGCAGTCCATCGACCTTGGCGCTGTCAGCGTCATTGGCAGATACGCCTTTGCGGATTGTACCAGTCTGGTCAGCGTGACGCTGCCGGACTTGGTGGCCCTGGTAGAGGACTATGCGTTCTCCGGCTGCGTCAACCTTCGCAAAGCGGAGCTTGGCGCAGGGCTGGCCTTCCTGAACACCGACGTGTTCAGCGGCTGCCGCAGCCTGAGCGCCGTGACTGTCAGCGAGCGTAATGAGTACTTGTCGTCGCAGGACGGCGTGCTGCTGAGTAAGGACGGCAGCCGGCTGCTGCTGTATCCTGCCGGAAAGCCTGAAACGGCGTATCGCATCCCCGACGGCGTTTCCATCATTGCCGCCCGGGCGTTTGCCGATCAGAGCAGGCTGACCAGCCTGACGGTGCCGGACAGCGTCACCCTGGTGCTTGATGAAGCGTTCAAGGGCTGTATTGCGCTGAGCGACTTTACGGCCTCGTCCGTGACGCAGATCGGCAGCGGTGCGTTCTTCGGCTGCGCGAATTTGACGACCGTAAACGCCGGCGAGCGCCTGTCCAGCGTAGGCGAGTTCGCCTTTGGCGGATGCAGCAGCCTACAGCGGGTGTATCTCCCTGCCGCGGTCACGCTGGTTGCGGAAAATACATATTTCGGTTACTCGGCTGTCACCCTTGTCGGCACGACCGGCAGCAGCGCGCAAGCGTACGCGCTGGCAAACGGACTGTTCTTTATCGATCCGCAGGCGCAGAGCGTGCAGGAGATTACGCTCAGCGAAGGCGATGTGACGATCGGCAGAGGCTATACGCTCCAGCTGTCCGCCACGCTTCTGCCCGAAAGCGCCGCCGGAGCAGCCGTGCGATGGGTCAGCAGCGACCAGGCCGTCGCCACGGTCGACGAGCAGGGGCTTGTTTCCGCGCTGGGCATCGGCACCGCGTATATCCGGGTTTACAGCGACAACGCCTGCTCGGCGGAATGCAAGGTGACGGTCGTGGCCGACATTCCTGCCGAGGCCATCAGCCTCGAGCAGGACGCGCTGCAAATGAGTTCCGGCGACAGGCAGCCATTGCGCGCGACCGTAACGCCTCTGTATACAACCGATTTGCCGCTAAAGTGGACGTCCTCCGACGAAAGCGTCGTCACCGTGGATGCACGCGGCGTCGTGCAGGCGGTGGGCGGCGGCGAGGCGCTCATCACGGTAGAAACGATCAACGGTTTGTCAGCAAGCTGCGCGGTCTCGGTCACGGCGCTTGTGACGGACATTACGATCCAGGAGGACAGGCACGAGCTGTACCTGATGCCGGGCCTTGACTCGTTGCAGCTGACCGCCGTCGTGCTGCCGGAAAACGTGGCGGCGCGCGTTCCGCTTTGGCGCAGCAGCGATCCAACGATTGCGACGGTAGATGAAAACGGACACGTCACAGCGCTGGCCGCCGGGAATGTGATCGTGACGGCGACAGCGGCGGATGACTCCGGCGTATCGGCATCCTATCCGCTGACGGTGTATGAGCAGCCCGTCGCCATTCAGCTGCCCGCCGCGCTTGAGCAGATTGGCGAGGAGGCGTTCTATGGCGACAGCAGTTTGCAATACGTCATCCTGAGCGAGCGCGTCACCGTCATTCACGCGCGGGCGTTTGCCAATACCAGCCGTCTGGTTGCCATCCGAATCCCATCCTCCGTGCAGCAGATCGCCGAGGACGCCTTTACCGGCAGCCATCCCCTGATCATCTGTGCGGCGGATTCCGCAGCCTACCGCTTCGCGCTCGCGCATGGCTTGCCGGTGTGGTGCGAAGAATAAGGCTCGCGGCGCCTCCGGATGGACGCCCAGCCTGACGTTATGTCTTTCATCAAGTTCATCATAAACGCAATCATGCCCATCGGCCAAGCCGATGGGCATGATTTTAACCAGGAACCTTGCGACTCTATCAGAACACGGGAATCTCCACCGCTTCGCCGCCGCGCATGGCGGATTCGTGTGCGCAGATGCCCGCGCCGGTGATGTTCGCGCCCAGATATCAAAGTGGAATGCTCAGTAACCGCAACGCCATAGGGAATGCGGTCAATTAAGCTTCAAATATCCGTGACCTATTTGACAGTATCAGTAAAAGCTATAGAAGATATGGAGTTTACTCGTTATCCCTTGCAGAACACCCATCCCTTTGAGAATGGCAGCGGCCAAGCTCGTCTTGCAGGGAGACCAGAGTACCTAACAACTCACCAATCGAATCACCTTTCTTCCTGTGTTTTATCCCTCGGGACATCTATATTGTAAGCCATGAACACACTTTCGCACATTGAGGAGTTTAGGGAAAAAAGAAGATTAACGGAAGGGCTTACAATGCAGCCGCGACAATTAACAAAGCCTAAGGGAAGATTTTACTCTCTGGATCGTTCATATAGGCGACAACTGACGGTCATTGTCTTGAATTTGGAGGAGTGCATATGAAAGCTATCAAACGTATTGCTATGATAATTGGCTGCCTCGTTCTCATCGTCGGACAGGCATCAGCAGACCAATCAGTCTACCTGACGCCCGAGGATGGGATGCCAAGTCGTGAAGAAATCGTCAGTATTGCCAAAACCTTCTTTGCTCAGAAGTGCGGAACAGTTGAGGCCGCTTTTGACGGCATCGCTTTCGATGACGTTTACTATGGTTATCTGGGTTACGGCATCGTTGATAACCCCAGTAAGACACCTGTTTGGCTTGTAAGTTTTTCCATGCCGGGGATTCATCCACTTCATACTACTTATTTAAGTAAGCAAGGGGAAGTCCTGTATTGGGCCAGCCATGGTACAGAGCATTGGATCGACGAACCGGATATCCTGGAAACAGCGATTTCCGCTGAGCCGCTGGATACCGATGCTACCGCTGAAACGATCATCCGCTATATTGATGGTATACTGCGCGAAATGGAAGAATTAACGCCAGAAGAAATCTCTGCATTGACCTATGAGCCACACTTTATTTACGAAAAGCATCTTGATAATGGACATACTCCCTTTTGGATCGTTGATGTGTTTCGGCAGAAAGAGCACCTTTATCGCATTCTTTACACCTATGATGGTGTTTTCCGCTCCATGGTAAAGCCAGGGGAAGACTTTTATCAATATGATTCGCACGTTCCGCTATTCAGTGATGTATATCCGCTGATCGGAGCGGAATGGTATGATTTTCCTTATCTTTCCGTTGAAAAGAAATATCAGGAAGCCGAAAGACTACGTCCCCTGATGGAAGACTGGATCGAGAAATATCCATATTATCTTAACAATCCCGGAATTCCTTATGACATCACCCTTCGCAATCACTATGCCCTGCCTGACGCGCAATCCATTCCGCAGGAGGAAGCAATTTCCATCGCAAAAAGTCAAGGAAACACGCTCGGCCTGACGCACATGGAGAATCGTGATACCATCGTTTGCTATCTCAAGGATGAAGATGGACAACCATTCTGGAGGATTGCGGTCTGTCGGGCCATTGGACTTGACATCGAGTTCTATCGAAAGGACAGCAGTTCGGGTATAATGTATGTTGTGAAAATTAACGCCTATACAGGCGATCTCCTCGACATGATGGAAATTGACCATGATACGCCAGACTATGCGTGGAGATATTAAATACGGTTTCAAAGCATACTTATTGATGTGCACATTAATACAGCAAAACAAGGCTTGCTTTGGCATGAATAGAATAATCCATTGTCGCTTCCTTTACGCCGCTGTTCGGAATGCAATGGCGGCCATCCGCAAATTCGCAGTCCGGGAGAATTCAAACCACAGTTTTTGCGGGTGCTTCATTGATGACGTTGCCGCTAAACTCGCAGTTGCTGAAACGAACAGCTTCGCCTGCTTGTGAATGCTAAAATGGACTTGAGCCACTTTGGGTAAAATGCCAACGAATAT
>CAZRLM010000027.1:0-23319 GCA_964600835.1 uncultured Oscillospiraceae bacterium
AGACCCTTTTCCACGGACGGGATGAAGTTGCGCGGCACAACGCCGCCGACCACCGCGTCCTCAAACTCGAATTCCTGCGAACCGTCGCGGCAGGGGGAGAACTCGATCCACACGTCGCCGAACTGGCCGTGGCCGCCGGACTGCTTCTTGTGGCGGCCCTGCACCTTGACGGCTTTGCGGATCGTCTCACGATAGGGGATCTTCGGATCCTGCAGTACGGCGTTGGCGCCGAACTTGCTCGCCAGCTTGCAGCGGATCACGTCCAGGTGCATTTCGCCCTGACCGGAGAGCAGCGTCTCGGTCGTCTCGTTATTCTTTTCCAGGGTGATGGACGGATCTTCCTCCATCAGCCGGTTCAGGCCGGAGAACACCTTGTCCTCCTCGCCCTGCTTGGCGGCGTACACGGCCTTGCTCATGCACGGCGCGGGGAAGGCCAGCGTCGGGTACTGGATGGGGTTGTTGTAGTCCGCCAGCGTGTCGCCTGTGGAGGTGAATTGCAGCTTGCTCAGCGCGCCCAGGTCGCCCGCGTGCAGCTGCTGCTTGGCAATCTGCTTCTTGCCGCGAAGGATGTAGATACCGGCGGTCTTTTCCGTCTTGTCCTTGTTGACGTTGTAGAGAATGGTCTGGTTCGTCAGCACGCCGGAGAAGATGCGGAACAGCGACAGCTTGCCCACGAAGGGGTCGGCGATCGTCTTGTAAATGAACGCGGAGAAGGGCTGGTCGTCCTTGCAGATACGAACCTGCGCCTCGCCGGTGCGGGGATTGAAGCCGTCGTGGGTGATGCCGTCATGGGCGGGGGAGGGCAGATACTTGGCCATCAGATCCATCATACGGGCAATGCCCACGCCGGTAAGCGCGGAGCACGCGCAGACGGGCACGATGCTGCCGTCCTTCATGCCCTTGCGGAAGCCGAGCAGAATCTCCTCGTAGTTCAGCTCGCCTTCATCGAGGTACTTGAGCATGAGGTCGTCGTCCGCGGCGGCGGCCTGCTCGGTCAGGTACTCAAAGGCCTTGTCGACCTTGTCCTTCATGTTCTCGGGCATGGGAACTTCCACGCTCTTCTTGTACGCGCCCTCATAGGCCTTCTTTTCCAGCACGTTGATCACGCCGCGGAAGTCCGCGCCGTCGCCGATGGGGAGCAGGATGGGCACGACGCAGCTGCCATGGCGGTCGCGCAGCTGCTGGGTGACGCGGTCGAAGTTGGCGTGCTCGCGATCCATCTGGTTGACGACAAACATCCGGCCCACGCCGCTCTTCACCGCGTGCTTGAACGCCTTCTCGGCGCCCACGTTGAAGCCTGTCACCGCGCTGACAACGATGCACGCCGTCTCCACCACGCGCAGCGGACCGACCATCTCGCCCACAAAATCAAAATAACCGGGCACGTCGATCACGTTGAGCATCTTGTCGTTCCAGTCGATCGGGGCGCAGGCGGCGCTGATGGAGCACTTGCGGCGGATCTCCTCCGGCTCGAAGTCGCTGGTGGTGGTGCCGTCCTCCACCTTGCCCTGGCGGTCGATAATGCCAGCGGCGTAGAGCATCGCCTCCGTAAGGGTGGTTTTGCCCTCGCCGCCATGTCCCATGAGGGCGATGTTGCGGATGTTACTCGTCAAATAATCAGCCATGAGATGTTCCTCCTGTCCCTTTTTGCTTTTTTCGTATCATGATCCATGTATGCGAAGGTGGATCATCAACCCGTTATGACCAGTATAACATGAATATATCCAAAAGGGAAGGGCTTTTTTCGTGAAAGGCTGATCTTTGTTTATTTTTTTGAGAATTTTGCTGAAAACCGGCTTACGGCGCGATCAACGACGCGGGCACGCCCGCCCGGAGCGCCAGACGACGCATCACCGGCAGGACGCGCTCGGGGTCGCCGCTGGTGTCCAGCACGACCCGGCCTTCCCCGCCGGAACGCAGGAGGCCGCCCACTTCCAGCACGCGGCGGAGCTGGCGCGCCGTGCCCAGATTGCCGTCCACCACCTCGACGGCAGGCGGAAGCAGCCGGTTCAAGACGGGCCGCAAAAACACATAATGGGTGCAGCCGAGCACCACCTCGTCCACGCGGGAAAGGTCGATGGATGCAAAGCGGTCACGCAGATAATTTTCCGCCTGATCAAACGCTTCCTGCTCGACCAGCTCCATCAGGCCGGGGCAGGGCAGGGGGACCGCGCCCTCGCCGTACCGGGCCATCAGCGCCTGAAACTTCGGCAGCCGGAGTGTGACCGGCGTCGCCAGCACAAGGATCGTTCCGCCGTGCCTGTGCTCGCTGGCCGGCTTGAGGGCCGGCTCCATGCCGATGATGGGCAGCGTCAGCTCCTGCCGGAGCGTCGCTGCGGCGACAGAGGTCGCCGTGTTGCAGGCGATCACCACCGCCTTGACCTGACGCTGCGCCATGCACGCCATCACGCCGCGCACATAGCGCAACACCTCCGCTTCCGGCTTGGTGCCGTAGGGCGCATGGGCTGTGTCGCCATAATAATAGAAGCGTTCCTCCGGGAGGACGCTCGTCAGCGTTCCCAAAACGCTGATGCCGCCCACGCCGCTGTCAAATACGCCGATCTCCGCCATGACGTTCACCTCTTGCCTCTATTATACCGTGCCGCCGGGGAAAAAGCAACCGGCGCACGGGCATACAAAAGCCCGGAGTGCAACGCGCTCCGGGACGTGAATGTCCGTCAGTCGCCGAAGGAAATGCCCATCCGGCGGGCGGTGCGAATCATCTGGTCATCCTCGGGCACCAGCTTGGGCACGCCGGCGATGTCCTTGAGCGGATTGTGACCGATGGCGTTGCCCTTCAGGGCGACGGTCACGCCGTAGGTTTCGTCGCGGATCAGCTCCGCCGCGTGCACGCCGAACTGGGTGGACAGCACGCGGTCGTAGGCGTTGGGGCTGCCGCCGCGCTGGATGTGACCCGGCACCACCGCGCGGGCCTCCACGCCGACAACCTCCTGCAGCTTGCGGGCCACATAGGCGCTGGCGGAGAAGTGCTCCTGGGCGCGCTTGGCCTCGCGCTCCTTCTTCTTGAGCTTGGCCTCATCCTTGTCCATCGCGCCCTCGGCCACGGCGATGATCGTGAAGCCCTTGTTGGACTTGGCGCGGGCCTCGACCACCTTCGCGACCTTGCTGATGTCGTAGGGGATTTCCGGAATCAGCACCACGTCCGCGCCGCCGGCGACGCCGGAGTACAGCGTCAGCCAGCCGGCCTTGTTGCCCATGATCTCAATAACCATGCAGCGGCCGTGGCTGGCGGCGGTGGTATGGATGCGGTCGATGACTTCCGTGGCGATGTCCAGGGCGGTATGGAAGCCGAAGGTGAAATCGGTGCCGTAGAGGTCGTTGTCGATGGTCTTGGGCAGACCGATGACGTTCAGCCCCTCCTCGGAGAGCAGGTTCGCCGTTTTGTGCGTGCCGTTGCCGCCGAGGGTGACCAGGCAGTCCAGCTTCAAATCCTTGTAGGTTTTCTTCATCGCGGCGACCTTGTCTACCTTGTCCTCGCCAATGACCCGCATATTGCGGAAGGGTGTGCGCGCCGTTCCCAGAATGGTGCCGCCCAGGGTCAGAATGCCGGAGAACTGATCCCGGCTCATCAGCTGCCAGTCGCCCTCGATCAGGCCACGGTAGCCGTCGTGAATGCCGATGATCTCCGCGTCAAACATCTCGTATGCCGCGCGGGTCACGCCGCGAATGGCCGCGTTCAGGCCCGGGCAATCGCCGCCGCTGGTCAGAATGCCGATTCTTCTTTTCATCACCGATGCCTCCTCGTATAGTAACCTTCTGTATAAAAAAATTATAGCACGATTGGCGGCGCTGCGCAAGAAAAAACGCAACGGAAAGAAAACACGAAAAAAACGGCTGAGCAGCAGGCGGGGCAGGGTTCGCCCGCCCGTCCGGCGAATCCTCTCCTGACAGGAAAGGAAGCGATTCGCCATGTCCCACAAAGCGCAGGTGATTGAGCGGCTCCGGCGCGAGAACATTCCCTTTGCGCTTTACGAGCACGCCCCCGCCCATTCCATGCAGGACTGCGCCGCGCTGCCCTTCGCCGCGCCGGATGTGATGTTCTGCAAAAACATCCTGCTGTGCAACCGGCAAAAGACGGCTTTCTATTTATACGTAACGCCGCCTGACAAGCCCTTCCGCACAGCGGAGGTCAGCAGGGCGCTGGGCGTGTCGCGCCTGAGCTTCGCGCCGCCGGAGGCGCTTCCCGCGCTGCTGGGGCTGGGCAGCGGTTCGCTCAGCCCGCTGGGCGCGTGGTTCGACCGGGACGGGGTGATTCAGCTTGTCTTTGACCGGGAGACACGCCGTCCGGGGCGCATCGCGTTCCACCCCTGCGACAACACGGCGACGCTTGTTTTCAGCCAGGACGTGTTCTGGGAGCGGGTTGTGCCTTCGCTGGGGCGTCCGGCAATCTTCCTGTAAAGGAGTCAAAAAGCAATGACGGAACTGATCGTGACCATCAACATCATGGCGCCGCTGCTGCTGATGCTTTTGCTGGGCTGGGGCGTCCGGCGCATCGGCTGGCTGACGGCGGAGACGACCTCCGCGCTCAACCGGCTGATCTTCAAGCTGTTCCTGCCCACGATGCTGTTCAACAACATCCGCTCGCTGGACGCGTCCCGCGCGCCGGGACTGTCCTTCGCGCTGTACCTGTTTCTCGGCGTGCTGACCCTCTTCCTGGCGGCGCAGCTGATCGTGCCGCGCTTCTTTCACGATCCGAAAAAGAGCGGCGTGATGGTGCAGGGCATTTTCCGTACCAATTTCGCGCTGCTGGGCGTGCCGCTGATGCAGGCGGTGTTCGGCGACGCGGGCAACGCCGCCGTCACGCTGGCGATGCCGGTGGTGATTCCGCTGAACAACGTGCTGGCCGTGCTGGCGCTCTCCCGCTGCGGGGAAGCGCGCGCGGACGTGAAAAAGCTGGCGCGCGCCATCGTGACCAATCCGCTGATCATCGCCAGCGCGTTGGGCGCGCTGTTCCTGTTTACGGGGCTGCCGCTGCCGGGCATCGCCGAGAGCGTGATCAAGCAGGTGGGCGGGCTGGCGTCGCCGCTGTCGCTGCTGGTGCTGGGCGCGTCGCTGCGCTATCACGGCGTGCGGGATAACCGGCGCGAGTTGACCTGGACGGTGCTGCTCAAGCAGGCGATCATCCCGCCGATCATGGTCGCGCTGGCCGCATTGTTGGGCTTCCGGCATGACGAGCTGGGCGTGGTGCTCATCCTCTTTGGCGCGCCCTGCGCGGTCAGCAGCTATCCGATGGCGGAAGCGATGGGCGGCGACGGCCCGCTGGCCGCCACGCAGGTGGTGCTGACGACCATCTGCTCGATGGCGACGCTGTTCGTACTGATTTATGTGACAAAGCTGCTGGCACTGATCTGACCGCCGTCAGGAGGCGGAGGGTAGCAGAAGCCATTGTTCGACGCAGCGCCGGAGGCGGGCAGGCAGGTCGTCGCGGGGCACGCTCTCCGCGGCGAGAATCGGCGCGACGCCGACAACCTCGCCGCCGCAGGTGAGCCGCGCCTCGCCCAGCAATTGTCCGGCGGCGACGGGCGCTTTCAGCTGATCGGGCAGATCAATCTCCACCGCGGGCAAGGCTGACTTGGGCACGAGGCCGGACAGGTCGTCGGCCAGTACCGCCTGCACGTCCGCCGCGCCGTCCTCAACGGGAAGCGTGCGGATACGCTCGCCCGCGGACAGCATCATGACCGACTCCCACTGGGCAAAGGCCAGATCCATTAATCGCGCGGCCTCGTCGAACCAATCGGCGCAGCCGAGCACTACGCCCAGGATGCGCATTCCGTCCCGCTCCGCGCCAAAGACGAGGCATCGGCCCGCCGCACGGGTATAGCCGGTCTTGACGCCGGTCGCGCTCGGGTAGGTGGCGAGCAGCTTGTTCTTGTTGTTCAGCACCCGGTCGTAAGAACGTCCTTCCCAGGGAATCTTGGCCCGACGGGTGGAGACGATCTGCCGGAAGGTCTCGTGGGTCATCGCCTCCCGGGCGATCAGCGCCAGGTCGTGGGCGGTGGTGTAGTGCCCCTCGCAGGGCAGGCCGTGGGGTGTCAAAAAGACCGTGTTGACGCAGCCAAGCTCCCGCGCGCGCTGGGTCATCATGCGGCAGAATTCCTCCGTCGTGCCGCCGATGTGCTCCGCGATGGCGACCGCCGCGTCGTTGCCGCTGGCGAGCATCAGGCCATAGAGCATATCCTCCAGGGAGAGCGTCTCGCCCAGAGAGAGATAGATGCTCGTTCCCGGCACGCCGAAGGCATTCCGTCCGCAGACGACCGGGTCGGTCAGCTGTCCCCGCTCCAGGGCGAGCAGCGCCGTCATGACCTTGGTGGTGGAGGCCATGGGCAGGGGCGTTTCCGCGTTGTGGCTGAGCAGCACTCGGCCGCTTTTTTCATCAATAATCACGCACGCCCTGGCGGAGGTGGACGTTTCCTGCGCCGCGGCCATCCCCGGCAGCACCAGCGCAAGCAGCAGCGCCGGCAGGGCAAGAAGGCTTCGCTTGCTCATGACGGCCTCACATGACGCCGCCGGACGGCGCGTCCTGCCCCGGCTTGGCAAAGAGATTTTTGACGTCCTCGACGACTGTCGGCAACAGCTCGACCATCCGATCCGCGACGGTGAGCGACTGGGCGGGCAGCATCCGGACGGTCTCTCCGCTGACCACCAGAAAGCCGACCGGCTGCACCGACACGCCCGCGCCGCTGCCTCCGGCAAAGGGAAAATCGCTGTGCTCGGCGGGCGCGCGCTTCTTGTCCTCACAGGCCAGGTCGCCGCCCGCGGTGACATAGCCGAAGCTCACCTTTGAGATAGGGATGATCGTCGCGCCGGTGGAGGCGACCACCGGGTCGCCGATGACGGTGTTCACGTCCACCATGTCCTTGATGGACGCCATCGCGGTCTGCATCAGTTCGCCAATCGGATGTTCCATTGTTCATGCCTCCTTTGGAGCGGCGTGCTCCCGCGCCTCCAACAGGGTTGCGCTCAAAAGCAGCGCCGCCGCTGCCAGTAGCGTGCCCAGGTGGAAAAAGAGTATGCATTTGCTGCCGACCTGTCCGCCCTGCGCGAAAAAGTCCGGTACGACGCGAAGCCGAATGCGTCGCTGCACCGCCTTGGGCAGCGTGCGGAACGCGCCGGACAGCGCGCCGGACGCCAGCGCCGTATGCGACGCGTCGGACAGGGAAAGTCGCACCGCCAGATCAACGCGCCGGACCCCGCGCCAAAGCAGGGCGCGGCCATGGTTGCTGCGCAGCAGCGCGCCCAGCAGAATCAGCCCGCCACGCACACGCTCAGGCGGCGCGTCATGCGGTCGTTCGCCCTGGCGACGGGGAAGGATGATGAGTCGGTGTCCCGCCGGGGTTCGCTGCGTCCGGGTGCGCAGCGTGATGGGGAATCCCCACACGCGCAGGGTGACGGTCGCGGACGCGTCGCCGCGCCATTGCCCCGCGGCGGTGATTTCCACCGGCGTGATCAGCAGCACCCATACAAGCAGAAAGAACAGCTCCATGCGCATCGCCTCTCCTTCAGCATCCCCCTCCGGCGAAAAAACGATACATCACCGCGTCGACGGGATGCGGGCTTGCTTTTTTTGCGGATTTGCTATAAAATAGGATGAATCAGTTTGTCAAGCCGGAGGACGACGCAATGCGGAAGGATTTCCCGGGCCTGGCGGTTCGGGTGGCGGCGATTGTGGGCACGGCCGTGCTGCCCTGGGCGCTTGGCTGGCCTGCGGCGGTTGTGTTCATGCTGCTGCTTCCGCCCGTGACGGAAGGGCTTCGCGCGTCGGACGAAAACCGGACGGCCACCGCGCTGTCCCTGGCGGCGGCGACGGCGATGCTGCCGCTTCCCGGGTGGATTCGCCCGGCGGTCGCCGTGTGGTGCGCGCTGTGCGCCGCTGCGCCTTGGCTGCCGTTGCGCAGCCTGTCCCGGCGGGCGATGTGCTGGACGGGCGCCGCGGCGGCGGAGGTTGTGCTGCTGCTGACGCTGCTGTGCGTCCATTTTGACGGACGCATGATCCCCGGCCTGGCGCAGGCGATGACCGACGCGGTCGATCAGGCGCCGGACAGCGCGCGCAAACTGCTGACCGCGTATCAGTTGGGGCTGTCGCGATTGACGGGGGAGCAGAAGCTCCTGCCGGCGGTGTCGCTGTTTGGGCAGGTCATTATTCCGGCGGATACGCGGGTGCAAATGCTGTACAGCCTGCGCCTGAGCCTGGAAATGCTGCTGGAATCGCTGCTGCCGCAGCTGGCCGTGTGGGCGATCGGTCTGCCGCCGGTCGCTGTGCTGCTGGCGGCAGGGCGGACGCTGCGCCGTCACGGCCTGAAGTGCGACGTGTCCGGGCCGTCCGCGTGGCGGTTGACGGGCCCGGCTCGGTATGCGGCGCTGGTGCTGTTGGCGATGGGCGCGCTGCAATTGCTCACGGAAAACCCGGTGGCGTGCTTCATGGCCCGGCTCGGTATGGCGCTTTTCAGCGCGCTGTACATGACGCTGGGCGTGTGCGTGATGTGGGGGCTGTCCCGGCGGCGCGCGGGAACGGTGGCGCTGCTGGCGGCTGTCATGGCGCTCGCGCCGTCGATCATGACGATGGTCGGGCTGGCCGATCAGCTGCTTGACCTGAGGCGGCTGCGTCCGCGCAGGGACGACGACGAACCGGACGAACCTTAATCAAGATTTGATACAGGAGGACAAGACCATGAAGGTGATTCTGCTTACGGATGTGAAGGGCAGCGGCAAGAAGGACGAGATCATCAACGTGTCCGACGGATACGCCCGCAACTTCCTTTTCCCCAAGAAGATGGCGGTGGAGGCGACGCCCGGCGCGCTGAAGGAAATCGAGCGCAAGCGCGCGGCGGCTGACGCGCGGGAGGCGGAGCGCCGCGCCCAGGCGGAAGCGACGGCGGCGAAGCTCAAGCACAAGGTGATCAACCTGAGCGTCAAGTGCGGCGAGAAGGGGCGTCTGTACGGCTCCATCACCACGGCGGAGATCGCCGCCGAGCTGGAAAAGCAGTACGGCGTGCAGGTGGACAAGCGCAAGATCGACCTGCCCGAGGCTATCCGCACCGTGGGCGACGCGCAGGTGGAGGTGCGCCTGTATACGGGCGTGAGCACCAAGATGACGGTGCACGTCACGCCCGCCACGAAATAAATCGAGCTTGACAGCCGGAAGGGAGGGGGACGGATGGAGGCACGCAGCGACTTGCGGGGCCTGACGCCACCCAACAGTGTGGAGGCGGAACGCTCCGTGCTGGGCGCAATGCTCCAGGATGCGAGCGCCGTGATGCAGGCGGCGGAAACGCTGTCGCCGGATGACTTTTATCAACCCGCCCACCGGGAGCTGTTCGACTGTATGCTGGGCCTGTTCCGCGCCCAAAGCCCGATCGACCTGGTGACGGTGGACAGCGAGCTGTCCCGCCGGGGAACGCTGGAGGGCGTGGGCGGCACGGCGTATCTGATTGAGCTGAGCCAGTTTGTGCCCACCACCGCCAACGTCAAGGCATACATTCATCTGGTGTCGGAAAAGGCGACGCTGCGGAGGCTGATCCGCGCCTCGCAGGATATTTCGCAGGAGTGCTTCAGTCAGCAGAATCCGCTGCCGGAGGTGCTCGCCCACGCGGAGAAGTCCATCTTCGACATCGTGATGAACCGTTCCAGCGGCGAAAGCCTGGTGCACGTCAAGAACGTGCTCTATGATACCTATGCGCAGATCGAGGAGCTGAGCAGGCTCAAGGGCCGCATTTCCGGCGTGCCCACCGGCTTTACCGCGCTGGACAACATCCTGACCGGCCTGCACGGCGGCGAGCTGATCATCCTGGGCGCGCGCCCCGCCATGGGCAAAACGACGCTGGCGATGAACATCGCCGGGCACGCGGCGCTGGCGGCGGGGAAGTCTGTCGCGGTGTTCTCGCTGGAAATGCCGCGGGAACAGATTGCGCTGCGCCTTCTGTGCTCCGACGCGCGGGTCGATATGCAGCGCGTCCGGCAGGGCCGCCTGACCAGCGACGACTGGATGCGGCTGGCGAAGTCCATCGGGCCGATGTCCAACGCGTCGCTGTATATCGACGATACGGCGGGTCTGTCGCCGTCCCAGCTGCGCTCCCGCTGTCGGCGACTGATGATGGACAAGGGCCTCGACCTGATTGTGGTGGACTATCTCGGCCTGATGCACGCCGACGGCAAGAGCGAGAACCGGCAGCTGGAGGTCAGCGAAATCAGCCGGTCGCTCAAGGCCATCGCGCTGGAATTGAAGGTGCCACTGATCGCCTGCGCGCAGCTGTCCCGCGCCTCGACGACGCGCGACAACAAGCGCCCCGCTCTGTCGGATCTGCGTGATTCCGGCTCCATCGAGCAGGACGCGGACGTGGTGATGTTCATCCACCGCGAGGGGTACTACAACCCCGAGAGCGAGGAGAAGAACGTCGGCGAGATCATTGTGTCCAAGCAGCGTAACGGCCCATTGGGGACGGTCAAGGTGGCGTGGCTGAGCGAATATACCACCTACGCCAACCTGGCCCCGGAAGCCGGAAACGGGGACGCGCCCTTCTGATTGAACGGGCGCACAAGATCGAGAGCAACAATGCAGCACAGGGGGAGAGGGCATGGAATCCTATACCGTCAGCCAGTTTGCGAAGGATCTGCGGGTGGAGGGCTTCCTGCTGGTGCGCTCCAGCGATCAGCGCACGGGCAGCAACGGCAGCCGCTACCTGGATATGAATCTGACCGACCGCACGGGTGAAATCAACTGCAAGATGTGGGACGGCAACGTCGCGCCGCCGCCCGCGGGCACGGTGGTCAAGGTGCGGGGCACGGTGCAGGAGTACAATGGTCGTTTGCAGCTGCGGGTGGAGCGGTTGCGCGCGGCGGTGGAGGCGGATCAGGTGGATCTGTCAAAGCTGGTGCCCTGCGCGCCGGAAGCGCCGGACGCGATGCGCGCGGAGATCGACGCGACGATCGACCGTTTCGAGAGCGAGGATCTGAAAAAGATCGTGCGCGAAATGCTCCGCCTGGCCGGGGATCGGCTGGCCTGGTTCCCCGCGGCGCAGCGGCTGCACCATGCCGAGCGCAGCGGATTGCTGCATCACACGGTGGGAATGCTGCGCCTGGCGGAGCGGGTGATCGAGTCCTATCCGCTGCTGCACGGCGATCTGCTCCGCGCGGGCGTGATCCTGCACGATCTGAGCAAGATCACCGAGATGAAGAGCGATGAGATGGGCAACGTGACCGACTACACCCGGGACGGGCTGCTCATCGGCCATCTGGTGCGGGGCGTGGCCAAGCTGGCCGAGGCGGCGCAGAACGTCGGCGTAACCGGAGAGATCGTCGTGCTGCTGGAGCATATGATCATCAGCCACCACGGCGAAATGGAATACGGCAGCCCGCGCGCACCCATGTTCCCCGAGGCGGAGGCGCTGCACTGGATCGACACGCTGGACGCGCGGATGAACGAGATGCAGAGCATCATGGAGCGCGTGCCGGCGGGGGCCTTCTCGGAAAAAATCTGGAGCCTTGACCGGCGGCTGTATCATCCCCGATATGAGGAGAATGCGGAATAACGCAGGGATTTCCTGGCTTCAAACGTTATTTGGGCAACGAGCGTAAAGCGAACGGAGGAATCGAAGATGAAAAAGCGGATGTTCTTTCTGGTGATGGCGCTGTGCGGCGCACTGCTGCTCACCTCCTGCGCGGGGCAGAATCATCCCCGATATGAGGAGGTCACGAACGCGCCGACGCAGGCGGTGAACCTGGGGCAGCCCGTCAGCCAGCCGACCAACGCGCCGGACTACGACTTTGACGACGGCTCCTACGATCCTTCCGCCGAGGAAGGGCAGGACATTCTGGGCGGCTTCATCGACGTGCCCTCCCAGCGGGAGCCTGAGGTGACGAGCGCGCCGACGGTGCAGGGACAGTATGCGGGCGCGACGCCTGTCATGATCGACCCCATCGACAAGCCGACCCCCACGCCCGTGCCGCCGCTGGTGTTCACCTATCAGACCTATGACGCGACCAAGCTGCACCTGTCCTTCGATGGGCCGGTCGGCTGGTTGGCCGACGATTCCGCTTCGGATACCTATGTGCTGACCAACCCCGCGACCGACGTCGATTATGCCGCGACGATGATCGTGCGCGCGACGGGCGTGTCCGGCGACTACAGCCTGACTGACCTCCGGCGCGAGGCGAAGCAGATGCTGGACACCATCAAGGGCAGTTACAGCAGCTTCTCGCCCTCCAACACGGCGGACCGCGCGCTGATGGATCAGAAGGGCGTGTACGCCAACTACAAGGCGAAGCTGGCGGACGGCACCGAAGTGGCGGGCCGCATCCACGTCACCTGCATCAACAAAACGCTGTACTCCGTGCACCTGTCCTATCCGCGGGCCTACACCGATACCTATGTCAGCACGGTGTACGACACCTTCCGCCACACGGTTAAAATTACGCAGTGAGGCGGCGGCAATGATCACGGAGCGACAGAAACAGGCGCTGCGAAATTTCGCGGCGGGATACAATTGCGCGCAGTCGGTCTTTCTGGCTTATGGCGATTTGGCCGGGCTGACGCAGGAGCAGTCGGCGCTGATTTCCGCCGGATTTGGCGGAGGAATCGGTCGGTTACGGCAGAACTGCGGCGCTTTTTCCGCGGCGGTGATGCTTTGCGGACTGATGACGGGGCCGGAGGGCGGCAAGCCCGAGATGCGCCCGGCGGTGTATCGGCGCGTGCAGGAGGTGCACCGGCAGTTTCTGGCTGCCTGCGGCACCGTCTCCTGCGCGGAACTGCTGCACATCGCCCCCGGCGCGCAGGAGCCGACGCCGGAGGCGCGCACGCCTGCCTATTATGCGAAGCGTCCCTGCGCGCGGGTGATTCTGGCCGCGTGCCGGATCATTGAGGCGCGGCTGAACGCGGAGGAGAACGAATGAAAGCACTGATCCTGACCACGCACACCGGCGGCGGTCACGACGCGGCCGCGAACGCGATGGCGGAAGCGCTGGAAAATCAGGGGGTTGTCTGCCGGGTGGAGGACTGCGTTGCCTTTGGCGGCGCATGGCTTTCCAAGGTGGTGTCCGGCAGCTATGTGAAGATGGTGCAGGTCAATCCGAACAGCTTCGGACGGTTGTACCGGCTGGGGGAAATGATCAGCACGCCGCGGTTCAAGTCGCCGGTGTACCTCGTCAACGCGACCTACGCCTTCCGAATGGAAAAGCTGCTGGACGAATTCCAGCCGGACATGATCATCTGCACGCATATGTTTGGCGGGCAGAGCGTGACGCATCTGCGCCGCCGCGCCCAGTACAAGGGGCTGCTGGCCATGGTGATGACGGACTACACCTTCAGCCCGTTCATGGAGGACGTTCAGCCGGACGTGCTGTGCGTCAGCCACCGGGCCATGCTGCCCGAGTGCCGGGCCAAGGGGCTTCCGGAGGGCATTTTGAAGCCCTTCGGGATTCCGGTCAGCCCGCGCTGCAAGCCCTGCCTGGATCGCGCGGCGGCCAAGCGGGAGGCTGGATTGCCGGAGGAACGGCAGGAGGTGCTGCTGGTCGGCGGCTCGATGGGCGCGGGCAACCTGCCGGGCACCATCGACGCGGTGCTTCCCGGATTGGCGGGCGCGCATTTGACGGTGGTGTGCGGCTCCAATGTCAAGGCGAGGGAATGCTGCGAGGCGAAGTGCGCCGGTATGGACAACGTGACGGTGCTTGGCCGCGTCGCGCCGCTGTATCCGCGTTTGGCCGCGGCGGACGTGGTGATCACCAAGTCTGGCGGGCTGACGACCAGCGAGACGATGACGATCGGTGTGCCGATGGTGATCGTCCATCCGATTCGGGGCTGCGAAACGGCCAACGCGGATTTCTTCGAGCGATATGGGCTGGCGCGGTACGTCCGCGAATTGCCGGAGCTGGCAGACTGCGTCCGCGAGCTGCTGACCGATCCGGCGGCGGCGAAGGCGATGGTCGACGCGCAGCGCCGGGAGATTGACCCGTGCGCGGCGGAGCATTTCGCCCGGGCGCTGATCGAGATGGTTCAGGCGCGTCAGACGTCTTAACGTCGGCGCGTCAATACAAAGGAGGATCCCATGCCGCTGCTTCCTCTGCCGGTTCTCTGCCTGTTTTATACGGTCGTGGGCTACCTGTCCGGCAATGTGATGTACGCTTACTGGCTGCCGAAGATGCTGCGCGGCGTTGACGTGCGCGACTACGGCGCGGATCATAATCCGGGCGCGGCGAACGCGACGGTTGCCTGCGGGCTGCCGATGGGTGTTCTGTGCGCCCTGATGGACATTTTGAAGGGCACTGTGCCCGTGGCGCTGGCGCAGGCGGAAGGGCAGCTGTTCGGATGGTATCTGCTTCCGGTGGCGTTGGCCCCGGTGTGCGGCCACGCCTGGCCGGTGTTTTGGCATGGACGCGGCGGCAAGGCGATTGCCGTCAGCTTCGGCGTGCTGATTGGGCTTTTGCCCGATCTGCTGCTGGCGCCGCTGTGGGCTGCGCTGCTGCTGGTGTGCCTGCCCTTCATCAAGCAGCATCGGCAGCTCATTCTGGTCACAAGCGCGGCCATGGCGGCGCTGAGCTTCCTGTTCTATCCGATGGGCTACGCAAGGGCAATCGCCTGCGGCGTTGCGGGCGTGCTGATCATCAAGCACCGCCGTCCGCCCAAGCGGATTGACGCCGTGGCGAAGGGCGAGGCGGAAGAAGCGGCGTAGCGGTTACGATGGCTGCGCACGTTCCATCAAAAAAAGTGGCCGAGGCCACTTTTTTTGATGGGGAAACCGGATTGCAGCGGATTATTGCGGCTGCGGCGCATCCTGGAGGATCGGGCGCTCGTCGATGCGGGGCATCCGGAAGGCGGAAGCGCCCTCCTGTGCCAGCGTCAGGCGACCGATCGAAACCTCGTACGCCATCTTGGAAAGGGTGGTGCCGTCGGGAAGCTGCTTCTGATAGGCGCGGCTCTGGAAGCGCCCCAGCAGCTGTACCCGGTCGCCAACCTTGAGCTGGGCGGCGAAACGGGCGGTGCGTCCCCAGGCGATGCAGGGGATATAGTCGCTCTTGCCGTAGGCCCGGTTGACGGCGATCATCACGTCGGCGATTTCCCGGCCGAAGGGCGTGATGCGGTAGCTGGGCAGCTTGCACAGCGCGCCGGTGAGATGCACCTGGTTGGGGTTCTCGTCCTCATCGGGCGGAAGGAGCCGCTGCGCGAAGCCGGTGACGAGCAGCCGCGCCGCGCCGTCGATGACCTTGTTGTAGCTGCGCAGCTGCCCCTCCAGCGCGAGGGGCGTACCAGCGCTCAGCGACAGGCCGTTCATCAGCCGTTCGCTCAGGGTGATGGGCAGCAGGTCTTCCGCGCCGGAGAGCCGCGGTACGCACAGGGTCGCATAGTAAAACTTTTCGCTGAACACCTCGTGCCCGTATACGGGCGCATCCTCTAGCACGCCGCTCAGACGCAGGTAATTTCCCATTTCTTCCATAGACGTATCACCTTTCCTCATATGACTGTGTCGTTCATTTGGCCGGGTGCTGCTTGCCCTGCACGTCAATGGTGGTATGTCCATCAAGCAGCAGCTCCCCGACGGGGATCATGGTAAAGCCTTTCTCCTGGTAGTTTTTCAGGATGGTTGGCAGCGCGTCCACAATGTACTGGGAGTCGTTATGGAAAAGGATGATGTCGCCCTTTTCCACCTTTTGCGTCGCCCGGCGGATCAGATCGTCGACGCCCCGGTTCTTCCAGTCCAGAGAGTCCACGCTCCACTGTACCACCTCGTAGCCCTCCGCCCGGGCGACCGTGACGACCTCGTTGTTGTAATCGCCATAGGGCGGGCGGAACAGCGTGGGCCGCTGACCGGTGACAGCTTCCAGCTTGTCGCTCAGGCCCGCCAATTCCTGACGCATCTTGTCCGCCGAAATCTTGGTCATGTACGGGTGAGAATCCGAGTGGTTGCCGATTTCATGCCCGCGTTCCTGGATCGCCTTGACAAGCTCCGGATACTTGTCGACCCAGATACCCACCAGGAAGAACGTCGCCTTGGCGTTGTACTCATCCAAAATGTCCAGGATGCGCATCGTCTTATCGCCGCCCCAGGACGCGTCGAAGGAGATGGAGATCACGTTATCGTCCCGTTCGACGCTGTACACCGGCAGCTCCCGGTGCGGCGCGAGGACGGCGGTGGCCTCCTCGGACAGCGGGCCGACGTAGCAGACGGCGAGGAGAACGAGCGCCAGCGACAGCGCCGCGGGTCGCAGCCAGGCGGGCAATGGACGGCGCGGCCCGCTCCCGGACGCGCGGCGACGGCGCGCAGGCGGCTGCTCCTCCCAGTCGAGGCTCGGCTTGGGCTTTGGCTTGATGGACACGGGTTGACTCATGGGGTTTTGCCACCATCCTTTCACCATTGTATGCCATCGGAAGCACGAATAGGCGTTTTCGCCAAACAAAGTGGTTTTCCGACAGCGGCGCTGGGCCGGATCGCGGCCCGCGCGGTGGAACTGGTGACAGTGTATGAGCAGACGCTCAAAAATAGGATGCGCCATCGGGAACAAATCTTCCCGAAGGTCGGGACAATTTACAAAACATTCATGAAATTCTCATCAAAAAAAGCCCCGCGGGCGCGTGCCTGCGGGGCGATGAATGAAACGCTTTTTTACAGCGTAACGCCGGTCTTGAAGATCGCCAGGTCATGGAAGCCATGACGTTCCGCGCAAACCTGCCGGCCGCTGGCGGTTTCCAGCACGAAGGCCATCAGGGCGGCGGAAAGCTCGGGGAGCGTCTTGCCCTCGGTCAGCAGCGTGCCGGCGTTGAAGTCAATCCAGGCGTGTTTCTTTTCGCTGAGCGGGGTGTTGCTCGCGATTTTGACAGTCGGTACGGGGCAGGCGAAGGGCGTGCCACGGCCGGTGGAGAACAGGACGATCTGTGCGCCCGCGGCGGCCAGCGCCGTGGCGGCGACCAGATCGTTGCCGGGGGCGGAGAGCAGGTTCAACCCGGCGGTGCGCACGGTCTCGCCGTAGCGGAGCACGTCCCGCACGGGGGAAAAGCCGCTCTTCTGCGTGCATCCCAGGGCCTTGTCCTCCAGGGTCGAGATGCCGCCCGCCTTGTTGCCGGGGGAGGGATTCTCATAAATCGTCTGCTGATGCGCCTCAAAGTAACGCTTGAAGTCGTTGATCAGCGCGACGGTTTTGTGGAACAGCGCCTCGTTCTCGCAGCGATCCATCAGGATGGTTTCCGCGCCGAACATCTCCGGAACCTCCGTGAGGATGGTGGAACCACCCTGAGCGATGAGCAGGTCGGAGAAGCCGCCGATCGTCGGGTTCGCGGTGATGCCGCTGAAGCCGTCGCTGCCGCCGCACTTGAGGCCCACCACCAGCTTCGACGCAGGGCAGGGCACGCGCGTTTCGCCACGCATCGCCTCCGCCAGCTCGGTGAGCAGCGCCATCGCGGCGGACACCTCGTCCTCTTCCTGCTGGCAGATCAGGAAGCGCACGCGGGCGGGATCGTAATCCCCCATATGAGCGCGAATCTCGTTCACGCCGCTGTTTTCGCAGCCCAGCCCCAGCACCAGCACACCACCCACATTGGGGTGGGCCGCCAGATTGGCCAGAATTTGACGGGTGTTGTCCTGATCGTCGCCCATCTGCGAGCAGCCGTAGGGATGGGGGAAGGCGCACACACGCTCCACGCCGCCGCCCACAAGCGACTGCGCCTCACGCTCCAGCAGGCGGGCTACGTCGTTCACGCAGCCCACGGTGGGCAGAATCCGCAGCTCATTGCGCACGCCCACGCGGCCGTCGCGCCGGGGATAGCCAAGAAAGCTCTGCGGAGCCTGCCGGACAACCTGCGGGTGGGTCGGGCGATATGCGTAGTCCAGCTCGCCGGAAAGCCCCGTGCGCAGGCAGTGGACGTGCACATGGCTCCCGCGGGGCACGTCGCGCGTGGTCGTGCCGATGGGAAAGCCGTACTTGATGACCGCGCTCCCGGCGGGAAGATCGGTCAGGGCGAGCTTGTGGCCCGCCGGAATATCCTCCGTCAGCTGGATGGACTGGCCGTCTACCGCGATTTCCGTTCCGGCTTTGAGTGCGTTGAGCGCGACGGCAACGTTGTCCCGGGGCGTGATCCGCATGAAATCAGCCATGACGCGCCTCCTCAGCAGGGAAATTTCTCTTCCATCACCGGACGCATTCCGCGCGTCAGGATGGCCGTCAGGGACTCGGTCACGCTGTCGATCAGCCCGGGAACCTGACCCAGCTCATCGCCGAAGAACGCGGGATTGCACAAAAAGCGCGTCACCTGCTCCCGCACGGGCAGCGAAGCGGAGGACTGGAAGAAGTCCAGCACCGCCGCGTCGTCCTGAAGCGTATAGGACTGGCCGTCACGCAGGCAGTTCAGCTTGCCGTCCGCGACCTGACCGCCGTGGTACAGGCTCATCAGCGCGGCCAGCGAGAAGGTCAGGCGCTCGGGCAGCTTGCCGTTCTTTTCCACATACGTCAGCAGGGAGGGCATACAGCGTGCCCGCCACTTGCTGACGGAGTTCAGGCAGATCGAAAGCAGCGCGTGCTTAATGTAGGGGTTCATGAACCGCCCGGTCACGGCCTGCGCGAAGGCGATCAGGTCGTCCTTGGGCAGCGTCAGGGTCGGGATCACCTCGTCGTAAAGCGTCCGCTGCATGAACGTCTGGATGGTCGGATCCTTCATCGCGTCCAGCACATAGTCATAACCGCACTGGAAGGCCATGGGCACAAAGGAGGTGTGCGCGCCGTTCAGGATGCGCACCTTGCGCTGCTTGTAGGGCTTCTGGTTGTCGGTGAAGATCACCGGCAGCCCGCAATCGGGCAGCGGCAGCTCCTTCGAAATGTCCTTTTCCGACTCGATGACCCACAGGCCGAAGGGCTCCGCGGTGTCCAGCAGATGATCCTCGTAGCCCAGCTTCTCCCACAGCGCTTCCGCCTCGCCCCGGGGATAACCGGTCACGATGCGATCCACCAGCGTGGAGGTGAACACGCACGCCTCGTCAAGCCAGCGCTCAAAGCGATCGCCCAACGCCCACTTTTTCGCCAAAATCTTGACGCACCGGCGCAGCTGGATACCGTTGTCGTCGATCAGCTCCACCGGCAGGATGATGACGCCCTTGTCCATAGCATATTGGAAGTGTTCCGCCCGCTCAAAGAGGAACTTGGTGAGCTTGCCCGGATAGCTGTGCGGCGGGCAGAAGGCGAACTTGTCGCTTTCGTCCAGCACGATGCCAGCCTCGGTGGTGTTGCTGACGATGAAGCGCAGCGTTTCGCAGCGGGCGTAGGCAGCGTAGGCGGCGTAATCGGCGTAGGAGTCCACAGCGTCTGACACGGAGGTGATTACGCGCTCCTGCTCGACCTGCTTGCCGTCCACCAGCCCGCGCAGCAGCACGGTGTAGCGGTGATCCTGCTCGCGGAAGGCGGGAAAGAGCGTGCCGATTTCGATCGGCTTGACCAGCACGACGCTGCCGTTGAAGCCTGTCTTTTCGTTGGCGATGTCGATCATGTAATCCACAAAGGCGCGAAGGAAATTTCCTTCGCCGAATTGCAGCACACGCACCGGGCGCGCTGGGGCGGGCGCCAAAGCGGCGTTCAGACGATTCATGGACGATTCCTCCTCTTATTTGGTCGCTTGACAGCGATGTAAACAGTTACACGAAAACCGGTTGTATTGTACACTGATTTGGCGGATTCGTCAATCTTTTTTCCGAATGCGGCAGCCTTGCGGATAGAAAATTTGCGCCGGGCAGAGCAGATTTTTGTTGCAAATCGGGCTTTGACTGTGTATAATACGAACGGATGCCAACGCTTGTAAACAGTTACATGAAAAAAGGAGGCGACGCGCCTGTGAATATTTACGACATTTCGCGCCGGGCGGGCGTGTCGATTGCGACCGTTTCCCGCGTGCTGAACGACAATCCGCACGTCAGCGCCAAGACGCGGGAGCGGGTGCTGGCCGTGATGAGCGAATGCGGCTATGTACCCAACGCCTTTGCCCGCGGGCTGGGGCTGAACACGATGAAAACCATCGGTCTGCTCTGCCCCGACGCGTCCGACCCGTATCAGTCGCGGGCGCTGGCCGAGCTGGAGCGCGCGTTCCGGGCGCAGGGATACGATTGTCTGTTGAGCTGCGTTGGCAAGGGCCATTCTGACCGCGCCGCGGGCGTGGAGCAGCTGCGGGGCCGCCATGTGGACGGGCTGGTGCTGATGGGTTCCTCCTTCATTGAAAACGAGGAAAAGCACAACGCGTACATCCGGCAGGCGGCGGAGCATATGCCGGTGCTGCTGCTCAACGGCGCGTACAGCTGTCCCAACGTGTACTGCGTGCTCTGTGACGACCGCCGCGCGACCCGGGAGGCGACGGCGTACCTGACGGCGAACGGACGGCGGCGCATCCTGTACCTGCATCACAGCCGGAATGATTCGGGTCAAAGGAAGCTGAACGGCTACCGGGACGGCCTGACGGCGGCGGGAATGCCGGTAGACGAAAGCCTGATCACGCTCTTTGAGGGCGACAAGGCCGACGCGCACAGCGTCCGGGACGCGCTGCTGGCGCTGGACGCGTCCGGTTTGGCGTTCGACGCGGTGCTCACCAGCGAGGATACGCTCGCTGTCGGCGCGATCAAGTATGCCCGGGCGGCAGGGCGTCGCATACCGGAGGACTTGATGGTGATCGGCTACAACAATTCCGCCGTTTGCAACTATTGTGAGCCGGAGCTGACCAGCGTGGACAATCGGCTGCACGCCGTGTGCGAGCGGCTCGCCGTCACGATGACCGGCGTGCTGAACGGCGAGGAAATGCCCCAGCGAACCGTGTTCGCCGGGGAGCTGGTGCGCCGCGCCAGCGCATGACAGAAACCCAAACCGCTTGAGGGCGGATCAATCTTCATAAAATCAGGCATAAAGGAGCGATCAATCATGCAGACGTTCATGGACAAGGACTTTCTGCTCTCCACGGAAACGGCGCGCACGCTGTTCCATCGCTACGCGGAGAAGTGCCCCATCATCGATTACCACTGCCATCTCAGCCCGAAGGAAATCTGGGAGGACGTTCGCTACGACAACATCACGCAGGTGTGGCTGGGCGGCGACCATTACAAGTGGCGGCTGATGCGCTGCGCGGGCGTGGAGGAGAAGTACATCACCGGCGACGCGAGCGATTACGAGAAGTTCTGCAAGTGGGCGGAGGTTGTCGGCAAGGCGATCGGCAATCCGCTGTACCACTGGAGCCACCTGGAGCTGAAGCGCTTCTTCGGCTACGAGGGCGTGCTGAGCGCCAAAACGGCGGACGAGGTGTGGAGCACGGTCAACGCGAAGCTGCGCAGAGAGGGCTTCAGCGCCCGCGGGCTGATCGCCATGAGCAACGTGGAAACGATCTGCACCACGGACGATCCGGTGGATTCGCTGGAATATCACGAAAAGCTGGCGGCGGACGCGTCCTTCCAGACGGCGGTGCTGCCTGCCTGGCGGCCCGACAAGGCCATGAACCTGGAAAAGCCGGATTACTTGACGTATCTGGCGAAGCTGGAAGCGGCTTCCGGCGTGAAGATTGATTCCTTCGCGAGCCTCAAGGAAGCGCTGGAAAAGCGGATGGCGCACTTCGCGTCTCACGGCTGCCGCCTGAGCGACCACGGGCTGAACTATGTGATGTACGCGCCCGCCGAGGGAAACGAGGTGGAGGCGGTCTTCGCCAAGCGGCTGCGGGGCGAGGAAATCACGGAGCGCGAGCAGGCGATGTTCAAGTACGCGTTCATGACCTTTGTCGCGGGCAAGTACCGCGCGATGGACTGGACGATGCAGCTGCACTTCGGCTGCCGCAGGGATAACAATCTGACCATGTACGATCGGCTCGGCCCGGACACCGGCTATGACGCGATCGACAACCATACGCCCTCCGGCGAGCTGGCGGCGTTCCTGGGCGCGCTGGACAAGGCGGACAGCCTGCCCCGGACGATCCTGTACAGCCTGAACCCCAACGACGATCAGGCGATCGACACCATGTGCGGCTGCTTCCAGAACAGCGAGGCGGTAAGCAAGGTGCAGCACGGCTCCGCCTGGTGGTTCAACGACCATTTTGTGGGCATGACCAATCAGCTGACCAGCCTGGCCAACCTGGGCTATCTGGCGGGCTTTGTGGGGATGCTGACGGACAGCCGCTCCTTCCTGAGCTATCCGCGGCACGAGTATTTCCGCCGCATCCTCTGCCGCCTGCTGGGCGAGTGGGTCGAGGACGGCCGCTTCCCGCAGGACTTCGACATCCTGGGCGAAATCGTCGAGAACGTGAGCTATCGGAACGCGAAGCGGTATTTCGGCTTCCGGCAGAAATAATCCGCGCGTCACATGAGGGAGCCGGGGCGGGCGCTTCGGCTCCCTTTTGCAGTGCAACGGAAAAACAGGATACGCCTTGCATCCGGACGGAAAAGCGTCTATAATGGAAAGCGTTGGCGCGGCCGGGCCGCGCGGAAGGAGAGAGCCTGATGTACAAGAAGAATGTCTGGAAGGAATACGACGGCGCGGCCATGGCGGCCGTGACGGCGTTCGGTCGCCGCTATGCGGATTTCCTCGACGCCGGCAAGACGGAGCGCGAGTGCGTTGCGGAGGCGGTGAAGCTGGCGGAGGCCGCGGGCTTCCAAAATCTTGACAAGGCGCTGGACGAGGGCAGGAAGCTGGCGCCCGGCGACCGGGTCTACCGCAACTGGATGAACAAGGACTTCATGGCCTTCATTATCGGCGAGAAGCCGCTGGAGGCGGGCATGAACATCCTCGGCGCGCATATTGATTCGCCCCGGCTGGATGTGAAGCAGAATCCGCTTTATGAGGAGGACAGCCTCGTCTATCTGGATACGCATTATTATGGCGGTATCAAGAAGTATCAGTGGGTCGCGCTGCCGCTGGCGCTCCACGGCGTGGTCTGCCGCAAGGACGGGACGAAGGTGACGGTGTCCGTCGGCGAGAGCGAGGACGATCCGGTGTTCTGCATCTCCGACCTGCTGATTCACCTGGCACAGGAGCAGATGACGGCCACCGCCGCCAAGGTGATCGAGGGCGAGGCGCTGAACCTGATCATCGGCAGCGTGCCGCTCAAGGACGAGGAGAAGGACGCGGCCAAGGCGGGCGTATTGAAGCTGCTCGAGGAGCGGTACGGCATCGAGGAGGAGGACTTCATCTCCGCCGAGCTGGAAATAGTGCCCGCCGGCAAGGCGCGCGATCTGGGCTTTGACCGCAGCATGATTCTGGGCTATGGCCATGACGATCGGGTTTGCGCGTTCCCGTCCCTGGCGGCGGTGACGGACTTCGCGGGCGTACCCGAGTATACCCTGTGCGCCGTGCTGACCGACAAGGAGGAGA
>CAZRLM010000028.1:0-22641 GCA_964600835.1 uncultured Oscillospiraceae bacterium
GGCCATCGGCGAGCCTGGCACGCAGCTGACGATGCGTACCTTCCACACCGGCGGCATCGCTTCCGGCGAGGACATCACGCAGGGCCTGCCCCGCGTCGAGGAGCTGTTCGAGGCCCGCAAGCCCAAGCGCGAAGCGATCCTCAGCGAAATCAGCGGCGTGGTCAGCATCGTCGAGACGAAGAAGAAGCGCGAGCTGGTCATCACCTCCGAGGAGGACGCGCACGAGCAGAAGTCCTACCCGATCACCTATGGCAGCCGCCTGCGCGTGCAGGAGGGCGACAAGGTCGAGGCGGGCGAGGAGCTGATCGAAGGCTCGATCAACCCCCACGAGCTGCTGCGCATTCTGGGCGTGAAGGCCGTGCAGGAATACCTGCTCAAGGAAGTTCTGGCCGTGTACCGCCTCCAGGGCGTGGGCGTGGCCGACAAGCATATCGAAATCATTGTGCGGCAGATGCTGCGCAAGGTGCGCATTGAGGACAGCGGCGATACGACGCTCCTGCCCGGTTCGCTGGTGGACATCTTCCGCTTCGAGGAAGCCAACCGCGAGACGATCATGAACGGCGGCAACCCCGCGGTGGCCAAGCGCATCCTGCTGGGCATCACGAAGGCTTCTCTGGCGACGGAGAGCTTCCTGTCCGCCGCGTCCTTCCAGGAAACGACCCGCGTGCTGACCGACGCCGCCATCAAGGGCAAGGTCGACCCGCTGATCGGCCTGAAGGAGAACGTCATCCTGGGCAAGCTGATTCCCGCCGGTACCGGCATGAAGCAGTACAAGGACATCGACATTCACGAGAACTACAACTTCTGATCGCGCCCTGCGCGTATCGAAAAGCGGCTTTGGCTCTATGCCTCAGCCGCTTTTTGCTGCGCTTACGACAGCGCCACGTCCAGCACCATCATGACGGCGAAGCCCAGCAGCGTGGCCCATGTAACGGCGTTGCGGCGGGCGCTGCGCTGGCTTTCCGGCACCAGCTCCGAAACGACGACCGAGATCATCGCCCCGGCGGCGAAGGCGAGCATGAAGGGCAGCGCCTCCCGGACAGCGATGGCGAGCAGCGCGCCCAGCACGCCGGCGACCGGCTCCACAAAGCCGCTGAGCTGGCCGAGGAAGAACGCCCGTCCGCGGCTCACGCCTTCCCGGCGGAGCGGCAGGCTGACCGCCGCGCCCTCGGGAAAGTTTTGCAGCCCGATGCCCACGGCGAGCATCCACGCGCCGGTCAGCGCCGCCTCGTCAAAACCGAAGGCCAGCGCGCCAAAGGCGACGCCCACGGCCAGCCCCTCGGGAATGTTGTGCAGGGTGATGGAGGTAATCAGCATCCAGCAGCGCCTGCGCCGGTCGGTGACGGCGCCTTCCGGCAGAAAGCGGCGCAGCGCCGCGTCGCCCACCATCAGCAGCCCGCCGCCGCACAGAAAGCCCGCCGCGGCGACCAGCCAGGCGGTTTGCCCGATCTCCGCAGCCATCGCGATGCCCGGCTCCAGAAGCGACCAGTAGGAGGAGGCCAGCATCACCCCCGCGCCAAAGCCGAGCATGGCGTCCATCACCGTGGGGCGGGCGCGGCGGGTCAGCAGCACGGCGGCTGCGCCCAGCGCCGTGACCGACCATGTAAAGAGCGTGGCAAGCAGCGCTTGCAGCGGATATGAGAAGGACAGCATCACGTCCATGGTTTTCCCCTCGCTTTGCTTCAAGGTGATTCAGCCTATGCGCGGGAGAAAAAACGGTGCGGACGCAAAAAGCCCTCCCGACAAAAAACGGGAGGGCAAGCGGATGCCGCGCGGCAGAAAGCGCTTCATGCCGTGGGCGGGAAGGCTGCGGCAAGCATGGACAAAATCATCCGCCCACGGCGCTGCGCCGTGCTGCCTGTTGGCTTCCGTTCCGCCTGATAGCAGGATATGCGCAATGGGCGATTTTTATCCGCGAGCCGAAAATTTTCCCGATCAATTCTTTTTTGCGGCAGGGATTCGCGCCATCGGCGGAGAAGGGATAAAGGATGCCGCTTTTTTAGCAGCAGGTAGACTGCGAAAAAGCCTTGGGAGGTGTCGGAGGGCCAGCAGGCCCTCTGACTGTGATCGTATCCGCCAGCTTTGCTGGCGGGGCGGGTCGTTTTTTCGCCTCCGGCGAAAAAAATCCTTACATTTTTTGCGGCCGTCAGCTTCAGCTGACAGCAAAAAATGCAAAACCTCCTCTCAAAAAAGTGGCCACAGCCACTTTTTTGACTCGCAAGATGATAGGAAAATCCGGAGTGATACTGGATATGACGCAAATACCGGCAAAAATGAAGCGCCTGGCGGGGGCGGAGGAAGCCCGGGCAGGCGAAATGCTGTACAGGCAGGGCGGTGTGCGCCCCGGTACGCAGGGGGAAAGCGCCCTGCAATATTGGGTAAGCGATACGGCCCGCTGGGAGGTCGTTTTTTCTTCCGACGAGCAGGGAAAATGCACCTGCGCCGCTTATAGGGAGCAGGGCGGCTGCCGTCATGTGACGGCGGCGGCATTGATGGCGGAGGAGACGGGCGCGCTGGAGGAGCTGATGCGCCGCAAGGCGACGTCCGCCGGGCCGCGGCTGATGGGCGCGATGGAGAGCGCCCTGCCGGAGGACGGCACGATCCGCATGGAAATCACGCTGCTGCTGGAGCAGGGCCGTTCGGGAGACGCGCCCCGGCTGCGCATCGGCTTGCGGGTGGGGGAGGAGCGGCTGTACGTCGTACGCTCCATCCCGCAGATGATCGACGCGATGGAGACCGGCGAGGTGCTGGACTTCGGCAAGGGCTTCTGCTTCCATCCGGAGTGGATGCACTTCGGCGCGGCGCAGACGCGGGTGCTGGACATTTTGAAGGCGCTGTGCCTGGCGCAGAAGGAGGCGGGGAGCATTTTGAAGGGCGCGGAGCTGCGCGCCATGCTGCTGCCGGAGCCGTTCGCGGAGGCGATTCTGGAAGCGCTGACGGACGTTCCCTTTCGCGTCGCGGTGGGGGAGCAGGTGCTGACGGGCCGCCGGGTGCGTCCTGCGCGGCTGCCGCTGTACTACCGGGTTTCCGGCTCGGTGCGCGGGCTGACGGTGACCGCCGCCGGGCCGAAGGACTTTCAGCCGCTGACCGCGTCCTGCGCCTACGCGCTGGTGAACGGTCAGGTGGTGGCGGTGGAGGAAACGCAGCGGAGCGTCATGCGCGTGATGTGGCGCGAGATGGTGGACGGCCGTGCGAATTTTTCCTACCCCACGCGGGAAACGGGGCGGGTCATCGGCGAGCTGGTGCCTTTTTTGAAGCTGACCGGCGTGGTGGAGCTGACGCAGGAGCTGGAAAAGCAGCTGTTGAAGCTGCCGCTGGTGGCGCGGCTGTACCTGGATCGGGACGGCCCGAACGTGGTCGCCCGGGCGCAGTTCCGCTATGGCGAGCGGGAAATTGACCCGTTTGACGAAACGCCCGCGCCGGAAACGTTCCACAAGGGCGAGCGGCTGCTTTTGCGGGACGGCGCGGCGGAGCGCCGGGTGCTGGACGCGCTGGGCGCGTCGGGCTTCTTTGTCAGCCGGGGTCGGGTCTACCTGTCCGGCCAGGAGGCGATTTACAACTTCGTGTCCGAGGGTCTGGCGCGGCTGCAAGCGCTGTGCGAGGTCTACCTGAGCAACGATTTCCGGCGGATGCAGCCCCGCAGGCCGCTGCTGCGCGGCAAGCTGCGCATGAACGGCGCGCGGCTGGAGCTGTCCTTCACCGAGGACGGCGCGCCCGCTCAGGAGATTCTGGGCATCATGGAGGCGCTGAGCAAGCGTCGGCGCTACTTCCGCCTTAAGGACGGCTCCTTCCTCGACCTGAGCGCGATGGAGGAGTGGCAGCCGTTGGCGGACAGCCTCTACGAGGCGGCGACGCTGGAGGGCACGTCCGTTTTGTCGGGGGAGGACACGCTGTCCCTCCGCTCGTACCGGACGTGCTACCTGTCCTCGCTGATGGAGCTGTGCAAGCTGCCGGTGGAAATCGACGCGTCCGTCCGCGAGACGGTGAGCGCGCTGGACGCGCCGGATGAGGAGAACGTTTCCCTGCCGGACGGGCTGACGCTTAGGCCCTACCAGCAGCGCGGCTTCCGCTGGCTGCACACGCTGGACAGGCTGCGCATGGGCGGCGTGCTGGCCGACGACATGGGCCTGGGCAAAACGGTGCAGATGATCGCGCTGTTCCTGGCCGCCCGGGAAAACGGGCAAACGTCGCTGGTGATCGCCCCGACGTCGCTGACGTACAACTGGCTCAGCGAGCTGAACCGCTTTGCGCCCGCGCTGAGCGTGATGGTGCTCTCCGGCACCGGCGCGCAGCGTGCGAGCCAGATTCGCCATCTGCGCGAGGCGCGGGACGTGGACGTGCTCATCACCTCCTATCCGCTGATTCGGCGGGACGTCGATCTGCTCAAGGACTTCGCGTTCCGCTTCATCGTGCTGGACGAGGCGCAGCATATCAAGAACGCGGGGAGCGTGGGCGCGCTGGCGGTCAAGCAATTGCAGGCGCAGACGCGCTTCGCTTTGACCGGCACGCCCATGGAGAACGGCCTGGGCGAACTGTGGAGCATCTTTGACTTCGTGCTGCCCGGCTACCTGAACAGCTACAACGCGTTTCTGCGGCGCTATCAGGACGGGCGCGACCTCGACGATCTCAGGCGGCGCATCCGGCCGTTCCTGATGCGGCGGCTGAAAAAGGACGTGCTGACCGAGCTGCCGGACAAGATCGAAACCGTAATGACGGCGCAGATGTCGCCCGAGCAGGGCAAGATTTACGAGGCGGCCAAGCTCCGCCTGCGGGATCGGGTCGATCGGGTCATGCGCGAAAAGGGGCTGGGGCGCGGCCATACGGAGGTGCTAGCGGCCATCACGGAGCTGCGGCAGATTTGCTGCCATCCGGCGCTGGTGCTGCCGGACTATGCCTATTCCTCCGGCAAAATGGAGCTGCTGATGGAGATTCTGCCGATGCTGGCCCAGTCCGGCCACCGGGTGCTGCTGTTCTCCCAGTTCACCTCCATGCTCAAAATTCTGCGTCGGCAGATCGAAAACGCGTCGCTGACGACCATGTATCTGGACGGCGACACGCCGCCCGCCCAGCGATTGCAAATGACCGAGCGCTTCAACGCCGGCGAGGGCGACGTGTTCCTCATCTCCCGCAACGCGGGCGGCACCGGGCTGAACCTGACCGGCGCGGACACGGTGATTCACTACGATCCGTGGTGGAACCCCGCCGCGGAGGATCAGGCGACCGACCGGGCGCACCGCATCGGGCAGACGAGGAAGGTGGAGGTTATCCGCCTGGTGACCCACGAGAGCATCGAGGAGCAGGTGGTCGCCCTGGGGCAGCGCAAGCGGGCGCTGTTCGACCAGCTGATCACCCCCGGCGAGCAGCTGCTGACCGGGCTGACCGAGCAGGACATCCGCGCGCTGTTTGCATAAGCGGTAAATTTGTGATACAATGCAGGAAACGGCGTGCCGTCGCCGTTAATTATTCGGAAAGAGCTTCCCGGGCGCTTTCGCCCCGGTTCCAACGTTCACGGAAAGGAGCCATCTTATGCAGCAAACGCCCCTGACGGATCGTCCGCAGCAGCCCCGGCGGCGCGCCAACCGTTCCCCGCAGCCGGCGCAGCAAAGCAAGAAGAAGTCCCGCCGCGGCCTGATTCTGGCCATGGCGGTGTTCATGGCGCTGATCGCCGTCGCGGTGATCGCCAGTCCCAAGTCGCCCATGGCCCGCGCGACCTACTCCACCGGCTCGGAGGACAACCTCGTTCATCAGGAGGGCGGCGCGACGAGCGAGTATGTCGGGCTGGTCATCAGCGAGGCCATGTCCTCCAACCGTGCCGCCGTGCCCGACGAAAACGGCGAGTACAGCGACTGGGTGGAGATCTGGAACAGCGCCGACTACGCGATTAACCTGTCCGGCGTGGGCTTAAGCGACCGGAACGATTCCATCCGCTTCCTGTTCCCGGAGATGGTGCTGGAGCCGGGCGCGCGGACGATCGTGTTCTGCTCGGACACCAACGCCGCCGAGCCGGGCAAGACGATGCACGCCAAGTTCAAGCTCTCCTCCGTCGGGGAAACGGTGTACCTGTTCGACCCCAGCGGCTACCAGCTGGACGCGGTCACCATGCCCATCATGGGCAGCGACGAAAGCTGGTCGCTCTTGCCGGAGGGCGGCTTTGGCGCGACGACCTCCTACAGCCCCGGTTATGAGAACACGACGGCGGGCCATCAGACCTATTTGCAGGCGACGATGGTGCACGAGGGCGCGGTCGTGATCAGCGAGATCATGCCCGACCCGCTCACCGGTCTTCGGGATGAGGACGACGAGCTGTCCGACTGGATCGAGCTGTACAACACCACCGACGAAACGATCAGCTTGGACAACTACGCCCTGTCCAACAAGGAAACGAAGCCGCTGAAATGGCGCTTCCCCAAGGGCGCGACGATCGCGCCCCACGGGTATTATCTGGTGTTCTGCTCCGGCAAGGATCGCAACGAGAGCGCCACCAGCATTCCCCACGCCAACTTCCGCATCAGCTCGGAGCACGATACCCTGGTGCTCTCCGACGGGCACGGACGGCTGGTGGATCGGGTCGTGATCGACAACATTCCCGAGGATTGCAGCTACGCCCGCGGGACGGACGGCTCCTTCTCCGTCCAGCAGGTCGCCACGCCCAGCCTGTCCAACGACCAGTCGGGCCGCAACCGCATGGACGTGAACCTGCGCGCCATGAACAAAACGGGCGTGTACATCAGCGAGATCATGGCCTCCAACGATTCCACCACCGTCTATCAGGACGACGGATACGTCGACTGGATTGAGCTGTACAATTCCTCCACCCAGACGGTGGATCTGTCCGGCTACGGCCTGTCGGATAACGTGGGACGGGCGCGCAAATGGCAGTTTCCCCAGGGCACGTTCATCAGCCCGGGCGAGTACAAGGTGATTCTCTGCGACGGCCGGAGCAACCTGTCCACCGGCGCGCAGCTGCACACCTCCTTCAAGATTCTCCGCGCGGGCGGCGAGGCGGTCACGCTCTCCACGCCCGAGGGACGCATTTTGGACAAAGTCCCTCTGCCGCTGATTCCCACGAACGTGTCCTATGGCCGGACCATTGGGCTTTCCGGCCTTTTTTATTACGATGCGCCCACGCCGATGGCCGCCAACGGCACCGGCTTCCTGGGCTACGCGGAGATGCCCAGTTTCACCGTCGCGCCGGGGCTGCACTATTCCACGGTCTACACCGGCTTCAACGTGCCGGAGGGCACCACCGTGTATTACACGACGGACGGCTCCATCCCCACGCAGGCGTCCACGCCCTACAACGGGGAAACGATCGAGCTGAACTTCACGACGCTGCTGCGTGCCCGCGCGTTTTCGGACACCGGGTTGCACGAGAGCGAAATCCTCACCGGCACCTATTTGGTGAACACCTACCATGCGTTGCCGGTGGTGTCCCTGGCGGTTGACCCGGAGGAATTGTGGAACGAGACGGACGGAATGCTCGCCAAGGGCCCGAACTACGATACCAGCCGGGGCGTCGGCCGCTTCGTGTCGACCTACCGCGAGTTCGGCAAGATCGGCCGGGCGGGCCACATCGAGTATTACGCGATGGACGGCGAGACGATCCTGGATCAGGACATGGAAATCTCGCTTCAGGGCCAGTTCAGTCTGGATATGCCGCAAAAGACCTTCAAGCTCCGCGCCAAGTCGCTCTACGGCGCGAAAACCTTCAACGCCAAGCTCTTTGAGGACAGGCCGTACACCGAGTACAAGTCCATCGTCCTGCGCAACAGCGGCAACGACTGCGCCTGGACGCGTCTGCTGGACGGCTTTCAGTCCCGCCTGCTGGACGCTTACGGCTCGCAGGTGATTCATCAGGCGTGGAACCCGATCGTGGTCTACCTGAACGGCGTGTACTGGGGCCACTTCAATATGCGCGAGCGGGTCGACCGGTTCTTTGTGGCCCAGCACGAGGGGCTGCCCATGGAGGAAGCCGACCAGATGGTCATTATCGAGGGCAGCGGCAACTACAAGTACGGGTCGAACCGGGCGTACAAGCAGATGATCGCCAAGATCAAGGCTTCCGACCCGGCGAAAAACCCGGAGGACTTGCAGTACATCCTGGACAATGTCGACGTGGAGAACTACTTCGAGTACCTCGCGCTGGAGATGTTCTTCGGCAATTCGGACATCGGCAACCTGCGCGCCTACCGGCTGAACCGGGAAGGCTCCAAGTGGAAGTGGATTCTCTACGACGTGGACTACGGGATGTACAACTCCGGCTTTGACAGCCCCAAGAGCTACACCAAAGCCAAGGGCATGGGCGACAAGTACATCGACAACACGATCTTCCTGAAGCTGCTGACCGTGCCCGAGTACAAGGACAAGTTCCTGCGCAAGCTGGCGGACGTCTTCACCACCTTCACCACGTCCTATATGCTGGACGTGCTGGAACCGATGGTCGCGCAGATTCAGCCGGAGATGAATATGCACTTTGCCCGCTGGGCGGAGGAGCACGACAAGGCCGTGCTGGCCGAGTGGCCCACCACGGTGGACGGCGCGTACCGCTACTGGGAAAAGCGCATCGAGCGGCTCCGCAACACGATCCGGTGTCGGCCCACGAAGCTGTGGGGATTCATTCAGGACGCGTTCTCCCTGTCCACCGAGGAAATGACGGCCTATTTCGGCCCGAAGCCGGAGTATCCGCCGGAGGCCATCCCGTAAGCAAAAAATAGGGTGCAATTTGGCGGAAGATGCGGTATAATAAACGCGGTTATGCGATCAAACGGCGCGTCGCGCCCAGACAATACAGGAGGGATACCCTATGCAGCCAACCTTTGCGCTTCTGGACACCCTGAACGTGACGAATCTTTCAAAGAATGCGGGCGGATTGTCTGCCTACTTTTCGGAGCAGTTTGCGTCCCTGACCCCGTGGAGCGTGCTGGAGGCGCTGCTGTACGGCCTGATTGTCGGGCTGGTGATCGCCTTTGTGTACAAGAAGTGCTACCGCGGCGTGCTGTACAGCCCGTCCTTCGCCATGACGCTGGTGATGCTGACGCTGATCACCACGCCCGTGGTTATGTGCATCAAGAGCGACCTGTCCCTGTCGATGGGCATGGTGGGCGCGCTGTCCATCGTCCGCTTCCGCACCGCCGTGAAGGATCCGATGGACACCGCCTATATGTTCTGGGCGCTGACGATGGGCATCCTGATGGGCGCGGGGCTGCAGGCGATTGCGCTGGTGGTGGTGCTGTGCGTGTCCGTGGCGCTCTTCGCGCTGACGTTCATCAAGTTCCACAACGGCAACGCTTTCCTGCTGGTGGTGCATTACGACGAGGAGGCGGAGTTTGACATTACGCAGCAGCTCCGCCGCACGGTGAAGCAGCACCGCCTGCGCTCCAAGACCGTCACCCGCGCCGGCGCGGAGATGACCTACGAGGTTCGCGTGAACAACCAACAGGATCTGGTTGCCTCCATGCTGAACATCGAGGGCGTACACGACGCGACCCTCGTCTCCTGCCAGACCGAAACCGGCGCGTAAGTCGGGGCTCCGCCCCGACACCCCGCCAGAGGGGCATTGCCCCTCTGGACTCCCGTTTTGCGATGCGGCGCGATGGGGAATGCGCGGTTGCGCGCGCATGGGACGCGGCGCAGCCGCTTACGGAGGAGTGCGCATCAAGTGCGTTGAGCACGGTAAAGGAGGGAAAGGATGCCAGCGGCGATTCCGCTTCGGCATGAGCTGAAGTTTTTCATTAACGAGATGCAGTACCAACTGCTGTCCCGCGCGCTGGATCGGACGCTCCACCGCGACCCGAACGGCGACGAGAACAACGAGTATCACATCCGCAGCCTGTACTTCGATACCGTATTCAACGCGGCCCTCTACGACAAGCTGGACGGCGACCAGAACCGGGACAAGTACCGCATCCGCATCTATAACCTGTCGGATCGGGTGATCAAGTTAGAGTGCAAGTCGAAGGTGGGCAGCCTGATCTCCAAGCGGAGCCTGACGATACCGCGGGAGCTGTGCGAGCAGCTGATCGCGGCGGATCCCACCGGGCTGGAATCGACCCGTTCCGGGCTGCTGAGCGACGTCTACCGGGAGATGACGGTCAACCTGCTGCATCCGGTGGTGCTGGTCGACTATGTGCGGGAGGCGTATCTCCACCCGGCGGAGGAGGTGCGCATCACCTTTGACAAGCAGCTGCGCACGGGGCTGGGGAGCATTGACCTGTTCAATCCGGCGGTGCCGGTGGTGCCGCCCTTTAACAACGGCGAAATGATTCTGGAGGTCAAATACAACCACGTCCTGCCGCCTTACATCCGCGACCTGCTCACCACTTATTGCGCCGGGGCGACGCAGAGCGCAATCAGCAAATACACCTGGTGCCGCCGCTTCGAGGAGCTTGAGGCGTAAGCGCGCGGCGCGTCAAGAAAGTGGCTGCGGCCACTTTTTTGAGTTGGGGCGCCGCTCATAAGGCATGGCGCGTCTGGATAAAATAACCGTGCCTTCCGGCGGGTTTTCCTCTTGTAAGGCGGAAAAAAATATTGTAAAATAAGACGACGTGAGAGGATGTGTGAAATGACGGACGCGTTGGCCGATGTGAACAAGCTGGAACAGGCGCTGCGGGAAGCGCTGCCGGAGATGAAGCTGACGGCAGGCGCGGAGATGGCGCGATACACCACCTTCCGCCTGGGCGGCCCGGCGGATCTGCTGGCGGAGCCTGGTTCCGCCGACGAGGCGGCGCGGACGCTGGCGATGGCCCGCGAATCGGGCGTGCCGGTGACGGTGATCGGCAACGGCAGCAATCTGCTGGTGCTGGACGGCGGCATTCGCGGCCTGACGGTGCGCATTGGCCGGGCGATGTCCGCCCTGACGTTCTCCGGCACGGAGCTGACGGCGGAGGCCGGCGCCATGATGGGTTCCGTCGCCGCGCAAGCCGCGGCTCGGGGGCTGGCGGGGCTGGTTTTTGCGGGCGGGATTCCCGGCACGGTGGGCGGCGGCGTGTACATGAACGCGGGCGCGTATGGCGGCGAAATGAGCCAGGTGGTTGCGCGCGTCGAAGGCGTGCGCCTTTCCGGCGAGCCGGTGTGCTACACGGGCGCGGAGATGGGCTTCGCCTATCGCCACTCCCGCCTGATGTCGGAGCAGACGGTTGTGACGCGGGTCGTCTTTTCGCTGACGCCCGGAGACGGCGAGGCGCTTCGCCGGGAAATGGCGGAGCTGAACCGCCGCCGCGCGGAGAAACAGCCGCTGGATCTGCCCAATGCGGGCAGCGCGTTCAAGCGGCCCGTGGGCGGCTACGCCTCGGCGCTGATCGACCAGTGCGGCCTGCGGGGCACGCGTGTGGGCGGCGCGCAGGTGAGCGAGAAGCATACCGGATTTATCGTCAATCGCGGCGGGACGGCGGCGGACGTGATGGCGCTTATCGCCCATGTGCAGCGCGTCGTGCTGGAAAAGACCGGCGTCGCGCTGGAACCGGAGCTGCGCATTCTCGGCGAGGCCGCGCCGGCGCGCGCGGTTTGAACCCTGTTACAGAAGCGGAGGAGTAAGGGATGCGTTTTTTGCTGCTGACCGGGATGAGCGGCGCGGGCAAGACCACCGCGACGCGCTGCCTGGAGGATATGGGCGCCTTCTGTGTGGACAATCTGCCGCCGATCATGATGCTCAAGCTCATGGAGGCGTGCCAAAGCTCGTCCATGCATTGCCGATTGGTTGCCCTGGCAATGGATGTGCGCGGCGGAGAGTTCTTCGACGCGAAGGCAGTGGGAAAGCTCATCCGGGACACGCGCCAGCTCGGCTATAAGATCGAAACCCTTTTTTTGGAAGCGTCGGACGAGGCCATTGTCAGCCGTTACAAGGAAACCCGGCGGGATCATCCGCTGGCGAGCGAAAACGTCGGCCTGATGGAGGCGCTTGCCGAGGAGCGGGAGATGCTCCAGCCTCTGCGGGAAACGGCGGACTATGTGATCGACTCCACCGCCATGCGGCCGCGGGCGCTTCAGCGCAAGCTGCAGGCGATCGTTGCGGCGGAGGATACCGCCGCGCCGCTGCGGGTGGAGATTATGTCCTTCGGCTTCAAGCGCGGGCTGCCCCGCCAGGCGGATCTGGTCTACGACGTGCGCTTCCTGCCCAATCCGTACTATATTGAGGGCATCGGCCGCCATACCGGCCTGGACGCGGACGTGCGGGACTTTGTGATGAAGTATCCGGTGACGGTGGAATTCATGCGCCGCACGGAGGAAATGCTGGACTTCCTGCTCCCGAATTATCAGGAGGAGGGCAAGCACCGCCTGGTGATCGGCGTGGGCTGCACCGGCGGCGCGCACCGGAGCGTGGCGATTGCGGAGGCGTTGGGGCAATATCTGCGGGAGCGGGGCTTCCAGGTGGACGTGAACCACCGGGATCTTGATCTGGAGCAGGCGCTGTGGAAAGCGGCGCAGAGCGCGGAGTGACGAAACGATGTCTTTTTCATCAACGGCGAAGGACGAGCTGATCCGCCTGCCGCTGGGCAAGGCGTGCTGCCAGCTGAGCGAGCTGAGCGCGCTTACGCAGACCTCCGGCTCGCTGTCCATGCAGGGCAGGGGACGCGTCCGCGTGACCTATCGGGTGGAGAACACCGCCCTGGCGCGGCGGATTTTCCAACTGCTGCGGACGCGTCTTGGCATTACGCCCAAGCTGCACTTTGTGCAGCACGCGCGGCTGGGCGGGCAGCGCACCAGCGTGCTGACCGTCGAGGAGGAGGACGCCCGCCGTCTGCTGATCGCCCTGCACATGATGGAGCAGGCCGAGGACGGAACCGTGACGCTGCGGCGCACCGCCCTGCGTCATCCGATGACGCGGCAGTGCTGCCGCAAGGCGTTCCTGCGCGGCGCGTTCCTGGGCTGCGGCTCGATGACCAGCCCGGAGAAGAGTTATCATCTGGAATGGGTCGCGGAGGATCAGACCCTCCGGCAAACCCTGGGGCGGCTGCTGGAAAAGTGCGGCCTGCCGGTGCACGAGCATACGCGCCGCGGTCAAAACCTGCTCTACCTGAAAAGCGGGCAGCAGATTGCCGACGCGTTGGCGCTGATGGGCGCGTCCCATGCGGTGCTGGAACTGGAAAACACCCGGATCAAGAAGGAGATGCGCGGCGCGGCGAACCGGGCCAGCAACTGCGACGAGCACAACGGCGAGCGTCAGCTGAACGCGGCGGAAAAGCAGGCGGAGGCGATTCGCCGCCTGATGGCAAGCCCGGCGTGGTCCTCCGTCCCGGACGGGATGAAGGAGATCGCCGAGCTGCGATTGTCGCATATGGATCTCTCGCTCACCGAGTTGGGGCAGCTGGCGAAGCCGCCGGTGGGCAAATCCGGGGTGAATCACAGGCTGCGCCGCCTGATGGCGCTGGCCGAAGAAACGGAATCGAACGCGGCGGAATGACGGCCGTCCGCGCGGAAGGAGCACAACACCCTGCAAAGGAGGAAGTATCCATGATCAGGCAACCGATCGCGTTTCCCGGCGGCAAGCCCATGACCCGCGCCGGCGCGGCGCAGGTGGTGCAGACCGCGAGCCGCTTTAGCGCGCATATCATGATTGAACACGATCAGAAGATCGTCAACGCCAAGTCCATGCTGGGCCTTCTGTCGCTGGGGCTGGTCGATCAGGCCGCGCTCCAAATGGTGGTGGAAGGCCCGGACGAGGCCGACGCTGCCGAAGCGATGCGGCAGCTGCTGGATCCGTCCGCCCCGTGACGCACGAAACGCAATCGCCCCGACCGGCGCGGAAGCTGCGCAGGTCGGGCTTTTGGCGTTTTGGAGCCGATGATGCGCGTGTTCCCCTTCACAAACGCCCCAAACTGTGCTATGCTGTGAGAACGGTTATTCCCATCATGAACGGAGGGATGGCGATGGAGAAGCTGGAAGGCCGGTTTGTGCTCAAAGCGCCCTACCAGGCCAGCGGCGACCAGCCGCAGGCGATCGACGCGCTGGCGAAGGGCATTGCGGCGGGGATGGACAGCCAGGTGCTGCTGGGCGTGACCGGCTCGGGCAAAACGTTCACCATGGCGTCGGTGATTGAGCGGGTGCAGAAGCCCACGCTCGTCATCGCCCACAACAAGACGCTGGCGGCGCAGCTGTGCAGCGAATTGAAGGCGTTCTTCCCGGACAGCCGCGTCGAATACTTTGTGAGCTATTACGACTACTACCAGCCCGAGGCGTACATCGCCTCCTCGGACACCTACATCGAGAAGGACGCGTCCATCAATGAGGAGATCGACCGGCTGCGCCACAGCGCGACCGCCGCGCTGCGGGAGCGGCGGGACGTGATCATCGTCGCGTCGGTCAGCTGCATCTACTCCATGGGTGACCCGAGCGAATACGAGGGACAGATGATCTCCCTCCGGCCCGGCATGAACCGCAGCCGGGACGACCTGGTGCGCAACCTGATCGACATCCAGTACGAGCGCAACGACATTGAGTTCGACCGGGGCACCTTCCGCGTGCGGGGGGATACGGTCGAGATCATCCCGGCGGGGGAGCACGAGCACGCGCTGCGTATTGAATTCTTCGGCGATGAGATCGACCGGGTGAGCGAAATCGAGGCGGTCAGCGGCCATGTGCTGGCCGTACTGGAGCACGCCAGCGTGTTCCCCGCGACCCACTACGCCACCGATCACAGCCATCTGGAGGAGAACGTCGCCGTCATCGAGCGTGACCTGCGGGAGCGGATCGCCCAGTTCGAGCAGGAGGGCAAGCTGCTGGAGGCGCAGCGGATCGCCCAGCGCACCAATTACGACGTGGAGATGATGCGGGAGATCGGCTACTGCCAGGGCATTGAGAATTACAGCCGGTACTTCGACGGCCGCAAGCCCGGCGACGCGCCCTACTCGCTGCTGGACTATTTTCCCAAGGACTTTCTGTGCTTCATCGACGAGAGCCATGTGACCGTGCCGCAGATTCGCGCGATGTACAACGGCGACCGCGCGCGCAAGAACACGCTGGTCGAGTACGGCTTCCGTCTGCCCTCGGCCTACGACAACCGGCCGCTGCTGTTTGAGGAGTTCGAGCAGCGCATCCATCAAACGGTGTTCGTTTCCGCGACCCCCGGCCCCTACGAGCTGGGACGCGCTCAGCAGGTGGTGGAGCAGATCATCCGCCCGACGGGACTGCTCGATCCGGAGATTGTCGTGCGCAAGGCCACCGGCCAGGTGGACGACCTCGTTGGGGAGATTCGCCGGGTGACGGCGCGCAAGGAGCGCGTGCTGGTCACAACCCTGACCAAGCGTATGGCGGAATCCCTCACCGATTACCTGAAAGAGCTGGAAATCCGCGTGCGCTACCTGCACAGCGACATCCAGACGATGGAACGGATGCAGCTCATCCGCGACCTGCGCCTGGGCGAATACGACGTGTTGGTGGGCATCAACCTGCTGCGCGAGGGCCTCGACCTGCCGGAGGTGTCGCTGGTCGCGATTCTGGACGCGGACAAGGAGGGCTTCCTGCGCAGCGAAACGTCGCTGGTGCAGACCATCGGCCGCGCGGCGCGAAACGTGGACGGGCGGGTCATCATGTACGGCGACACGATCACCGAGAGCATGATGAAGGCCATCACCGAAACCAACCGCCGCCGCGCGTTGCAGCAGGAGTACAACCGGGTCAACGGCATCACGCCGGAAACGGTGCGCAACGCTATCCGCGACGTGCTGGAAATCACCAAACAGGTCGAGGAAACCGCGCCCGCGCCCATGGACGAGGACGAGCGCGCCGCGCTGATGCGTCAGGTGGAGGATCAGATGCTGACCGCCGCGAAGGCGCTGGAATTCGAGAAGGCGGCGAAGCTGCGCGACGAGCTGCTGACCCTGCGGGGCGAGAAGGTTGTCAAGCCGGACGTGCAGCAGCGGCGCTCCCGTCCGCCCCGCGCCCGGAAATCGACCCACTGAGCCGGCGAAACGCGCATATTTTGCTTGCATTTTTTGCCGGGATGGATATAATAGAACTATCGCGAGGATGGGGACGGCGGCGGCGCAGCGCCCGAAGCGAGCCGGGGAGGGTGCAAGCCCGGCGGAAAGCGCGCCGCGGCGGATCACCCCGGAGCATGACGGCCTGAGCGCAGGCAGGGCCGTCCGGGCGCTCCCGTTACAGGGCGGCGGGATGATTGTCCCGCGTGAGCGGACGGCTGCGCGCCGTCAAGCTGGGTGGTACCGCGGATGCTTCATCCGTCCCAGGAAATTTGCCTGGGGCGTTTTTGTATGCTCCGGCAGCGTTTGGAGGAGGAATACGTCAGTGTACAGCAAGGTAGCCACGGACATGAAATTCCAGGAGCGCGAAAAGGAAGTCGCGCAGCTGTGGAAGGACAGGGACATCGTCCGCAAGTCCTTCGATTTCCGCAAGGAGGGCGAGCAGTTCACCTTCTTCGACGGCCCGCCCACGGCCAACGGCAAGCCCCACATCGGCCACATCGAAACCCGCGTGATCAAGGATCTGTTCCCGCGCTTCTGGACCATGAAGGGCAAGCGCGTGACCCGCAAGGCCGGCTGGGACACCCACGGCCTGCCGGTGGAGCTGGAGGTCGAAAAGCAGCTGGGTCTGGACGGCAAGCCGCAGATCGAGGCCTACGGCATCGAGCCGTTCATCGGCAAGTGCAAGGAGAGCGTCTGGAAATACCTGCACGACTGGGAAAAGATGAGCGATCAGGTCGGCTATTGGGTGGACATGGAACACCCCTACGTCACCTACCACAACAGCTACATCGAGAGCGAATGGTGGAGCCTGAAAAAGATCTGGGACAAGGGCCTGCTCTACAAGGGCCACAAGATTGTGCCCTACTGCCCCCGCTGCGGCACCGCGCTGTCCTCCCATGAGGTGGCGCAGGGCTACAAGAACGTGGAGGAAACCTCCGCGGTGGTGCGCTTCCACGTCAAGGGCATGGAGAACACCTCCCTCCTCGCTTGGACGACCACGCCCTGGACGCTGCCGTCCAACCTGGCGCTGTGCGTGAACCCGACGGATACCTACTGCCGCTTCACCTGCGAGGGCGAGGACTACATCATGGCCAAGGCGCTGGTGGAGAAGGTCTTCCCGGACAGGGAGGTCGTCATCCACGAGGAGATGCCCGGCAGCGCGCTGCGCGGCATGGAGTACGAGCCGCTCTACCGCTTCGCGGAGCCGGAGGGCAAGGCCTGGTTCGTGGTGTGCGACTCCTACGTCACCATGGACGACGGCACCGGCGTGGTGCACATCGCGCCTGCCTTCGGCGAGGACGACTACCGCGTCTGCAAGGAGAATGGCGTCCCCTTTGTGTGCCTGGTGGACGCGCAGGGCAACATGACCGCGGACACGAAGTGGCCCGGCGTGTTCGTCAAGAAGGCCGATCCACTGGTGCTGGACGACTTGCGGGAGCGGGGGCTGCTGTTCAGCGCGCCGCGCTTCAAGCATGATTATCCCTTCTGCTGGCGCTGCGATACGCCGCTGCTGTATTACGCCCGCCCCACCTGGTTCATCAAGATGACCGAGGTGCGCGACCACCTGGTGCGCAACAACCGGACGGTCAACTGGATGCCCGATCACATCAAGGACGGCCGGATGGGCAACTTCCTGGAGAACGTGATCGACTGGGGTCTGAGCCGCGAGCGCTACTGGGGCACGCCCCTGCCGGTGTGGGAGTGCAGCTGCGGCCACCGCCATGTGGTCGGCTCCATCGAGGAGCTGCGCCGGATGGCGATCACCGACCCCGGCCCGGACGTCGAGCTGCACCGCCCCTTCATCGACGCGGTGACGCTCCGCTGCGAGAAGTGCGGCGGAGAAATGCACCGGGTCAAGGAGGTCATCGACTGCTGGTATGATTCCGGCTCCATGCCCTTCGCCCAGTGGCATTATCCCTTTGAGAACAAGGACGTGTTCGAGCGCAACTTCCCCGCCCAGTTCATCTCCGAGGCGGTCGATCAGACCCGCGGCTGGTTCTATACGCTGGAGGCCATTTCGACCCTGCTGTTCGATCGCGCGCCCTTCGAGAACTGCATTGTCATGGGTCTGGTGCAGGACGAGGAAGGCCACAAGATGAGCAAGCACCTGGGCAACGTGGTCAACCCCTTCGAGATGCTGGATCGCTTCGGCGCGGACGCGCTGCGCTGGTACTTCTACACCACCACCGCGCCCTGGCTGCCCAAGCGCTTCTCCGAGAAGGCGGTGCAGGAGGTGCAGAGCAAGTTCCTGGCGACGCTGCAAAACGTGTACGCGTTCTTCGCCATGTACGCGCAGATCGACGGCTTTGACCCCGCCGCGCATCCGCTGGATCAGGTCGAGCTGTCGCTGATGGATAAGTGGATTCTTTCCCGGCTGAACAGCCTGATCCGGCAAGTCGACGCCGACCTGACCGCATACCGCATCACCGAGCCGGCGACGGCCATCCAGAACTTTGTGGACGAGCTGTCCAACTGGTATGTGCGCCGCTGCCGCAGCCGTTTCTGGGGCAAGGGCATGGCCGGGGACAAGGAGGCCGCCTTCGCGACGCTCTACGAGGTGCTTGTCACCCTGGCGAAGCTGTGCGCGCCGTTCATCCCGTTCCTGAGTGAGGAAATCTATCAGAACCTCGTGGTGAACAACGTGCCCGGCGCGGCGGAATCCGTCCACCTGTGCGACTTCCCGGCGTGCGACGAGCGCCGGATCGACCGGGAGATGGAGGAGCAGATGGACGCGCTGCGCGAGGTGGTCACGCTGGGCCTGAGCTGCCGCAACGCCGCGAACATGAAGGTTCGCCAGCCCTCCGCGCATCTGTATGTGAAGGGCGCGTCCTTCTCCACGGAATATCAGGCGCTTTGCGAGGATGAGCTGAACGTGAAGGAGGTCGTGTTCACCGACGACGCCCGCGCCTTCACCACCTACCTGCTCAAGCCGCAGATGCGCACCGTCGGCCCGCGCTACGGCAAGCTGCTGGGCAAGATCAAGCAGGCGCTCAGCGAGATGGACGGCAACGCGGTGGTTGACGCTTTCCAGCGCGGCGAAACGGTTTCCTTCGACGTGGCGGGCGAAACGGTCACGCTGGCGGAAAATGACGTGCTCACCGAGCCGATGCAGAAGCCGGGCTTCATCGCCCAGGAGGACGGCGGCGTGACCGTCGTGCTGGACACCAACCTGACCGACGCGCTGATCGCCGAGGGCTACGCCCGCGAGGTGGTCAGCAAGCTGCAAAAGATGCGCAAGGACGCGGGCTTCGAGGTCACCGACCGCGTGGACGTGCGCTTCGACTGCGACGACAAGCTGGCCGCGGCGATTGAGGCGGGCCGAGAGATGATCATGCGCGGCACGCTGGCCGTCACCCTGACCCGCGGCGCGGCGGACGACAGCTTCTCTGGCGCGGAATGGAACATCAACGGCGAGAAGGCCGTGCTGGCCGTTCGGGTGAGCCGGTAAATTGGCAAACAGAACGGGCAGGGAGCGGCGCGACGCCGTTCCCTGCGCGAATATGGAGGAGGGAAGCGTATGATGCGAAGAGCGTCGGTCACCGATCCTGTGTTTGAGCGCCTGATCACGGGCCGCGACGAAATTACCCATAACATTCTGTTCCGCATTCGCGAAACGGAGAGCGCCGACGTGTGGACGGACGACGACGCGTGCATCGTGGCGCAGAGCAGCCCGAATACGCATCTGTGGGTTGCCCTGTGCCGCCCGCCGGACGAAACGCTCTGCGAGGAAATCGCCGGGCACGCCATTCACGCGCTGACGGTTAACCCGAGCATCGGCGTGACGATCAATGAAACGCTGGGCGCGGACGTGCTCCCGCGGGTGGAGCGGGCGCTGTCGCGGACGCGCCGCGTGGCGATGCCCATGGTGGCCTACGGCTGCTTCGGGACAAAAGACGTGCCGCTGTCCGGCGCGGCGGACAAAACCGGCGCGAGCGATGAGACGGCGGTCGCGTCGCTGGTGTCGCAGCTCGCGCTGGAATGCGAGGGTAACACGCTGACCGCCCAGCAGGCGGAGGACTTCGCCCGGGCGCACGTCGGCTCCGACCGGCTCCTGCTCTGGCGGGACGGTGGACGCGTCGTGGCGATGGCGCGCGTCGCGCATCAAAACGACCGCTACGCGCGCATTGCGGCGGTCGTCACCGATCGCGCCTTCCGGAACCGGGGCTACGCGAAAATGGCGGTCAAGACGCTTGCTGATCGGCTGCTGGCGCAGGGCGTGACGCCCATGCTGTATGCCGACGCGCGGAATCCGGCCTCCAACCGGGCCTATCAGCGGATCGGCTTTGTGGAGGCGGGGCGCGTGACAAACTTTTCCTTTGTGGAGCGGGAAGCCTGAAAAGCACGGCCGGAGTGGTGACAGCACTTCCGGCCGTTACTTTTGCGCCGGAATGGGGCGGTCGGGGTTGTCGGTCAGGCCGAGAATATAGTCGGTGGTGGTTTGATAAAAGTTGGCCAGCCGGATGAGCAGGTCGGTGGGAATGTCGCGATAGCCCTGCTCATAGCGGAAATACTGCGGCTGCTTCATCCCCAGGAACGATGCGACCTCCGCCTGGGTCAGATCCCGATCCTCCCGAAGGTCACGGAGGCGGCGATAGTATGCCATGATGGTTCCTCTTTTCTATAACCGAAAGGATATATTGACAATAAATCTGTTTTGTGCTATTCTGCAAATAAATAACTAATTGGTTATAAAAACGGAGGAACACAGGGAGAATGGAAATCCAGCTGACGGGAACGCCCTACCGGATTACATTGCCGACGGAGATGCGCCTCGCCCCGCGCCGCGGCGGGTATGAGCTGGCGCGGGCGCTTAGCCGGGACGGCGCGACGCTGGTGAGCGTCGTCCGCGACGAGGCGCGGGGGGAACCGCCGGCAGCGCTGTGCGCGCGGCTGATTCGGACGCAGGAAAAGCTGCTGCGGTCATTGCAGGCGACGCTTGGCGCGCAGGGCGAGACGCTTGACGTGAGCCGTGCGGCGCTTGTGCTGCCGGGAAATCCTCCGGGCCGTATGACGTGCCTGTGCCTGACGCACCGGTGGACAAGCGCGTGGGTCGTGGAGGCCATCGGCTATCTGATCGGCGCGGACGCGGTGTACAGCCTGTCGGTAACGCGGGAGGGCAGCGCGGCGGCGGACAGCGCTTTGGAAGCGCTGCTTGGCGACCTGTCCAAACTCGTGACAGGCCGGTAAAGCGGCGCGCGCTTTACTTTTTGCGCGGATCATGGTATGATAATGCAGGCTGAAAGGCTTGCCTTTTTTGTTGGCGCAGGAATCGAAAAGCGAGGAATAAGAGAAATACCATGAAGCTGTGTTTGATCGGGCAGGACATCGCCACGCTGCTGCCCACGCTGCTGACCGATCTGCTGTTCGCGGGACGTCAGGCGGCGGAAATTGCCGTGGAGGAGAAGAACCCGGCCATGCAGGACGTGCTGCGCCGCTACGCCGAGGCAATCCTGGCAAAGAGCGGAATCGGCGGCAGCGTCGTCGTTTCCGGCGCGCGTGGGGCGCTGCTGGACGGAGCGGACTGCGTGATTTACGCGGGGGACTGCATGGCGGCCACGCGGTTTCATCAGGATCGGGAGGCGCTCTCCGGCGAGAAGGAGGACGATCCCGGCCTGAGCGACCAGGCGCGGGTCAACGGCGGCCTGGGTGGCCTGATGCATACGCTGCGCCAGGGCGGCGTGGTCTACGACCTGTGCGACGAGATGGCGGCCCGCTGCCCCGGCGCGCTGGTGATCACCCTCGGTCAGCCGGTGGCGCGGACGGTCGCGATGTTTTTAAGCCGCGGCTTCCGGTGCTTCGGCCTGGGGCGCACGCCGCTGAAGGGCAACGGCGGGCTGGACGGGTTGCTCAAACGCCTGAACCGCAAGGAGGACAGCGTGGCGGCGGTGACCGCCGGTCTGCCGGGCTTCGCGTTTTTGACGTCCCTGCGTGATAGGCAGAGCGGCGCGGATCTCCTGCCGGAGCTTTTCGCGCTGGCGGAGGAGGGCGAGTTGGGACGGCTGACGAAGCGCTGGCTGGACTGGTACGGCGCTTTGGCCGTGGGCGACGCGACCGACCACGCGGAGTATCTGCCCGCGCAGCCGGACTTCATCCCCGAGGAGAACCCGGCCTTTGGCGAGACGGTGGAGCAGCGCAAGGAGCGCATTCTGTACATGAACACCGTGGGCGAGAAGGGCGCGTCCGACCGGGAGGGCATGATGGCGCAGCTGCTGCTCTTATCGAAAGCGCCGCCGATCCGCCCGGTGCGGCTGGCGCTGGCGCTTCTGCGGGGCGAATCCGCCGTACTGCCCGCCGTGGCCAGGCTGAACGAGGGCGCGCTGCCCCAATTGCCCCGCGCCGCGGTGATCGAAGCGCCGCTGACGCTTTCGGCGGGGCGGATTGTTCCGGCTGGCGTGATGCTGCCGGAGCCGCTGGCGGAGATCTGCGGCGACATCGACGCGGTGAACCGGCTTTCGGCGCAGGCCGCGGCGGGCGACCGGGGCGCGCTCCGGGAGTGCGTCGAGATCGACCCGGCGCTGGACGGGCTGGATCGGCTGTACTGTCAGGAGCTGGTGGAGAAGCTCATCGCCCTGCACAGCGACGTATTGGAGCGCTTTGAGGACGAGGAAGAGCCATAACAGGGCATCAACCAATTGGCAGCAAAGGAGCAAGCGAAGGATGTTCATCGCGGATACATGGCAGGATTACGAGGTGCTCGATACCGGCGACGGCGAAAAGCTGGAGC
>CAZRLM010000029.1:0-22488 GCA_964600835.1 uncultured Oscillospiraceae bacterium
AGAGCTCCAGCCTTCCAAGCTGGCTATGTGGGTTCGATTCCCATCACCCGCTCCAGCTTGAAACAAAAAAGCAGCTTCGGCTGTTTTTTTGTTTTCCATTCATATGAACGTTTCCCGGCTCCCCTGCCGACGCAAAACGCCCCCGTCGGGATCGCGGCGCGATTCCGGCGGGGGCGTTTGTTTATGGGGCGAATTATTTGTCCACCACCAGCGCGGCGGAGCCATAGGCTTTGACAGGCCGGCCAACCTCGTCAAACTCAGTGGTATACCGGACATGGAAAGGAATGCGGCCCACTGTAAGCGGAATGACGGCCTCCAGGTGAGCTACCCCCTGCTCAATCTGCCGGTGCCAGTCCCGGTACATATCAGCGTAGTCCGGCGGGAAAATGCCCATTTCGATAGCGGAATCAGGATAGTTCTTCAGCAGCGCCGGCAGGCCGAGGTCGCGCATACAGCGAAAGCAGGGGCGCATTTCCCGGGTGGCGACGGTGTATTCCCAAGCGTAGATGTTCGCCTGCTCGCTGGCCGCGCGGAAACGGCGCTCACTTTCCTCCACCTGGGTAAACTGTTTTCTTTCCTTGGTGATGTTGCGCACCATGCTGTAAAACAGATATTGCTCGTCAATCTTGCCGATCATCCGGACGGAGGCACGAATACACAACCGTTCGGTCCCACAGCACTTGGAAACGAAGGAACGCCAGGTTTCGCACTCCTCCTCGTCGCCGGATTCGATGGCCCGATGGATCATGTCGATATAAATTTCCTTATTTTCCTTGTCAAAAGGCGCCCAGGCATCCGCATGAATCACGTCGCTTTCGCTCATATTCATGCCAATTTCCTTGAGATACTTGGTGTTGACGCGGAGCACCTCAACGGCTCCTTTCCTGTACAGGAAGATGGCCGCGCCGCCCACATAGTAATTGAAAATCATCGTTTCCAGCGATTCGGGGTTCCAGAAGCGCCGAGCATCCAGCGTAGCAATGAACTCCGACTGGGGCATCAGCATTCCCGCCTTGTCCGTGCGCAGGCACTGCAGGAAGGCCTTCTCGGTCATAGGCCGGGCGTACAGAAAGCCCTGAACAAAGGTGCAGCCGATGCTGCGCATATAATCGGCCTGTTCACGGGTTTCAACGCCCTCCGCAATCACGGGCGTACCAAGCCACTGCGCCATACGAATCACCGAAGTCAGAATCGCGCCGCCGCGTCCGCCAATGGTGCCGGACAGAAAATTGACATCCAGCTTGATAATATCAAACTCAATATCCTTGAGCACGTTGAGGGAGGAAAGGCCGCTGCCAAAATCATCCATTTCCACCAGATAGCCCAGCTTGTGAAGCTGTTTGACGGCAACACAGACCTGCTCCTTGGCGCAAGCCGTGAACGACTCGGTAATCTCGATGCGGATGTATTTGGTCGGAACATCGTACTGACGACGAATTTGCTCCAGCTGCAAAAGGAAACGCTCATCGCAGAAATCAGCCTTGGACAAATTCATGGAAATCGGCACCAAACTGTCGCCGTCCGCGAGGCGCTGATGCTGGAAGCGGCATACTTCCTCAAACACAAAAAGATCCAGCAGAGAAATGGTGTGATTTTCTTCCAGTACAGGAATAAAAATCGCGGGCGATTGCAGCCCTCGCACGGGATGAAGCCACCGCGACAGCGCTTCCGCGCCAATCAGCGTGCCGTCCGCATGGTTATACTGAGGCTGGAAATATACAACAAACTGCTTCTCCGCCAAGGCAACGTCAAGTTCTTCAAGCAGCTGCCGACTGTTTTCGATCCGATCGTTCATGGATATTCTTCCTTTCAGAATAACCAAAACACACCTGTATATCCCAAAAAAGCATCGTATTCAGTATATCATGAAAAAGTGTGCAGGAAAAGGGAAAAGCAAAAAATAATCCATGGAAATATATGTTTTGTAAATCGTGTATCCCTTTTTCGTCCCATCAAATCGCGCAACGTTGTCGCAAAACACGCGCGCCTGTCTCCCCACGCTTTCTGCGCGGCGCGCCGTCCGCATACCGTACGGCTTCTCCGCTCGGAAAGGTCAGGAAGCAATGTCTTTCCCGGCATGGCGCATAGGCAGCGCCTCCGCGCTACCTGATGACGGTTTCGTTCAGGCGCTCGGACGCAGCAGGCGGCTCAAAGCGGGCCGCAAGCTTGCGGAGGAGGCCGTCGTCGACATAGTAGTCGTCGCAAGAGGCATGGCCGGATTCGATCGCCGCGTTGCGCTGCGCCATGCGACGACGCCACTCGTCCTCCGGCGGAGAGAGATAACGCCAGTCGAGCGGTATGCCGGAGAGCGCCTCCACCGCCGCCGCGCGATCCGCCCGCGTCCAGAAACCAAAGTCCAGAATGACCGTCACGCCCACGGCAACCAGCTCCCGCGCCTGCCGGTATAGGTAGGCAATACAGCGCGTGGCATATACGTCGTACCGCTCGCCCAGCGGTTCGGGGAACAGCGTCTGCATCAGCGCGTCCGCGGACAGCAGCACCGCCCGCTCCTGCTTCATCAGCTTACGGGCATACGTCGTCTTGCCGCTGCAGATCCGCCCGATCAGCAGAATCGCCCGAGCGCGCTCGCTCATCCCTCATGCGCCTCCCTGCGTAAAGAGCTGTAAGGACTGCGTCATCTGCCGCAGCTCGCCATCCGCGACCAACGGCAGCGTAATCGCGTACAGCGCGTCCGCCGCCTGCACATGAAGCCGAAGCATCGTCGCGCTTTCCATCCGCACCGACCGCATTCCGGCCAGCTTTTGCCCTTCCCTGGCGACCAGATGATAATCGCCCTTGCCCAGCAGGGACAGCGCCCGGGCGGGGTAAATGCTCGTGACCGTGATCTCCTGCCCCGACGGCGCGCGCCAGACCAGCGACGCGATCCGCGCGAAGCCGTCCTCAAAGGTCGTGTCATAGGCCACGCCGGACTCAAACGTCAGCCCGCTGCCGCTCACCATGCCCATCAGCGGCACGGGGAATCCGGCCGCAAGCTGCGCCAATTCCTGCTCCGCGTTGACGCGGACGGCGGGGCTGGCGGTCAAAAGCGGCTGCGTCTGATCCACCGTCACCGCGTCCTCCGCCTCCTGCGGCTGACCGAGAATCGCCGCCAGGAAAAACGCCGCCAGCACGACCACCGTCAGCAGCGTCAGCCCGATCGCCTTGAAGAGCCGCCGCCACAGGGGCGCGCGCCCTTTTTGTACCTGTTCCGCCATCGCTTCTCTCCTGCCTGGCGATTATTTCGCCTCCGCCCAGTTCGCGCCCCGGTGCACCTCCGCCAGCAACGGCACCGACAGCGTGATGACCTGCTCCATGCACTCCTCCAGCAGTCGCGCAGCCTCGTCGGCTTCCTCGGGCGGGCACTCCAGCAGCAGCTCGTCGTGCACCTGGAGAATCAGCCGACTGCGCAGATTGTGCCGGCGCAGCGCCTCGTCCACCCGCACCATCGCCAGCTTGATGATGTCCGCCGCCGTGCCCTGGACGGGCGTGTTCATCGCCGCGCGCTTGCCGAACTCCCGAATCGCGCTCCGGGTGGAGCGCAGCTCCGGCAGGTAACGGCGGCGACCCATCAGCGTTTCCGCGTAGCCGTTCTGCTCGCCATCGGCGCAGCTCTCGTCCATGAAGCGCTTCACACCCGGATACTTGTCGAAATACCGGCTGATGAACGCCTGCGCCTCCTGGCGGCTCACGCCCGTGTTCCTTGCCAGACCGAAGCCACTGATGCCGTAGATCAGGCCGAAGTTGACCGCCTTGGCCCGGGAGCGCAGCTGCGGCGTGACCTCCGCCAGCGGCACATCGAAGATTTCGCTGGCGGTGCGGGCGTGCACGTCCTGCCCGGTGCGGAAGGCTTCCACCATCGCGCCGTCGCCGGAAAAGTGCGCCATCAGCCGCAGCTCGATCTGGCTGTAGTCCGCGTCCAACAGCACCCAGCCGTCCCGCGGCAGGAAGGCGCGGCGAATCTCCCGCCCCTCCTCCGTACGCACGGGAATGTTTTGCAGGTTCGGCTCCGAGGACGAGATCCGCCCCGTCGCCGTCGCCACCTGATCAAAATACGAATGCACCCGTCCGTTTTCATCCGTCAGCCGCAGAAGCCCCTCCACATAGGTGGAGTTCAGCTTGGTCAGCTGCCGGTAACGCAGCAGCGGGTCAATCACCTCCGGGGCGATCTCCCGCAAGCCCTCCAGCACCTCCGCCGAGGTGGAATAGCCCCGCTGCGTCTTTTTGCCGTGGGGGAGCTGCAATTGCTCAAAGAGCACCTCGCCCAGCTGCTGCGTGCTGTTGAGGTTGAAGGGCTTCGTTTTGCAGGCGGCAAACACCGCTTGACGCGCCTGCTCGATTTCGGCGGTGTACCGCTCGCCCAGCGCGCGCAGGAAGGCCGCGTCCACCGTGAAGCCGACGTCCTCCATGCGGAAGAGCACCATCGACAGCGGCAGCTCGACCTCCCGCATCAGCGTCATCATGCCGTCGCTTTCCAGCTTCGCCGCCTGACGACGATACAGCGTCCGGACGCTCCGCGCGTCCTCCGGCGCATCCGGGCACAGCGCGCCCAGCCCGTAGCTCCGCTCCTGCGGATTGACCAGGTACGCGCCCAGCATGGTATCCCACGCGAAGGCTTCCGGCAGCGCCAGCTTCGCCTTGCGCAGCGTGTGCAGCAGCCGCTTGCCGTCATGCACGATCGCGGGATGCGCCGCAAGCTCCGGCGCAATGGCCGCGAGCACCTCCGCCGGATCCGCGCCGGGGGTGAGCAGATCGCCGCCCAGCGTCACTATGGCGCAGCGCCCGTCGGCCCCGGCGAGGGACAGCGCCGCGTCGCTCAGGTATACCGCCAGCGGGCGGGCATTGTCCGGCACGTCCGCCAGCCATTTCGTCAGCGCCGGGCCGTCCGGCAGCGCCTCCATGTCGGCAAAGGCGGGCGCGTCCTCCGCGGCAGGCGCGTCGGTTTGCGGGATTGCCGCCTCCTCCGCGCCCTCCGTCAGGCGGCGGATGATGCCGTTCAGCCGCAGCTTGCGCAGCGCGGGCACGCCCTGCGTCAGCGCGGGCAGGCGGCAATCCGCCAGTGTGAAGGCGACCGGCGCGTCCCGGCGGATGGTTGCCAGCTCCTTGCACTTCCGGGCAATCTCGTCGCCGGCTTGCAGCTTTTCCCCCAGCTTGCCCTTGACCTCGCCCGCGTGGGCCAGGATGTTTTCCAGCGTGCCGTACTCCTTCAGCAGCTTCACGGCGGTCTTGTCACCGATCCCCGCGATGCCGGGAATGTTGTCGCTCGCGTCGCCCGCCAGTCCCTTCCAGTCCGTCACCTGCTCAGGAGAGAAGCCGTATTCCTCATACACTGTCTGCGGGGTGAAGCGTGTCGTTTCGCTGATGCCCTTGCGGGTGAACATCAGCGCCGTCTCCCCGCCGACCAGCTGCAGCGCGTCCCGGTCGCCGGTGAGGGCGTACCATTTCACGGACATCTCCGTCAGCAGCGAGCGCACCGTTTCAAACTGCTGGCGCAGCTCGGGCGGGGTCGCGCTGCGGCCCGCCTTGTAGTCCGGAAAGACGGTGTGACGGAAGGTCGGGCCGTGCTCGTCAAAGCAGACAGCCAGGTAGCGGACGTTCTCCTCCCGGATCACCTTCAAGAGCATGGACAGAAAGCCGTGAATGGCGTTGGTGTACACGCCGTCCGCGTCCATCAGCGGCAGGGCGTGAAAGGCGCGGTGCATCAGGCTGTTGCCGTCCACAATCAAAAAAACGTCCTTCATAATACCTCCTGTGATAAAACGCGGCGGGGCTAAACATGGCTCCGCCGGTCATATGCTTCCCTGAGGTGAAGCAATGTATGTCTTTCCTGCTTGGCGCGCTGATGCTCCTGCTGCTCCTGCGCAGTCAGACCGCCATGGCCGCGGCAGCGGCGGCGGCCCGCCTGTTTGCCACCCAAGTGCTGCCGGGGCTTTTCCCCTACATGACGCTGGCGCTGATGCTTTTGAACCGTCTGCCCCGCCCGCTCTCCCCGGCGGCGCTGCTGCTGCTGGGCTGGGGCGGCGGCTCGCCCACCGGCGCGCGGCTGCTTGTCGGCTATACCGGCCGCGGCCGGGCGCGGCTGGCGGTGCGATGCGCCACCATGAGTCCCATGTTTCTGCTGGGCACCGTCGGCGCATGGCTGCAAAGCCGTGCCGCCGGCGTGGCGGTGCTGCTCTCGGTGCTTTTAAGCGCCTGGCTGACGGGCTTTTTCGTCCGGGAGGAGCCGCCCGTTCCGGCCCATGGCGCAGCGCTCGGCAGCAGGCCGCTCTCCCTCGGGGAGGCGGTCGATACCGCCGCGCGAACCATGTTGATGGTCTGCGGCACGATGATGCTCCTGCGGACGCTGGCCGCCCTCGCGTCGGAAGCCTTCGCGGCAAGTGCGCCGGGCGCGGCGCTCCTGTTGACGACGCTGCTGGAGGTCACCACCGGCGCGTCGGCGCTGGCGCAGCTGCCCCTGCCGCTGCCGCTGCGCACCGCGCTGGTCGCGGGCGCGACGGGCTTCGGCGGCGCGGCGGTGCTGATGCAAAACCGCGCGTCCTACCCGGCGGGGACGCTCTCCCTGCCCCGGCAGATTGCCTTTCAGGCGGCGCACGGCGCGCTCGCCTTCCTGCTGGCGCTGGGGGGAATGACGCTGATGAGCGCCGTTTGAATCGTTACTTCATTTCCTTGAAGCATTCGCCGTTGCGCATAAAGTAGTCCGCGCCGCTCCACAGCGTGATCACGACGACCCAGGCCGTCAGCGCCATGCTGAACCAGCTGCTCATGATCGGCTGATGGGTCAGCATCAGCCACAGCGCCAGAATAATCTGGCTGACCGTCTTGATCTTGCCCAGCTTGCCGGCGGCGATGACCTGGCCGTGCCCGACGGCAATCATCCGCAGCCCGTCGACGCACAGCTCCCGCGCCAGAATCACCACGACGACCCACGCCAGCATGACCTGGTGCTGAATCAGCATGATCATGGCGCTGAGCACCAGCAGTTTGTCGGCCACCGGGTCGACAAACTTGCCGAAGTCCGTCACCAGATGGCGCTTGCGGGCAATGTGTCCGTCCAGAAAATCGGTCAGCGCGGCCAGGGCGAACACGACAAGCGCCAGGATGTTGCACACCTGCGTGTTGGGATACATCAGCGCCACCATCACCGGAATCAGCGCGACGCGCAGCGTGGACAGTTTATTGGGCAGGTTCATACCATCTCTCCCATCAGGTCGTAGGCTTCCGCCTTGGTGAGCCGAACACGGCAGAAGGTTCCCACCTCCGGCGGACGCTCCGCGGTAAACACAATTTCTCCGTCCGTTTCCGGGGCCTCCCGCTCGGAGCGGCCCAGCATCAGCCCGTCCTCGCCCCGGTCGGTAACGAGCACCCGCTCGACGCTGCCCAGGCGCGCCTGATTGCGCCTCAGCGAAATGTCCGCCTGCAGCGTCATCAGCCGGTCGAGCCGCTCCTGCTTGACCTCCTCGGGAATCTGCTCCGGCATCCGCGCGGCGGGCGTTCCCTCCTCGGCGGAATAGGTGAACGCGCCGAGCCGGTCAAACTGCGCCTCGCGCACAAAGTCCAGCAGCTCCTCGAACTGCGCCTCCGTCTCCCCGGGGAATCCCACGATGATCGACGTACGCAGCGTTAGGCCGCGCTCCCGCGCCAGACGCAGGCAGCGACGGATGTCCCGCGAGTCGCCCCGGCGGTGCATCCGGCGGAGCACCTCGTCGTTGATGTGCTGGATGGGCAAATCGAGGTACTTGCAGATGTTGTCGTTTTGCGCGATCACGTCCAGCAGCCGCTCGTCCGTCTCATCCGGGTAGCAGTAGAGCACGCGCAGCCAGTCCACGCCGGGGATTTTCGCGCAGCGCGCCATCAGCTCGGGCAGGGCGCTGTGCGCCTGCCAGTCGGTGCCGTAGCGCGTGGTGTCCTGCGCGACGAGAATATGCTCCCTGACCCCGGCGGCGGCCAGACGCGCCACCTCGTCCAGGATCAGCTTCTCATCCCGGGAGCGGTAATGTCCGCGGATAAGCGGAATGGCGCAGAAGGTGCAGCGGTTGTCGCACCCGTCGCCAATGCGGGTATAGGCGGTGTAGCGCGGGGTCGTCAGGACGCGGTCGTGCTCGAAGAAATCGAACTTCTCCCCGCACAGCGACTGACGCACGCCCGTCACCAGAAACGTCTCAATCGCGTCCGTGAGGCGCTCGTACTGGTTCACGCCCATCAGGAGGTCGATCTCCGGAATCTCCGCCAACAGCTCCTTCTCATAGCGCTGCGCCAGGCAGCCCGTCACCACCAGGACACGGCAGCGGCCCGTCTGCTTGTACTGGGCCATCTCCAGAATCGCGTCGATGGATTCCTCCTTCGCCGACTCAATGAACCCACAGGTGTTCACCATCAGCACGTCCGCCTCGGCAGGCTCGTTCGTCAGCTCGTAGCCCTTCTCCCGCATCAGGCCCAGCGCCGTTTCGCTGTCCACCCGATTCTTGTTGCAGCCCAGGGAAATCATGCCGACCTTCAGCGCTCTTGTCATCTTTGCGTGCCGTCTCCTCTCTCAAGTCATCGCCATTGTACCACGTTTTCCCCCAAAACACAACCGGGAGGAGGCGTCGGCCTCCCCCGTTGTATCAATTTCAATTGCGCGCCGTTTTCGTCCATCAGCAGCCTGGCGCGTCGGCGTCAATGTCGCAGTCCGCCAGCGTCGCCGTGCTGTCGGTCATCAGCACCGCCGCGTATTGCGTCGGCGCGGCGGCCCTGTCCGGGTCAAAACGCGTCCCGCCCTCCGGCGGCATCATTTCCCCCTGCGCCGCGGGCAACGGCTCCGGCAGAGTCTCGGCCACGCCGGGCACATTGGCCGCCAGCATCGCGGCCACAATCATCGCGTCCACCAGCTTCTTCATGCTTTCACGCCTCCTTCAAGCGCCTTTCTTCAAGAAAAAACGGGAGCCGCTCGGCAGCGCCTCCCGACGGTGCAAGGATAACACCGTTCTTTGTCCTCGCCATGAAGGAAATGTGAATAAATTGCCAACGCGCTTCAGGTCAGCTCCTCCGGCCGCAGCGCGGTCAGCCGCCGCCGGATGGCGACGCCGCACAGCGCGACCGCCGCGCCGCCCGCAAAAAACGCGCCCTCCGCCCAGTTCATGGGCGCGCCGCCCGTGAGCAGAAACACCGCGCAGCCCGCCGTCCACAGCGCGCCCAGCGCCGCGAGGCCCACCGCCGACCGCTTGCCGGAGCGCAGCCCGTCCAGCAGGTCAATCTCCGTCAGCACGCTGCCGGCGCGGGCAAGCCGCACAAGCGCCATCAGCAGATAAAGCAGCGGCAGCGCGCAGAGCATATACGGCGCCAGCACATACGCGCACTGCCCGGCCTGCGCCTGCGTCAGCCCGGGGAGCAGGAAAGCGACGAGCGCCAGCGACGTCCACGCGGAGGCATGAACCACCGCCCGGCGGGCCTGACGCGCATCGAGGGCGTAGCGCTTGCCGATGTAACGCATTGTCTTTTTCGTCCGGCCCGTTTTCGGGTCAGTGGTCGTGACGGTTTCATGCAGCTTCATCCATTCGTCCCGGCGAAGCATGGCAATCCCTCCCTTGTCGTCAGTTTGCGGGCCTGCGCAGCGCCAGCAGACGGAGCACGGCCGCTTCCAGCGCGCCCTCCTGGTTGATCTGCCCGCTCTTGACCTGATACTCCGTTTCCAGGCAGACGGCCACCCCGCGGCGCACCTGACCGCCGGTGTAGCCCGCCGCCTGACGGATGCACCGCTCCGCCGCAAAGGGCGGAATGCCCAGCGACTGCTTGATCTGCGCGGCGGAGTTTTTTTCGTACTGCATGATTTTGACGAACTGCATCAGCCGGTACTGCCGCAAAAGCATCGCCAGGATGCCCAGCCGCTCCTGCCCGGAGACAAGCATATCCCGCAAAAGCGCGAAGGCCCGCCCGTCCTGCCCGGCGACAACCGCGTCCACCATCTCAAACACGGTGCATTCGATGGAGCGGGTCGATACGGCGCGCACGTCCTCGTCCTGGATGTCGTCCCTTTCCCCCACAAGGCTGACCAGCTTGTCGATCTCCGCGCCGAGCAGCGCCGTATCGCTCCCCACGGTGAAGGACAGCAGCGACGCGGTGCGCTCCCCGCAGCGCTTGCCCCTTGCCTCAAGGGCGCGGCGGATCCAGCCGTTCAGCTCCGCGTCCGTCAGGGGATTGAACGCGACCACCGCGCCGCTCTTTTTGACGGCCTTGTACAGCTTTTTGCGCGCGTCCGCCTTGCCCCGGCAGAGGAAAACCAGCACGCACGTTTCCGGCACGCGGGCGACGTAATCGCACAGCCGGTCGTCCGCGTCGCCCCGGCCGGAAAGCGCCGGGTGCTCCTTGATCGTCACGATGCGCTTTTCGGCCAGGAAGGGCAGCGTCTCCGCGGCGGCGATCACCTCGTCGGTGGCGGGGTTCTCCATCACCGTTTCGTTCAGCTCTTCGAGACCCTCGGGCAGCAGCGCGCTTCGCAGCGCGGAAAGCGCCGCAGCCTTGAGGTTTTCCTCCGGCCCCTCAAACAGATACGCGCCCGCCGCCTTGCCGGCCTTGATGGCCTGCATCAATTCCCTGCGCTCCATGCGCGCCTCCTTATACCGTATACCGCCGTCCGCGCACGGCCAGCTCCGCGCCGGGGAAACGCGCCCGCGCCTCTCGGAGCAGCCCCTCCGGGTCGAAGGCCGGATTCATATGCGTCACCAGCAGCCGCTCCGCTTCCGCAAACTCCGCCAGCTCCGCCGCCTTTTCCGCCGACAGATGCGGCTTCTCCTCCCCCCAGACCGACGCGGGGAACAGCCCGTCCGCCACAAGCAGCGACGCGTTCCAGGCGAACACAGGCAGCTCCGGCGTTTCGTTCGTGTCGCCGGTGTAGCACAGCACGCGGCCCTCCGCCGCCAGGCGCAGCATCACCGCGGGCACCGGATGGCGCGCGGCAAACACCCGCACCCGCACCCCGCCCAGTTCAAGCTCGTCCCCCGGCGCGATGGTGTGCAGCCGCACCGCCGCGCAGTGGCGAACCGCCTGGCGAACCGGCGAGGCCTCGTCCGCCGGGGCATAGATGTCCAGCGGCGACGCGCCCCGCGCGCAGGCGCTTTCCAGCCGGTAGAGCAGCGGCAGCACGTCGCAGCAGTGATCATAATGCCAGTGGGTCAGGATCAGCGCGGTCAGCTCCTCCGGCGCGGTCAGGCTGGTCAGCGCGGCCAGCGTGCCGCTGCCCAGATCGAGCTGCAATCGCGCGTTCGCCCCCGTCACAAAATATCCGGACGTTGCGCCCTCCGGCGCGGGAAACGGGCCTTGACAGCCCAGCACCGTCAGTTCCATGGTGATTTCTCCTTTCCTTTGCGGCTCACTCGCCCGCCTGCCAGACGCAGAAGGCCGCCGCCATATCGCCCTCGTGGGTGATGGATAAAAGCAGCTCGCCGCCCTGCGCCAGCTCCCTTGCGCGGCCGGTAAGGCAGTATTGCGGCTGCCCGCCCTCCGTGTGGGTAACGCCCACCTCCTGTAAGGACACGGACAGTCCCACCCCCAGCGCCTTGAGCGCGGCCTCCTTGGCCGCCCACAGCCCCGCCAGCGACGCGGCGGCCTGTTCGCCCCGGCGGGACAGATAATCGCGCTCCTCCGCTGTCAGGCACCGGGCCAGGAAGCGCTCGTTCGTCAGGCACGCGCGCATCCGGTCGATGGCGCACAGATCGACGCCGATACCGCGGACGTTACGCATAGCCCATCACCCCGCGCACGGACACATCCCCGGAGAGCACCCGGTGCAGCGCGCCGTCCTCGGTGCGCACCAGTAGCGCGCCCCCGTCGTCGATCGCCTCCGCCACGCCCGTCAGCGTCACGCTGCCGGACACGGATACCCGGCTGCCCAGCGTGCAGCTGCCCGCCTGATACGCCGCCCGGATGCCGTCGAAGCCCTCCTGCTCCAGCCGGTGGATGCACGCTTCCAGCGCGGCCAGATAATGGACGAGGATCGTCCGGCGCGGCGGCGGCGGCGTGAAATCCGCAATCGCGGCGGCGCGTTCCGCCAGCTCCGGCGGATAAGCGCCGCGCTGCACGTTCAGCCCCGTCCCGACCACGACGTACTCAATCGCGTCCGGATCCGCGCCGATTTCCAGCAGAATGCCGCACAGCTTGCGACCCTGATACACCAGATCGTTCGGCCACTTGATTTTCACGTCCAGCCCGGCGGTTTCCCGCACGGCCTGCGCCATGGCGAGGGCGGCGCAGAGCGTCAAAAGCGGCGCACGCTCCGGCGGCAGCTGCGGGCGCAGCAGCACCGATACCCACAGCCCCTGCCCCGCGGGCGAGCACCACGTCCGCCCCAGGCGGCCCTTGCCCGCCGTCTGCGTCTCCGCGACGCACAGGCTGCCCCCCGGCGCGCCGGCGAGCGCCATCCGCTTGGCAACGTTGTTCGTGCTGTCCGCCTCAGGCAGCAGGCGGTTTTCGCCACGGCCCAGCGTGCGCGTCGTCAGCGCGCCCGTCCACAGCGCCGGGTCGAGCCGATCCCCCGCCAGGAGCCGATAGCCGCGCTTGCCCCCGCTCTCAATCTGCCAGCCCTCCTCGCGCAGAGTCGCGATCTGCTTCCAGACCGCCGCCCGGCTGACGCCCAGCGCCCGGCTGATCACCTCGCCCGACACAAACTGGCCTTCCTTCAGCAGCGCCAGCACCGATTTCACGTTCCTCGTCTCCTTCCGCGGTGCACAAGCCCGCAGGCTTCATAGAAGGCCCTGCCACATTCCGCTGCGACAGGGCCTCCGCGTGTCAAAAAAGGTTTTGCATTTTTTGCTGTCAGCTGAAGCTGACGGCCGCAAAAAATGTAAGGTATTTTTTCGCCGGAGGCAAAAAAACGACCCGCTCCACCGGGAAACCCGGCGGATACGATTGGAAGTCAGAGGGCCTGCGGGCCCTCCGACACCTCCCAAGGAGTTTTTTGACAGCCTGAGACCCTGCCACATTCCGCTGCGGCAGGGCCTCCCTGTTTCATGGTTTATTGATCGTACCGCGCGCTGCGACGGCGGCGATGCGTACCTTCGCTGCTCGGCTCACCCTCTGCCTCGGCCTCGGGCTTCGCTTCCTCGGACGGTTCCGTCTCGGGCGCGTCCTCGCCCTCCACCGTCAGCGTCGGGTCGATGGTCAGCGACTCGCCGGTGCGCGGATACAGCTTGCGCAGCGTTTCCTCCATCAGCTGGCCGTCCTCGGGAATCTCCGCGTCCTTCGCGTCCATTTCCGGCAGGTCAGGCGCTTCGCGATCCTCGCCGATGGGCCGCGTCACATCTTCCTCGACCTCCACGTTCGGGATAACGTCATGCTCGGCAGGCTCGGTATACACGCGGTAGGAGCCGCCGTCCAGATGATCGTGATCCTTCGACGCCTGGCGAATCTGCACCCGGCGAACCACGCCCACGATCAGCAGCGCCATCGCGGCCACGGCCAGCACCAGGAACACCCAGTACAGCGCGTTGATCACGCCCTGCGCCGTGCTCACATAAGCGGGCAGGCCGTCGTCGGTAGGAATGTCCTCGTATTCGGGCCGCGGCGGGGTGATCAGGGGTGCCTCGGTCGGCGCAGCCGTCGGAGCCTCGTAGTCCACCCGAATCACGTTGCTCTGGAAGGTTTCCGTTTCCTCCAGCTGATTCCGGGCCTGCGCGTCGAAGCGGTACTGGCCGGCCATGGAGATGCTCACATCCCGGGTGAACTCCCGCGTTTCCCCGGCGAGAATCTTCGGGAAGGTGTACAGCGACACGCCGGAAGCGGAAACCGTCACGTTCTCAACATCGGAGCCGCCGTTGTTCGTCACGCGGACGTGGAACTTGACCGTGCCGGGCAGCTCGTACACGACCTCCCGGTCGGCCTCGGCCTCGACGGCCAGGTCGAGCTTCTTGTCCGCGCTGATCGCGGTCAGGCGCAAAAGCGAGGTGGCCGTTTCCACCGAGCCGCCGGTGCTATCCTCGCCCTTGACGTTAAAGACGAGATCCATCGAGTCGGTGATCGTCAGATCCTTGGTCAGCTCGAGGGTTTTGCCTGCCGCCACGCTCTGGGAGGCGAACACCTCGCCCAGCGTCGCGTCCGTCACGGAGACGTTGTGGTAGTCCACCTTGCCGGTGTTCTTGAGCGTCAGCGTCAGCTTGACGGTATCGCCCGGCACGCCGCCCTTTTTGTCCGCCTTGAGCGTCGCTGAGAGCTTGACCTCGCCGTACTTGATGGAGGCGCTTTCCTTTTTCACGGTATAGCTCTTGCCGCCGGCCTTGTAGGTCACGGTGGCGGCGCTGGTGATATTCTTCGTGCCCATTTTCACGGTGAAGGTATACGTCCTTTTTTCACCGGCGGGGATGCTGTCGATCTTGCCGCTCTTGGTGGACACGGCGTTGTTTTCCTTGATGGTAACGTCCGTCACTTCCACGTTGCCGGTGTTGGCCACCTCGTAGGTGACGGACACCTCCTGCCCCTTGCGGGCCGTGGTGGGCGCGATGGTGCGCCGCACCTCCACCGCCGGTTCCTCCCCGGCATAGGAGATGGCGCGGGAGAATGCCTTCTCCTTGTTCACCAGCTCGCCGTCGTCGCTGTAAAGCGCGTAGCGGATTTTGAAGGTGATCTTGCCCGCGTCCAGCTGGCTTTGCGTCACGCTCCACTTGCCGGACCAGGTGGCTTCCGCGCCGGCGGCCAGCACGGGCGCGCCGAACTCCTCCACCTGCTTGCCGCTGGGATCGTACAGCGTCACGGGGCCGGGCATATCCGTCTCTCCGGCGTTGGTGATTTTGATGGAGATCGTGATCTCCTTCGGGCCGGTAAACTTGGAGTCGCTCAGCTCCATGGCAAATTTGAGCGAAGCCGTTTCCGCCGAGGCGACCGAGGCTACGCCCAGCACCAGCAGCAGCGCCGCCAGCAGGCAAACAAGAATCCGTCGTTTCATCGCATTGTTCAGGCGGAAAAACCGCCCATCCTCCTTCCGCGCCCGGCGCGCTTGCGCTGCCCGGGGCAGGCCTGAAGCCTGAATCCGTATGGATACAGGAAATCAATCCTATTTTACTCGTGAAAGGCCCTTTCTGTCAAGTCAGGAGGGGGACGAGTTGTAAATCTTCGGCCATTTCTGCCGTTTTTCGACCAAAAAAGCGGCCGAAGCCGCTTGAAATGGGATTGCGTTCGTTATTCCGTCAGTCGTCTGCATTCCATATAGAACCGTTTTTCGTCCGCGCCGCCCAGGGAGAACGTCTTGCGCGGCATAACGCGCAGACGGCGAACCGTGTCGAAAAAGCGCGACTTGTCCATCTCCGGCATCAGGAAGCCGATCGCGTCCGTGCCCTGACACAGCGCGCGCAGCGCCTCCTCGCCGTGGATGTAGTCCAGCCGGGCCTCCGGATGGCGGCGCAGGAAGTCGTCGAAATAGCGCTCCAGCGTTTGCGCGGCGATCGCGCCGTCCGGATGGCTGACCGCAGCCACCGCCTCGTTGCCGCCGTAGATCACGCGCATGGTCTGCTCCTGGTCGCCGGGATCGGTTACCTCGGAGAGATCCATGTGACGCTGGTCGCAGTAGTACGTCCAGTCCGCCATCACCGCCGCGCCGTCCACGCCGGTCAGCAGCCGGTGAATCGGCGCGAAGGTCAGCGCGTCGTCATGAATGTTCTCGATCTCGCACAGCGCCCAGCGGGCCGGATGCGTCGCCCGCTGCGCTGCGCTCAGACCGCGCTTGCACGCCTCCCAGTACGCCTTGGCCGCGGTCAGCGAATGGTTGCCGTCTCCCACGACGAGCAGCGGCGCGCCCTCCGGCAGGCGGCTTTTGAGCGCGGTCAGCGCCGCCAGCACCGCCGCCTTGTCCGCCTCGCTGTCCACCGCCCAGCCCCGCAGGTGACCGCCGTTTTTCATCAGCGGGAAATCGTAGAGCGGGCGCAGCTCGCGCCGACGCGCGTGGAGCGGCTCCACCACCGAGTGCATCACGTCGTCCATCAGCAGCAGGACGTGGCTCATCTCCAGCAGCGCGCCCTGGCGAAGCGCCATGCGCGCGGGCAGCCGCTCCGCGATCGTCTCCTCCGTGGGGCGAACCGGCGCGTTCGCCTCGGGCGACGCGTCGTACTGCTCCAGGTCGACGTCGCACACCAGGCCGACCCGCTCGCCGCTGCGCGTCCCGCGCTCGACGAGCACAAAGCCGTCCCGCACCGCCTCACGCAAAAGGCCGCCGTCCAGATACGTCCGCATCGTTTGATGAATGGCGGGCGTCCGGACCGCGGCGGAAGCAAGGTTACACTCGGGCAGCATCATATGCAGGGTGGACGGCGCGTTGCCGACCTCCAGCGCCGCCTCAGCCCAGTATTCGGGCTGCGAGGTGTACTGATCGCAGGCCAGACAGGCCCACAGCGTCGGGTTCACGTCCTCCCGGGGAAGCAGCAAATTGGCGGGCGAAATGCCCACAGCGTCAAACGTCATCGCAGAAATCCTCCTTGTAATCGGAAAATCGCTGCTTCTATTGTACCGTTTTTTCCCGCGCTGTCAACCGGTCACGCCTTGTTGCGATCGCGGAAAAGCAGGGAAATGCACCACAGGCCCGCCGCGCCGATGATCGTGTACAGCACGCGGCTGATGACCGCGCCCTGGCCGCCGAACAGCCACGCCACCAGATCGAACTGGAAAATGCCCACAAGCAGCCAATTGATTGCGCCGATGATCACCAGCAGCAGCGATACGGTATCCATCATTGAAAAACCCCCTTTGCTGTGATGACAACAGTATATGCCGCGCTCCGGCAGAATATACTTGTTTTCTTTTCAGCATCGGGGGAAAATGCGCTACTCCACCTTTTCCGTGCCCGGGCGGACGATTTCCTGCCCGAAGCGGGCGCGCACGCGGTCGACCGCCATTTCGAGGCTGACCTGGCGCGGATCGTCCGCCGCGACGGGCGCGAGGAAGGACAGCTGCGCGGCGACGTCCTCGCCGGATGCGGACAGTCCGCCCGCCGTCACGGCCATCAGCCGCACCGGCGCGCGCTCCGGCCAGCTTTCCTCTAACAGCTCGCAGGCGGCGCGGAAAATCTGCCGCGTCAATCCGGTGGGCACCGGCAGCGTTTTCTGCCGGGAGATCACCTTCAGCTGCGGGTCCTTGATTTGCAGCGTCACCGTGCGGCAGCGCAGCCCCTGCGCCCGCAGCCGTCCGCCCACGCTGTCGCACAGGGGCATCAATCCGGCGCGGCACGCCTCCCGGCCCACCAGGTCGTGGGCAAAGGTCGTGCTGTTGCCCACGCTCTTGACCGGCTCCCGCTCGCCCCAGCGGCGGACGGGGCTGTCGTCGAGGCCGTTGGCCATCCGCCACAGCCCCGCGCCCTGCTTGCCCATCAGCCGCGTCAGCGTCTCCTCCCGGCAGGCCGCCAGCGCGCCGATGGTCGTGATCCCGTGCCGGCGCAGCGCTTCCGCCGCGGCCCGGCCCACAAACAGCAAGTCCTCCACCGGCAGGGGATACAGCACCTGCCCCACGTTTTCCCGAGTGATCACCGTCGTCGCGTCCGGCTTTTTGTAGTCGCTGCCCATCTTCGCCCAGGTCTTGTTGTCGCTCACGCCCACGGAGATCGTCACGCCGATCTCCTCCCGCACCCGGCGGCGCAGCGCGTCGGCGATGGTCGCCCCGTCGCCGAACAGCAGCCGGGAGCCGGTCACGTCCAGCCAGCTCTCGTCGATGGAAAACGCCTCCACCTGGTCGGTCACGTCCAGATAGATTGCGTTGATTTTGCGGCTCAGCTCCCGATAGCGCGCCATGTGCGGCGGCAGCAGGATCAGCCCCGGGCACTTCTGCCGCGCCTGCCAGATCGTCTCCGCGGTGCGCACGCCGTAGCCCTTGGCGACCATGTTCTTCGCCAGGATAATGCCGTGCCGCCCTTCCGGATCGCCCGCCACCGCCACTGGCTTGTCCTTCAATTCAGGCCGGGTGAGCAGCTCGACGGACGCAAAGTAATTGTTGCAGTCACAGTGAAGAATCACCCGCTCCGCCATGCGCCCGCCTCCCCTGCCGTCCTGTTATTTGGAATACCAGCCCTGCGTGTCCTCCTCCTCCGCCTCCGGGGTAAAGGTCTCCATCACCGCCTCGGGTGAAAAGCGCGGGTCGAAGGCCAGCGACGCCAGCGCCTCCCGGCTGACCACCGTGTTGGTGCCCAGGCAGTCGCTGCACCGGTAGCCGCACTCCGGGCACACGCATCCCAGGCGGTCGCTTTCCGCCTGCACCATGTAGGTTCCGCACTCCTTGCAGCTGCAACGCATTATACGAACATCCTTTCGTTTTTCTTTTATTATACCAGCTTTTCCCCGAATTGCAAGGGGAACAGCCGATGATTGAAAAAACGCTGATTTCCGGGAAAAGGGTAGACAACGGCCGTCCATTGTGGTATATCATCAGTAAATGAACAAGGAGCCGACGAGGCGTAAAAAAGCAATAGCGCAAGCAAGCGCAAAAGGAGGACTGGCTATGAAAAGGTCGATCGTCTGCCTGGGGCTGTGTCTGCTGCTTTGTCTGCCTTCCATGGCTCGGACGGAGGAAAACGCCATGCTGCCCATCCCCACATACAAGGACGTATCCGTGCACGACCCGTCGGTCATCCGGGCGGACGACGGCTGGTTCTACATTTACGGCAGTCACATGACCGCCGCCAAAACGCAGGATTTCATGTCCTGGAAGATGATCTCCTACGGCCCGACCAATTCCCAGTGCAAGCTGGTCAGGCAGGTGCAGACGGAGATGCAGGAGGCGTTGACCTACGCCAAAACCACCACCTTCTGGGCGCCCGACGTGGTTCAGCTGGCGGACGGGCGCTACTATCTGTATTACTGCGCCTGCGAAGGCTCCTCGCCGCTGAGCGCGCTGGGGCTTGCCGTGAGCGACAGGCCGGAAGGCCCGTATACCAACCTGGGCGTTTTTCTGACGTCGGGCCAGCCCGGCTACGACGCAACCTACTACCCCAACGTCATCGACCCCTGCGTTTTCTTTGACCGGGAAAACAGGCTTTGGATGGTGTACGGCTCCTACTCGGGCGGCATCTTCATTCTGGAAATGAACCCCGAAACCGGCTTCCCGCTGGAAGGACAGCCGAAGTACGGCGTCAAGCTGCTGGGCAAAAACCACGCGCGGATTGAGGGGCCGTATATCCTGTACAGCCCGGATACCGAGTATTACTATCTGTTCCTTTCCTTCGGCGGCCTGAACGCCAACGACGGCTATAACATCCGCGTGTGCCGCTCCAGAAACCCTGACGGCCCCTATGAGGACGCGCAGGGCAACGACATGATCCGCTGCGGCGGCGCGAACGGCACCTTCTTCCACGACCCCGACTACGAGATGTACGGCGTAAAGCTGATGGGCGGCTACCAGTTTTTACCCACCGAGGGCGAAAAGAACCGGCGGAGCACCGCGTATCGCAGTCCGGGGCACAACTCCGCGTATTACGACCCGGAGACCGGCCGGTATTTCATCCTGTTCCACACGCGCTTTGCCAACGCGGGCGAGCGGTTTTCGGTTCGAGTGCACGAGATGTACATGAACGACGCGGGCTGGCCGGTGGTTTCTCCGCTGCGCTACGCGGGGGAAATGCCGCGGCCCGTGGAAAGGGCGCAGATTCCCGGGCTGTACAAGGTTGTGGATCACGGACATGACATCAATCCGAAGGAGCACGTCTCCGTAAGCGTCACGCTGACGGCGGACGGCGTCGTTTCCGGCGCGATGACGGGCCGCTGGACGTGCGAGGACGGCGTGAACCTGGCGCTGACCGTGGACGGCCGGACGCTGCGCGGCGTGGTGCACACGGCCTGCGACGCGGAGCAAGGTCAGTGGGTCACCTGCTTCTCCCTGCTGGATGAGGCCGGCTCGGCGCTCTGGGGCGTTCATTCTACCGCGCCGTAAAGGAATTCAAAAAAGTGGCCGCAGCCACTTTTTTGATATGCCGGATTTTTCGGCGTTATTTGGCGTATTCCGTGGAGCGCGTCTCGCGAATGACGTTGACGCGAATCTGGCCCGGATACTCCATTTCCTTTTCGATCCGCTTGGCGATCTCCTTCGCCAGAATCTTCGTGCCCTCGTCGGTCACGTCGTCCGGCTTGACCATAATGCGCACCTCGCGGCCGGACTGGATGGCGTAGCACTTCTCCACGCCGTCGAAGCTGTTGGCGATTTCCTCCAGCTTTTCCAGGCGCTTGATGTAGTTCTCGAGGCTCTCGCGGCGCGCGCCGGGACGAGCCGCGGAGATCGCGTCCGCCGCCTGCACGAGCACGGCTTCCACCGTCTGCGGCTCGACGTCGTTGTGGTGGGCCAGGATAGCGTGCACCACGTCGGGGCTTTCATGATACTTGCGGGCCAGCTCCGCGCCCAGAGTGACGTGGGTACCCTCGGCCTCGTGGTCGACCGCCTTGCCGATGTCATGCAGCAGACCGGCGCGCTTGGCAAGCTGGACGTCCGCGCCCAGCTCGGCGGCCATCATGCCCGCCAGGTGGCTGACCTCGATGGAATGCTTCAGCACATTCTGCCCGTAGCTGGTACGGTACTTGAGGCGGCCCAGCAGCTTGACCAGCTCATGATGCAGCCCGTGCTGGTTCGTCTCGAACACGGCGTTCTCGCCAGCCTCGCGGATCTGGTTTTCGACCTCCTTGCGGGCCTTGTCGACCATTTCCTCGATGCGCGCGGGATGAATCCGCCCGTCCATGATGAGCTTTTCCACCGCGATGCGGGCGATCTCGCGCCGCACGGGGTCGAAGGCGGACACAATCACCGCCTCGGGGGTGTCGTCAATGATCAGGTCGACGCCGGTCGCGGTCTCGAGCGCGCGGATGTTGCGGCCCTCGCGGCCGATGATGCGGCCCTTCATTTCGTCGTTGGGGAGGTTGATGACGGACACGGTGGACTCGGCCACATGATCGGCGGCGCACTTTTGAATCGCCAGGGCGATGATATTGCGGGCCTTCTTTTCGCCCTCTTCCTTGGCGCGGCTCTCAATGTCCCTCACCATGGCGGCCGCGTCATGGAAGGCTTCCTTCTGCACGCGCTCGATGATGATCTGCTTGGCCTCGTCCTGGGTCATCGCGCCGATGCGCTCCAGCTCGGTGGCCTGACGGGCGTGCATTTCCTCCGCCTCGTCCTGAAGGCGCTGGATCTCCTCCGCCTTCTTGTTCAGGCTGTTCTCGCGGGCCTCCATGTTGTCGGCCTTCTTGTCCAGCGTTTCCTCGCGCTGGATCAGTCGGCGCTCGGAGCGCTGCACCTCGGCGCGGCGCTCGCGCATTTCGCGATCGTTCTCCGCCTTTTCGCGGTCGTTTTCCGCCTTGGCCTTGAGGATTTCCTCCTTGGCCTCCAGAACCTTTTCCTTCTTGTACTCGTCCGCCTTGCGAACCGCGTCGTCGTACAGGTGCTTGGCCAGCTCCTCGCTGCGGCCGATTTTCTGCTCAATCGCGCTCTTGCGGTACAGGTATCCGCCGACGATGCCCGCGCCGGCGGCCAACAGGATCAGCAAAATCCATACAATGGGTGACAAACCGATTTCCCCTCCTTCTTTTTCAAAGTCTCAATATCCATGGGAAGGCTTGATGCCAAAGAACGGCAAAAAACCGTGCGGAAGCTCTCCGCACAGCCGAAACGCCGTGTTTCAATTCATCCCGGAAATGATCCGTCCACCGCCGACGGCGCCATGGCAGCCGCCCGAGCCCCACAAAAACCACGGTCTGCGCGCGCGAAAGCAGCCCGCTTCCGCCGCTTCAGCTGGGGCGGGACAATATCCCGCGCCTTTGATACGCAATTCCTATGCGGCCGGCCACGGACGCGCCGCAGCCGCCGAGAAACGACGCTCTCTCCGTCTCATCCGGCGAAAAAAGACCGTCGTGTGCACAAACCAGGGATTTCTATCGAAAAACAGCGTTCCGCGGCCTCCCGACGGGAGGCGCGCATTCGGCCGATCGTTATTTATTGTAACGGCATTCGTCCCGTCTGTCAAGTGCCGCGGGCGAGTTTCTTGCGCAGCGCGCGCCGTCCTCCCTTGCGCAAGGCCCGCCCCGCTGGTATAATAGGGTGGAAAAGCGAGCGTTTGACGCGCCGCTCCCCACAGGAAAGGAACGAAATCAGCCATGACCACAAAAAAGAACGCCAAGCCATTGAAAACGCTTCTCGTCTCCGCGCTGGCGGTGGTGCTGCTGCTCATCGGCTCGGTGACCGGCCTGCTCCCCGGCGATCAGCCCGCCGCGCCGACCGCCGCGCCCGCCGCCGCGGAGGCGACACAGGCCGCCGCGCTCATCGAGCCGCAGGCCATCGCGGACTATCTCTTTGCCCACGGCGAGCTGCCGGACAACTTCATCACCAAGGCAGAGGCCCGTGCGCTGGGCTGGGACAGCGCGATGAATTACGTCAGTGACGTGGCCCCCGGAAAGTCCATCGGCGGCGACCGGTTCGGGAACTATGAGGGGCTGCTGCCCAAGTCCGACGGACGGCAATATTACGAGGCGGACTGCAACTATGTCTCCGGCCCCCGCGGGGCGGAGCGGATCATCT
>CAZRLM010000030.1:0-21464 GCA_964600835.1 uncultured Oscillospiraceae bacterium
GGGGTGCCCAACGTTTTGCGAGCGGCGCGTTCTGGACGCGCCGCATAAACGGCGTTTGGAAAACAAGCTGCTTGTTTCTGCGCTCCTTCAAACTGGCATTTCCCGCACCTGTCTGTGGTTTGGGCGGGAGAACGCCTCTTGTTTTTTCCCCGCGGACGTGATATGCTATCCCTGCCTCCCGGCGGAGGCGGGAAAGGGGAACCGGCCATGTATCAAACGGGCGTATATTTCGGACGCTTCTGCCCGCCGCACCGTGGCCATCTGTATCAGATGATGGTTGCGTCCACCAAGTGCGAGCGGTTGATCGTCGTGATTTCCGACAATAAGCGGCAGACGGAGAAGATCTGCCGGGAAGCCGGGCTGCCGGTGATCACCTATCAGCTGCGCAAGCAGTGGATCGGCCAGCAGGTGCAGGACATGGCGCATATCAACGTGCGCGTGCTGGACGAGACGGACATCCCCGAGTATCCGGACGGCTGGCCCGCCTGGGCGGCGCGGATGCGGGAGGTGGTGCCGGAGCGGATCGACGCGTTTTTCGTGGGCGACCGGGAGTACGAGAACACGCTGAAGAGCTACTTCCCCGAGAGCGCGATTGAGCTGTTCGATCCCACGCGCAGCCGGTATCCGATCTCCGCGACGGAGATTCGGCGGGACATCCTCAACAACTGGCACTATATTCTCGGCCCGGCGCGCCCCTTCTTTGCCAAGAAGGTGCTGATCGCGGGCACGGAGTCCTGCGGCAAGACGACGCTGACCAAATGCCTGGCCAAGCTGTACAACACCTCCTGGTCGGAGGAGGTGGGCCGCTACTATGCCGAAAAGTACCTGGGCGGCGACGAAACCATCTACACCGACGAGGACTTCGGCCGGATGGCGTATTTGCAGGCCGAGCAGGACTATCAGGCGATGCGCAACGCCAACAAGGTCTGTTTCTTCGATACGGACGCGGTCGTTACCAATTATTATAGCGAGCTGTACATGGGCCACCGCAATCGGCTCGTCGAGGCGTACATCGACCCGAACCGGTACGACGTGCTGCTTTACCTGACCCCAGACGTGCGCTGGGTGAGCGACGGGCAGCGCCTCAACGGCGATCAGGCGCGGCGGGAGGCGCTCAACGACCGGCTGATGCGGATGTATCAGGAGTTCGGCTTCGGCGGCAAAACGGTGGTCGTCAGCGGCGACTACAACCAGCGCCTCACCGAGGCGATCGAGCTGGTGGACGGGCTGCTGAACCTGTCGCAGAAGTAAGAAAAACCGTCAAAAATCAACCGAATTTTCCTGCTTGCCAAACAGGAGCCGTTGTGCTATATACTTACGGAAACCCGCCCACGACGGACGGGCCGCTCCTGAGGGAGGGAAGGAGGCGCTGCGCATGGCGCGTGCTGCCACAAAGGATTTGACGGTCGGGTCGCCGTTGAAGCTGGTGATCGGGTTTGCCCTGCCGCTTCTGTTCGGTTTCCTGTTCCAGCAGCTGTACAGCTTTGTCGATACGGCGATTGTCGGCAAATATCTGGGCGCGGCGAAGCTGGCGGCGGTCGGCTCCACCGGTTCAATCAATTTTCTGATTCTGGGCTTCTGCATGGGCGTGTGTTCCGGCTTTGCCATTCCGATCGCGCAGGCGTTCGGCGCGAAGGACGAGACGGAGCTGCGGCGCTTTGTCGCGAACTCGGTCTATGTGGGCGCCGTCCTGAGCGTGCTGATGGCGGTGGTCACAGCCTTGGCCTGCCCGACGCTGCTACGCTGGATGGACACCCCGGAGGACATCCTCGAGGACGCGGTGAGCTACATTCAGCTCATCTTTGCCGCGATTCCGATTACCGTGCTCTACAACCTGTCCAGCGGTATCCTGCGCTCGCTGGGGGACAGCAAGACGCCTGTTGTGTTCCTGGCGATTGCGTCGCTGGTGAATATCGTGCTGGATCTGGTGTGCATCCTGGTGCTCGGAATGGGCGTGCGGGGCGCGGCGGTGGCGACGGTGATCAGCCAGCTGGTGTCCGGCGTGGGCTGCGTGATCGTGATGGTCAAGCGCTTCCCCATTCTGCGCATGACGGCGGACGACCGGCGCTTCCGTCCGCAGCTGGTGAAGCGGCTGGTCGGCATGGGCGTGCCGATGGGGCTGCAATACTCCATCACGGCGATTGGTTCCGTGATCATGCAGACGGCGGTGAACGGCCTGGGCACCGTCGCGGTGGCGGCGGTGACGGCGGGCGGCAAGGTCAGTATGTTCTTCTGCTGCGTGATTGACGCGCTGGCGGCCACCATGGCGACCTTTGCCGGGCAGAACATCGGCGCGGGCCGGGTCGACCGGGTGCACCAGGGCCTCAAGGCCGCGAGCATTGTCGGCTCCGTGTACTGCCTGGCGGCCTTCGGCGTGATTCTGCTCTGGGGCCGGGCGCTGATCGGCCTGTTTGTGGACGTCAGTACCGACGCGGACGTCATTGCGTTGGCGCAGCAGTACCTGTCCGTCAACGCGTCGCTCTATGTGCCGCTGCTGTTTGTGAACATCGTGCGCTTTTCCATTCAGGGCATCGGCTATACCCGCTTGGCCATGTTTGCGGGCGTGGCGGAAATGGTCGCCAGAACGCTGGTTGCCGTCGCTCTGGTGCCTCTGTTTGGCTTTGACGCGGCCTGCTGGGCCAACCCGGTCGCCTGGCTTTTTGCGGACGCGTTCCTGATTCCGTGCTATTTCCGCGTGACCCGTCGGCTGGCCAATCGGCTGCGTTCTGCGGGAGACAACCTCGCCTGACCGGGCGCGAAAGGAGAACAGCTCAATGCTGCGCAAGATCGCTTCGTTTACCATCAACCACGACGCTTTGACCCCCGGGATGTACGTCTCCCGGATCGACGGGGAGGACGTGACCTACGACCTGCGGCTCAAAACGCCCAACGCGGGCGACTATCTGGCGCAGGGCGCGATGCACACCCTCGAGCATCTGATCGCGACCTTTGTCCGCTCCTCCGAGCGGTCGGACGAGGTGGTTTACTTCGGCCCCATGGGCTGCCGGACGGGCTTCTACCTGATCCTGCGGGACAGTGTGAGCCGCGCGGACGCCATCGCCCTCATGCGGGACGCGTTCGCCTTCGCGGCGGGCTTCGAGGGGGAAATTCCCGGGGCGAAGCGCCGGGAGTGCGGCAACTATCTGGAGCACGACCTGCCCGGCGCGCGGGCGGAGGCGGCGTCCTATGCGGCGGTGCTGGCCCGGTGCACGCCGGAAACGATGGTCTACCCGGAATAAGTCCGCCGACGGATGAAGGAGGAAAACGCCGATGAAGATTGCGCTGGTAGCCGACCTGCACGGCAACCTGCCCGCGACCCGGGCGATGGAGGCGGCGCTTGACCGCGCCGCGCCGGAGGAGATCTGGTTCCTGGGCGACGCGGTGGGCAAGGGGCCGAGCAACGCGGAAACCTGCGACTGGGTGCGGGCCAACTGCACGCTGTGCGTGGGCGGCAACTGGGATTACGGCATCGGCGGCCGGGAGTTTCCGGCGGACGACTACTTCTGGAACCAGCTGGGCGCGGAGCGGATGGCCTGGCTGAATTCGCTGCCCCGGGAGGCGGAGCGGACGATCAGCGGCGTGCGCTTCCGGCTGTTCCACGGCCGCCCGGTGACGGAGCTGATGGTCGCGCAGGATCCGAAGGAGAAGCTGGCCGCGGCCTTCCGGACGGAGACGGGCGTGTTCGGCGGGGTGATCTTCGCCGACAGCCACCGGCCCTTCTTCCGCACGCTGAACGAGGGATACATCATGAACACGGGCAGCGTGGGCAACAGCCTGGGCGTACCCCGCGCGCACGCGCTGCTGCTGGAGGGCGAAATGAACCAGCCGTCCCCCGCGCCGCTGACGGTGAGCGTGCTGTCCGTCCCGTACGACAACGAGGCCGCGGCGGACATCGCCCGGCGCGATCCGGCGCTGCCGCACCAGCAGGCCTACATCACCGAGGTCACGACGGGCGTATACGCGAGATAAAAGGCGGCTTCGGCCGCTTTTTTCGCAAAAAATCATTTTTTTCTAAAAACGGGGTTGACAGCATTCGGATTCTTTGTTATAATAGCTCTCGCAGTTGAGAAAACTGCAAGGCATTGGGGAATGGTGTAACGGCAGCACCTACGACTCTGACTCGTATTGTCTAGGTTCGAATCCTAGTTCCCCAGCTTGTGCCTCCGTTGTCTAGAGGCCTAGGACGCGGCCCTCTCAAGGCTGAAACATGGGTTCGAATCCCATCGGAGGTGCTTCACAAAACACCGGCTTTCATCAGAAGGCCGGTGTTTTTTATGCATGGTTGTCTTTTGCCGCCTGCGCCGGGGAAGAATCGCGGGAGAGAATCTGCGAAAAGCTATTGACGGGATGCGGCGTCGCCTGTATAATGAAAACTGGCCCTGCGTGCGATACGCAGGAGCTTATTCCTGCAAAAGAACAGGTGGTTTCGATCGGACATGAAACGGCTGATGCTTGTTACCTCGCCCCCGGCCTGCGGCAAGACCTACGTCTCCCGGGAGCTGGCCAAGAAGCTCAATCCCATTGTGTATTTGGATAAGGATACGCTGATCGTGCTGTCCAAGCAGATTTTTGCGGTGGCGCGCGAGGAGTATAATCGTTCTTCTCCTTTCTTTGAGGAGAACATCCGCAATTACGAGTATGACGCGATCGTTGACCTGGCGCTGGAATCCCTCGATTATGCCGACCGGTGCCTGATCAACGCGCCCTTTACCCGCGAGGTGCGCAACGCCGAGTATATGCGCGGGCTGCGCGCCAGGCTCCAGCGCAAGGGCGCGATCCTGACCGTGGTGTGGGTCAAGACGGATCCGGAGGTGGTGCATCAGCGGATGCTCCAGCGCAACAGCGACCGCGACACCTGGAAGATTCAGCATTGGGACGCCTACAACGCCGGCGTGAACTACGCCATCCCCGGCCTGCTGAACGACCGCACCGTGACCGACGAGTTCTTTGTGGTCAACAATGACAGCCGGGAGGAGCTGATGACCTCCATTGCCGAGCTGACGGAAAAACTGCGCGATTGATCGCGAAAATCGGAAAGAATGCAGCTTTTGGTGATTTCTCTTGCAAAAAAGGGCGTCCTCCCGTATAATGGGGCGGTGCCCTTTTTTCATGCGTAGGCGCAGACGCGGGCCGCGCCCCAATCTGCTTTGTAAAAGAGGAACGATGATGCAGGAAATGGAGAACATGATCGACCGGCTGAACCATTCCGGCAAGCGGCTGAGCAAGGGTCAGCGGCGAATCGCCCAGTACATCGTCGAGCATTATGACAAGGCGGTGTTCATGACCGCAAGTCGGCTGGGCGAGTGCGTGGGCGTGAGCGAATCGACGGTGGTGCGCTTCGCCGGGGCGATGGGGTATGAGGGCTATCCGCAGATGCAGCGCGCGCTGCAAGAGCTGGTCAGCCACCGCCTGACGACGAACCAGCGCTTTGAAATGGCGTCGGAGATCGACCCCGGCCAGGCGCTGGCGACCGTGCTCAAGAGCGATATGCAGAACCTGCGCGCCACCCTGGAGCAGATGACGAACGCCGTCTTTGAGGACGTGGTTGCGCGGTTGCTTTCCGCCAAGGCGATCTATGTCATGGGCCTGCGCTCCGCCGCGCCCCTGGCGCAGTTCATGGGATACTATCTGAACTACATTTTTGACGACGTGCACCTGGTGTCCAGCGGCGCGACGGACGTGTTTGAGGAAATTTCCCGCCTGTCCAGGGACGACGTGCTCGTGGGCATCAGCTTTCCCCGCTATTCCACCCGCACGCTGGAGGCGATGCGCTTCGCCAAGCGCTGCGGCGCGCAGGTGGTGGCCATCAGCGACGGCCCCATGTCGCCGCTGTCCGACATCGCGGACGCGACGCTCACCGCCCGCACGGACATGGCCTCCTTTGTGGACTCGCTGGCCGCGCCGCTGTCGGTGATCAACGCGCTGCTGGTGGCGCTGGGGCTGAGGCGCAAGGAAGCGCTCAGCGAGCACCTGCGCACGCTGGAAACGATCTGGGACACCTACGAGGTCTACCTGGAGGAGGGCCGCCATGCGTGAGGTCATTGTGGTGGGCGGCGGCGCGGGCGGCATGATGGCGGCGATCTTCGCCGCGCGGGGCGGCGCGCGCGTCACGCTGCTGGAGCGCAACGAAAAGCTGGGCAAAAAGGTGTACATCACCGGCAAAGGCCGCTGCAACGTCACCAACGACTGCACGCTGGACGAGTTTTTGCAGCAGGTGCCCCGCAATCCGCGGTTCCTTTACAGCGCCCTGTCGGCTTTTATGCCCCAGGATATGATGGCGCTGCTGGAGCAGAACGGCTGCCCGGTGGTGGTCGAGCGCGGCAGACGGGTGTTTCCCGCGTCCCAAAAGGCCAGCGACGTCACGCGGACGCTGGCGCGGCTGTTGCGGGAGAGCGGCGTGGCCGTTCGGCTGAACGCCCGGGTGCGCGCGCTGGACGCGCGGGACGGCCGGATCTGCGGCGTGACGCTGGAAAGCGGCGAGACGCTCCCGGCGGACGCGGTGATCCTCGCTACCGGCGGGCGCAGCTACCCCATGACCGGCTCCGACGGCGACGGGTACGCGCTGGCCGCGTCGGTCGGGCACACGATTGTGCCCCAGCGCGGCGTGCTCTCGGCGATCGAGACGGACGCGGAATGGCCCCGCAGTCTAGCAGGGTTGTCGCTGCGCAACGTGACGATGACGCTCCGGCAGGGCAAGCGGGTGCTCTGGCAGGAGCTGGGCGAGATGCTGTTTACCCACACCGGCATTTCCGGCCCGCTGACGCTGACGCTGAGCTGTCACCTGCCGGATGACTGGGCGAAGGCGCGGGCGGAGCTTGACCTGAAACCCGGCCTGACGGCGGAACAGCTTGATGCGCGGCTTCAGCGGGAGTTGGAGGCGGCTCCGCGCCGCCGATTGGACAATGTGCTGCCCGCGCTTTTGCCGGGGCATTTGGCGGTATTGTTACCCACGCTGTGCGGCGTGGACGGCGGAAAGCCCTGCTGTCAGGTGACGCGAACCGAGCGCGCCGCGCTGGGGGCGACCATGAAGGCGCTGCCGCTGCCCCTGTCGCGCCTCTCGCCGCTGGAGGAAGCCGTCGTGACCCGCGGCGGGGTGTCCGTGCGCGAGGTCAACCCGGGAACGATGGCGTCGAAGCTGCTGCCCGGGCTGTTCTTTGCCGGCGAGGTGCTGGACGTGGACGCGCATACCGGCGGCTACAATCTGCAAATCGCCTGGTCAACCGGCGCGGCCGCGGGGCGAGGCGCGGCAGCGTTCACTTGAGGAGTTTTCATCATGCAGTATATTGTCATTGACCTGGAATGGAATCAGCCCATGTCCTACGACAGCCATGTCTACCGGGAGGTGGGCGACCGGCTCATCTTTGAGATGATCCAAATCGGCGCGGTGAAGCTCAACGAGCGCTTCGAGGTGGCGGACAGCATCTCCATCCCGATTCGCCCGGTGCACTACGTCCGCATCCACCCGCGCATCCGCCGCATGACGCAGCTGGGCGCGGAGGAGCTGGCCGACGCGCCGACCTTCCTCCCGGCGATGGAGCAGTTCGCCGCCTGGTGCGGGGAGGACTATACCCTGCTCACCTGGGGCTGCGACGACGTGAGCGTGCTCAAGCAGAACATGGACTTCTTCGGCTGCACGGTACAATTGCCGCCTTTGTGCGACATCCAGCGCCTCTTTTCCGACGTGTATCACTGCAAGGAGCGCAAGGGGCTGAAGGCCGCGATGGAAATGCTGGACATTCAGCCTGACGAGAGCCGCTTCTTCCATAACGCCCTGCACGACGCGTACTACACCGCGCTGGTGTTCGCCAAGCTGCCGGATCCCACGGCGGTGCTGAACTATCCTCAGCAGCCCCGGCAGCTGATTCACGCCAACCACCGCAGCCAGGAGAAGGGCGAAACGTTCGCGACCCTCAACGAGGCGCTGCAAAGCGAGCAGGCGCTTCAGCCCCGCTGCCCCGTGTGCGGCAAGCGCACGCAGGTGGAGGAGGAGGGCTATGTGAAGCAGTGCGCGGACAAGTACATCGGTCTGTCGAGCTGCCCGCATCACGGCAGCCTGCTGATCCGGCTGCGCTTCCGCCCCACGGACGACGGCAAGCGCCTGATGACCGTCACGATCGCTCGGGCGACGGCGGCCAACCGGGCCTATGTGCATACCAAGCGGCTGCAAATGGCGGAGAAGCAGGCGCGCTACCTGGCCGAGCATGGCGCGCTCCCGGATCCCGAGGAAGAGCTGATGAACGCGGAGCGCACCAGTATGCCCTTTGAGGACTGACGCATGGCGCGTTGCCAAACCGGCCCGACGCGCATATGGTGAAGGGCGAAAGGAGAGGAAACGGTGAAGATCACTTGCGGAGAAGCCTGGGCGGAGCTGCCCGAGGGCGCGACGGTGCAATCATGCCTGCGGGCGCTGGGGCAGTGGCATTCCGGCGTATTGGCCGCTCGGCGCGGCGGACGCGTGCTGGAAGTGGGAGACGCGGTGTCCGAGCCGGGCGAGCTGATCCCCCTGACGCTGGCGGATGAGGAGGGCTACCGCATTTACGAGCGGTCGCTCCGGTTTGTGATGCTGCTGGCGCTCAGACGACTGTATCCCGGCGAGCAGGTGCGCATCGAGTATTCGGTGGGGCACGGTGTGTTCGTGCGCCTGCCGCACCTGACCCTCAGCGACGAAATGGTGCGGGAAATCGGCCGTACCATGGGCGAAATCACCGCCGCCGACCTGCCCTTTGAGAAGAAAACCTGGGCGCTGGAGGAGGCCATCCGCTACTTTGAGGCCGACGGCCAGCCGGACAAGGTGGCGCTTTTGCGCCGCCGTCCCTTCTCCTATTTCACCATGTACGCCTGCGGCGGAATGTGGGAGTATTTTTACGGCGCGATGGCCGCGTCCACCGGCGTGGTGCGGGTGTTCGGCCTCACGCCCCACGCGCCCGGCTTTGTCCTCAAGCTCCCCCGGAGCGAAGCGCCGGCGTATCCCGCGCCCTATGTGGATCGCCCCAAGCACCTGCGCGCCTTCAGCCAGTCCGCCGCCTGGTGCGAGATTTTGCAGGCGGTGAACGTCGCCGACCTGGATCGGATGATCGAGCAGGGACAGCTGCGGGAGTTCATCCGCGTCAACGAGGCGCTGCACGATCAGGCCATCGGCAGCCTGGCGCAGCGGATCGCTTCCGGCGGCAAGCGGATTGTGCTCATCGCGGGGCCGTCCTCCTCCGGCAAGACGACCTTCGCCGCCCGGCTGGCGATTCATCTGCGGGTGCTGGGCCATCATCCGCTGCAAATCAGCCTCGATGATTATTACCTCGACCGGGACGCGCTGCCCAGGGAGGCGGACGGCTCCGTCGACCTGGAGGGGCTGCATACCATCGACGTGCCGCTGATCCAGCGCCACATGACCGCGCTGTTGGCCGGGGAGACGGTCGAGGTGCCGCGCTTCAGCTTTGTGACCGGCAAGCGCGAACCCCGCGGGGTGAAGGAAACGCTGCCGCCCGGGGAAATCGTCATCATCGAGGGCATCCATGGCCTGAACCCGACGCTCTCTGCCGCCTGGCCTGCCGAGCAGGTTCATCGGGTGTTTGTCAGCGCGCTGACCTGCCTGAACCTGGACGACCACAACCGCATCCGCACCACGGATGTACGGCTGCTGCGGCGCATCGTGCGGGATCATCAGTTCCGCGGCACCACGCCCGAGGATACGATGAACATGTGGCCCAGCGTCCGCCGGGGCGAGGAAACCTGGATCTTCCCCTATCAGGAGCAGGCGGACAGCGTGTTCAATACGGCGCTGCATTATGAGCTGCCCGTGTTGCGCCACTTTGCTTTTTCCCTGCTGCGGCAGGTGCCGGAGGACGCGCCCTGCGGCCTGATGGCCCGTCGGCTGCTCAAGACGCTCAATTATCTGCCGGATATCGACCCGGTGCTGCTGAACGAGATTCCGCCGCTTTCGCTGCTGCGGGAGTTCATCGGCGGCAGCACGCTGGGCGCGTGACGAATTGATCAATGGAGGAACAAAAGTGGCTGCGCTTCAATTTACTTTAAGAGGAATTTCGGCACTGCTCGGAGGATGGCTCATGGTGATGCTGGTCTACCAGCTGTACCTGACCTGCTTCGGGTTCCGGCGAAAAACGAAGGATTATGAGGATCGCGACCCCGCGTCCAGGTTCCTGATTCTGGTGCCCGCGCACAACGAGGAGCGCGTCGTAGGCGACCTGATCCGCAATTTGCAGGAGATGGACTATCCGCCGGAATTGTACGACGTGTATGTGATCGCCGACAACTGCGACGACGATACCGCCGGGGTGGCGCGATCCCTCGGCGCGCGGGTGATTGTGAACACCGCGGAGGGGCCGGACGCGCCCACCGGAAAGCCCCTCGCCCTCAAGCGCGCGCTGGAGGAGATCGGCGACTATGCCGAGCGTTACGACCTGCTGATGATTTTTGACGCGGATAACCTGGTTGACCGCAATATGCTGCGGGAGGTCAACAGTCAGTACCTGAGCTGCTGTAAGCCCGACCTGATCCAGTGCTACCTGGGCGCGAAAAACAGCAAGGGCAACATCGCCTGGTTCTACTACACCAGCTACACCGTCTCGAACCGGTTTTTCCAGCTGGCCAAGCACCGGCTGGGGCTGAACTGCGCCGTGGGCGGCACAGGCTACGCCATTTCCACCGCCTATGTGCGCGAGCGCGGCGGCTGGACGACCTCGTCCCTGACCGAGGACATCGAAATTCAGGTGGACGCGACGCTGGACGGACGGCGCATCCTGTGGAATCACGGCACCCGCGTTTATGACGAGAAACCGACCCGGCTCAAGGCGTCGATCCGGCAGAAGATACGCTGGGGACAGGGACACTGGTATGTGGCGCTGAAAAACACGAAGCGGCTGTTCCACGCGCTGGCGAAGGGAAAAGTCTCCTTCGCGGAGTTCGTCAGCACGTTCACCTATCTGTACAGCCTGTCGGCTTATGTGATCGCCGCGTTGCAGCTGGTGATCGGTCTGGTGCTGCTGCTGCCCGGCTTTCCGCCGCTGCCCCGCGGGGAACGGACGCTGGTGGAGCTGCTCGTCGGCCTGGCGATCTTCTTTTACAGCTATTTCATGCTCTTTTACCTGGCGGACTGGGTGGATAATCGCATTCCCTTCCATATCCGGACGCTGCCGCGGATGATCGTCAGCTGCGTGGCGAGCACCATCGTCGCCGTGATCAGTCAAATCGTCGGGCTTTGCCTGCACCGCCGGCAGAACCATTGGGTCAAAACGGAGCATACCATTGATCGCACAAGCGCCGACGCGCAGGCCGAGAGCGCCGGCGGCTAAGGCGGGATTTGCGCCTTTTTAAGCACAAGGCTCTTGCCATTCGGCCCAAAAACGTTTACAATAGAAGCAACGACAACATCAGAGTTTTGTTGAGGAGGCTGATCACAATGACCGTGAAGGAACTGCTGGACAACGCCAAGGATAAGATGGGGAAGACCTGCGCTGTGTATCAGCGGGATATGGTGGCCCTGCGCGCCGGCCGAGCCAATCCGCAGTTGCTTGACCGCATCACCGTCGATTATTACGGTACGCCGACCCCGATCAACCAGGTGGGCAACATTTCCTCTCCCGAGGCGCGGCTGCTGATCATCAGCCCCTGGGAGGCGAAGATGATTACGCCCATTGAGAAGGCGATTCAAAAGAGCGACCTGGGCCTCAACCCCACCAACGACGGCAAGGTGGTTCGCCTGGTGTTCCCCGAGCTGAACGAGGAGCGCCGCCGCGACCTGACCAAGATGGTTCGCAAGGGCGCCGAGGATGCGAAGGTCGCCGTGCGCGCCATCCGCCGCGACGCGATCGAGCAGGTCAAGAAGCTCAAGAAGGACAGCCTGATTACCGAGGACGAGCAGCACAAGGCCGAAGAGGACGCGCAGAAGCTGACCGACAAGGCCATCAAGGATGTGGACGCGATCTGCACCGCCAAGGAAAAGGAGATCATGGAGGTCTGATGCGCGAGGCAAGCGACGTGCTGGGGATGCGCCTGACGGACGCGCTCGCCTGTCTCCGGGCGGACGGGCAGACGGTGAAGGTTGTGCGAACCTGCGCGCCCGGTAAACCGCGAGCGGGCGGCGAGGAGCGCGTGATCCGCGTGCGCCCGGGCGAGCTGACGGTCAGCGCATTCCTGGAGGATAATCTGACGACGTGAACAAGACGGATGCGCGGGTTCTTTTCGGAGGGCTTGCGCATTTGTCTTTTTCAGGAGGAGCAAGGGATGAAAACGAAGCTGCTGGGGGTTATCGCCAAGCCGCACAGCCATTATCGCCCCAAGGCGCGGGAGGACTTCCGCCGCCTGCCGGATCATGTGGCCATTATTATGGACGGCAACGGCCGCTGGGCCAGAAAGCACAAGCTGAACGTGGCGATGGGCCACCGGCAGGGCGTGGAGGCGCTGCGGGAGATTATCCGCCACACCAGCGACCTGGGTATTACCGCGCTGACGATCTATGCGCTGTCCACGGAAAACTGGAACCGGCCGCCGGAGGAGGTGGCCGCGCTGATGCAGCTGATCCTGGATTTCTTCGCCTCCGAAATTGATGAGTTGGACAGGAAAAACGTGCGTATCCTGATTTTGGGTGACAAGGCCCGCCTGCCGGAAAAGCAGCGGGAGGTGCTCATCGCCGCGGAGGAGCGCACAGGCGGCAACACGGGCTTGAAGCTGAACATCGCGCTGAACTACGGCGGACGGGCGGAGTTGGTTCGGGCGGCGCAGCGCCTGGCGCTTTTGGCGCGGGACGGGCAGCTGCGCCCGGAGGAGATCACCGAGGAGACGCTGGCGGATTATCTGTACACCGCCGGGCAGCCGGACGTGGATCTGATGATCCGCACCAGCGGCGAGATGCGGCTGAGCAACTTCCTGCTCTATCAGTGCGCCTATGCGGAGTTCCTGTTCCCACAGACGCTCTGGCCGGATTTCTCCGTGAAGGATTACGACGAGGCGCTGGAGGCTTTCGGCGGTCGGCAGCGGCGCTTCGGAAAAAGAATTTGACCCCGGTCTCCCGCAGGCGTGAAGGACAAGGGAAAGCGAGGATACTATGACGCAGAGAGTGATCACGGCGGTAGGGCTGATCCTGTTTGCCATCGTGCTGATGTACTTCGGCGGCGCGGTGATGGCCGTGGCGGCAATGGTGTGCATCTGCTTCGCGGTGCATGAGGAATACCACGCCCTGTCCCTGGCGGGCCATCGGCCTGTTTCCTGGCCGACCTGGGTCGGGCTGGCGGTCAGCATTCCGCTGACGCTGCTGTTCGGCAGCCGCGTGGTGCTGCCGACGCTGATGGCCGTGCTGATGGTGACGGCGATCTGCGTGGTTTTCCGCGAGGAGCCGAAGCTGGAGGACATCCTGATGAGCGTGCTGCCGCTGACCACGGTGGTGCTGCCGGGGATGTGCATCATCGCCCTGGCGGTGGTGGAGCCAAAGGCGCTGCAGGTGACGCTGTTTGCGCTGCTGTTCGGCGTGCCGGTTCTCTGCGACACCATGGCCTTCCTGGTGGGCAGCCGGGTGCGCGGGCCGAAGCTGTGCCCCGCCGTCAGCCCGAACAAGACCGTCTCCGGGGCGATCGCGGGCATGGTCGGGGCGCTGCTGGCGGCGCTGGTGGTGGGCGTGACGGCCTGGTGCTGCGCGGACGCGGCGACCCGTCTGCTGCTGCCCGCCTGGTGGGAATATCTGCTGCTGGGGCTGCTGGGCGGCGTGGTGTCCCAGCTGGGCGACCTGTTTGCGTCCATGGTCAAGCGCCACTGCGGCATCAAGGATTTCTCGCATCTCTTCCCCGGCCACGGCGGAATGCTGGATCGGGTGGACAGCATCCTGTTCATGTCGGTGCTCATGTTCTGCTACCGGCTGCTGGTCGCGCTGTGAGGCGGAAAGGAGACGGGGCATGACGACGCTTTCCATTCTCGGGTCGACCGGCTCCATCGGCACGCAGGCGCTTTCGGTGGCGCGACTGCATCCGGACAGATACCGCGTGACGGCGCTGACGGCGCATCGCAATAAGGAGCTGCTCTTCAAGCAGGTGCGGGAATTCCGCCCGGAGCTGGCCGGGCTGACCTGCCCGATCCCCGAAGCGGAGATTCCGTCCGACCTGCGCTTCTGCCGCTGGGTGATGGGAAAAGACGCGCTGCGGGCCGCCGCCGCGGAGGTTCCGGCGGATCAGGTGCTGGTCAGCGTGGTGGGCATTGCCGGGCTGCAAAGCGTGGTGGACGCGCTCTCGGCCGGGCGGCAGGTGCTGCTGGCCAACAAGGAGGCGCTCGTCACCGGCGGCCGATTGGTGATGGAGGCGGCCAGGCGCGCGGGAAAGCCCCTGCTGCCGGTAGACAGCGAGCACAGCGCCATCTTCCAGTGCTTGCAGGGCGCGGGAGGCAATCGGCCCGCGCGGCTGCTGCTGACCGCTTCCGGCGGGCCGTTCCGCACCTGGGACAAGGCGCGCATCGACCGGGCGACCCGCGCCGAGGCGCTCAATCATCCGAACTGGCACATGGGCGCGAAGATCACCGTCGATTCGGCGAGTATGTTCAACAAGGCGCTGGAAATCATGGAAGCCCGCTGGCTCTTCGACCTGCCGCCGGAGCGCATTCAGGTGGTGGTGCATCCGCAGAGCATCGTGCATTCCGCAGTGGAATTTGTCGACGGCGCGGTGATCGCGCAGCTGGGCGTGCCGGATATGCGGGTACCCATCGCCTACGCGATGGCCTACCCGGAGCGCATCGAGACCGGCGCGAAGCCGCTGGATCTGTTCGCGCTGGGGCAATTGACGTTTGAACGGGGCGACCCGGAGCGGTTTCCGTCGCTGCGCCTGGCGGCGGAGTGCCTGAATGCCGGCGGCGCGGCCTGCGCGGTGATGAACGGCGCGAACGAGGCGGCGGTGGCGGCCTTCCTGCGGGAGGAGATTCCCTTCGGCGCGATTACCCGAACGGTGGAGGAGACGGTTGCGCGTCTCAGCGGCCTAACGGGCGACACGCTGGCGGACATCTTCGCCGCGGACGCGCAGGCGCGCCGGGTGGCGGCGGAACTGCTGGCCAGGGACGGGAAAGGAGCTTCATGAGCATTCTTTATGTGCTGGTTGCCATTTTGCTGCTGGGGATTCTGGTGGCAGTGCACGAGTTTGGACATTTTATCGCGGCGCGGCTGACGGGCATTGAGGTGATGGAGTTCTCCATCGGGATGGGCCCGCGGCTGTGCGGCTGGAAGAGCCGCCGCCACGGCACGGCGTTTAACCTGCGGGCGATCCCGATGGGCGGCTACTGCGCCTTTTACGGCGAGGACGACGCGGAGGGCAAGCACATCGACGATCCGCGGGCGTACAACCGTCAGCCGGTATGGAAGCGGATGATTTCTGTGCTGGCCGGGCCGGGGATGAACTTCGTGCTGGCGTTTGTGGTGGCGGCGCTGTACTTCTGGATCGGCGGCGTGGGCGAGGTGACGGGCGTGACTCCGTACATCTCCCAGGTGATGGCCGCAGGCCCGGCCTACGAGGCGGGCTTGCGGGACGGCGATGTGATCGAGGAAATCGACGGCGTGAATATGCTCGACGGCACGATGGACACGCTGCTTGGCGCCATCGGCGCTTATCGCCCGGGCGACCCGGCGATGACCGTCACCGTCCGCCGGGGCGAATCGACCTTTGTCACGACGCTGACCCCCGTCTACGACGAGGCGGAGGACAAGGCGCGCATCGACGTGTATATCGGCGGCGTGAACCAGGTCGTCATGCGCCCGGCGACGCTGCCGGAGGCGATCGCCCAGTCCTGGAACACCTGCGTATACGCCAGCGGCGTGATTCTGGATGCGCTCAAGGCGATGGTGACGACCGGCGAGGGGCTGGATCAGGCGTCCGGCCCGGTGGGCGTGGTGTCGCAGGTCAGCGAGCAGGTGCGAACCTACGGCTTCGAGGCATTTGTCAATATGCTGGTGGTGATCTCCATTAACCTGGGCATTATGAATCTGCTGCCGATCCCCGGCCTGGACGGTTCCCGCTTCCTGTTCATGCTGCTGGAGGCGGTGCGCCGCAAGCCGGTGCCGCCGCAAAAGGAGGCCATGGTGCACCTGGCCGGTATGGTGTTCCTGATGGCGGTGATGGTGTTCTTTACCTTCCGCGACGTATTGAATCTGTTTCGGTGAGAGATACGGAGGCTGATCCCATGTACGAGACCCGTCTTGTTCCCGTAGGCCGCCTGACCATGGGCGGACACAACCCGGTCTGGGTGCAATCGATGACGAATACCGACACGCGGGATGTGGACGCGACGCTCAAGCAGATTCGCGCTTTGGCGGCCGCGGGCTGCGACATCGTGCGCGTAAGCGTGTATGACGAGGCGTGCGCCCGCGCCGTCCGCGCGCTGGTGGACGCTTCCCCCGTGCCGCTGGTGGCGGACATCCACTTTGACCACCATCTGGCCGTGATGGCGGCGGAGAACGGCATCAGCAAGCTACGCATCAACCCCGGCAACATCGGCGGGGAGGGCAACGTGAAGGTGCTGGCGGCCTGCGCGAAAATGCACCACATCCCCATCCGCATCGGCGTCAACAGCGGCTCGCTGGAGAAGGAGATCCTGCAAAAGTACGGCGGGCCGACGGCGGAGGGCATGGTCGAAAGCGCGCTGAACCACGCGCGGATGCTGGAAAAGGAAGGCTTTGAGGACATTGTGCTGTCCATGAAGGCCAGCGACGTCCGGCTGACTATCGAAACCTACGAGCTGGCGGCCCGGCGGTGCGACTATCCGCTGCACGTCGGCGTGACCGAGGCCGGACTGCCGGGCCAGGGCACCATCAAGAGCGCCATCGGCATCGGCGCGCTGCTGGCGCGGGGCATCGGCAACACGATCCGCGTCAGCCTGACCGGCGACCCGCTGCCCGAGGCGAAGGCGGCCTGGGACATCCTTCGGGCGCTGGATATGCGCACCCAGGGCGTGCAGTTGATCTCCTGCCCGACCTGCGGCCGCACCTGCATCGACGTGCCGGGGATTGCCGCCCGGGTGGAGAAGGAGCTGGCGGACATCCGCGTGCCGCTGAAGGTGGCGGTCATGGGCTGCATCGTCAATGGCCCGGGCGAGGCTCGGGAGGCGGACGTAGGCGTGGCCGGCGGCAGAACCGGCGGCGCGCTGTTCGTCAAGGGACGCACCGCCATGCGGGTGGACGGCGACCTGGCCGCCGCGCTGATCGACGCCGCGCGGAAGATTGCCGCCGCCAAGGAAGCGGCGCAGGGCGAGGAAAAAGCGTAAACAAAAAGGGCGGAGCAGACCGCTTTGGTCTGCTCCGCCCTTTGGCGTTTTGATGCGTCAGCCGTTCGCGCCGTCGTCGGTTTGTTGCGCCGCTTCCGCCGCGTCGGCCTCGTCCAGCGCCCGGCGCAGCGCGTCCCGCTGCTCGCGGGTCAGGCCGGACACGTCCAGGTTGGGCGCGTGAGCCGCCTCGCAGGCGTCGTGAAACTGTTTCTTCCATTCCTCGGCGGCGTCGCGGTTCGCGTCCACCGTCGCCTGTCCCTTTTCCACCAGCGCCTGCGCCAGCTCGCCGCCCTTTTCCACCACGGTCGCCACCGCGCCTACGCCGCCCAGCACAACGCTTTTCAAAATCTTTTCCAGATCGCTCATCGGTTGATGCGCTCCTTTCCGTCAAGCCATGCCGACAAGCTCATTATACCCGAAAAACATCGAAACGCCCATTAAAATTGCATGAAAGACGAAACTACCAGCGCATCAGCGCGTCCTGGAGCAGCGCCTCCTGCACGTCGGCGTCGCCGGAAACGGGCACGTCGTAGACCGCGTCGCCCGGCTTGATGAGCGCGTCCGCCGCCGCCTGATCCCGCAGGAGACACACCGCCAGGGAATCCGTGCAGACGCAGGCAAGCACCGCCTGGCGGAAGGCGGGACAGGCCAGCATTTCGCCGCTGACGCCGTCCAGCAGCAGCGGAGAGCGCACCTGAGCGCACAGCGCCAAAGCGGGCGCGGCGATTTCCTCCAGCACCTCGCGCACCAGCACTCGCCGACCTTCGGACAGGCGCACAAAGCAGGGCACGTCGTTCTCCATGGGCACGGGCGGCTGCATCAGCAAATGCAGCAGCTCGCCCCGGTCGCGGGGCCGCGTCTGACCGTTCAGCGTGGTCAGCGGCAGCAGCCGAAAGCCCGCCGGACGCACCCGCGCCGCCGTAAACAGCTGCTCCGCCGCCCGGGACGCGCCCGGGCCTGTCAAGAAAATGGAACGCACGATCACACCTCCCGAAGGGCTTTTCAAATAAGCTTTGCTGCAATCATTCGGGGGCAAAGGACAAATTTCCTTTGAGGCGTGTAAAAATGTTGGAATGTTAAGGCAAGGTTCTTGACATTGTAATATTTCTGTAATAGAATGTAGTTGGCTTCGTACGCACGGATGAAAACCGGGCTGCGGCTTGTGGATCATCATTGAACGACTGAGGTGAACGATTGATGAAAAAGGGCTGGATGAAATTGATCGCGGTGATGCTCGTTGCAGCATTTGCCGTGACCCTGCTGCCTGCTCCCGGGCAGGAGGCGCAAGCCGCGGGCGCTTACGGTAAAGCGACGGCCGACGGCGTGAAGGTGCGCAAGCAGCCCAGCACGTCCGCGGCCTACTGGTTCAAGATTGACAACGGCTACGTCTGCGAGTTGCTCGGCACGGAGGCGTCCGGCGGCATCACCTGGTACAAGGTGAACGTCGTGCACCCGGATCCGAACAGCACGCGGACGTACATCGGCTATATCCACGGGGATTTCTTTACGCCGCTCACGGCGGAGGAGGCCGCGGCCTGGGAGCAGAACCATGTGCTGCCGGGAACGGCTACGCCCACGCCCACCCCCACCCCTGCGGCTGGCTCGGACGGCAACCAGACGACCGGTTCCGGGGACACGACGGCGGGCTATGGCGCGACGGGACGAATCACCAACGACGGCGTGAACTTCCGGAAGACGGCGGGCGGCCAGGTCATCCGCAAGCTGAACCGGGACACGGTCGTGGAGCTGCTGACGATTCCGAACGTGATCGACGATCAGCACTGGTATCAGGTGCGCTATAACGGCGTGGTGGGCTATATTCAGGCGCCCTTTATCCGCGTGATCAGCACCGGCGGCGCAGCGACGGCAACTCCCGCGCCCGCGACGGTGATCGGCTATGTGCGGACGACGAAGGATAACGTCAACCTGCGCCTGCGGCCCGGCGGAGAAACGATCCAACAGATCGACAAGGGCCAGGTGCTGCCCTGTATCGCGCCCATGACGAATTTGAACGGCTACGGCTGGTATTATGTTCAGGTGGGCAACGTGCGCGGCTATCTGCGCGGTGACTGCGTGCAGGTTTGCAATGCGGACGGTTCCCTGCTGAACGTGGCGACCATCCCGCCGTCGGAGTCGGACAGCACTACAACAGATTACGGCTATGTGCGGATAACCGCGCAGAACACGAACCTGCGTAACAAGCCCGCCGGCTCCTCCATGGAGCAGCTGAAGAAGGGCGTCATTGTGCCGCTGACGGCGCAGCCCGTGAAGAGCGGTGCGAACGTCTGGTATCCCGTGCGCTCGACCTCTGGCCGCAGGGGCTATGTCCGCGGGGATTGCGCCGAGCGGTGCAACGCCGACGGCAGCGCCTGGGTGGACGACGGCACGACGCCCGTGCCCGGCACGCCGACCAACGCGCCTACGCAGTCCGGCTACGGCTATGTGATGATCACCGCGCCCAAGACGAACCTGCGCCGGACGGCCGGCGGTACGTCGCTCGGCCAGCTGGACATCAAGACAGTCTGGCCCATGTGGGGCAACACCGTGACCGCGAACAGGCACACCTGGTATCCGATTATCGTGAACGGGCAGAAAGGCTATGTGCGCGACGACTGCACCTATCAGCTGACCGCGGAGCAGGTGCAGGCGTACCTGACGACCGGCGCGCTGCCCACGGTGAGCGATGGGACGACGACCACGGTTCAGTATCTGATTACGACGATGGACAGTGTGAACCTGCGCGCGTCCGCCTCGAAGGACGCGACCGCGCTCTACAACGTGCCGCTGGGTACGGTGATGGCCTACAACACCGTGCAGACGGTGGGCGGCGCGCAATGGTACCGCGTGGTCTACCAGAACACGGAGGTATGGGTGCTGGGCAGCTGCGTCCGTGTGATGACAACGACCGAGTACACGCAGTGGCTCGCTACGCAGCCAGTCGCTACGCCGCAGCCCGAAGTGATCAAGGGCTACCTCCGCACGACGGCTTCCGGCGTGAATCTGCGCGCCACCCCCGGCAGCAAAAATATTTTGACGCGGCTCGATAAGGGCGTGATTGTGCCCTATCTGCGCGACCCGGAATCCGCCAAGGGATATAACTGGTATTATGTGCGCACCGCGGACAACGCGTATGGTTATCTGCGCGACGACTGCATCGAGCTGACGAACGCGGATGGCTCGGCGCTCGTTACGCCTGCGCCGCAGGTGACGACGAACCCGTCCTCCGGCCAGGAAGCGACGTACAAGACGCTGCGCCGCGGATCGACGGGTACGGCGGTCAAGAACATGGTGACGGAGCTGAAAAAGCTGGGCTATTACTCGGGCGAAATCACCAGCACCTTCACCGCTGCGGTGGAGACGGCGGTGAAGCTGTTCCAGCAGGTCAATGGTCTGGTGGTGGACGGCATCGCCGGCCCGAATACCCTGCATAAGCTCTTTGGCACGGTGCCGGTCGGCCAGGGCGACTTCACAAATCTGGAAATGACGCTGTACCCGGCGGAGAAGATAGACTGGTTCACCGGCGGTATCCAGCAGCTGTGGCCCAAGGGCGCGAACTTCAAGGTGTACGACGTCAAGACCGGTATCGTCTGGTGGGCGCACCGCTGGTCCGGCGGCAACCATCTGGACGCGGAGCCGCTCACCGCGGCGGACACGGCGCGCCTGTGCAAGATCTACGGCGTGACTTCCGCGGACAAAATCAACGACCGGCAACACTGGCAGCGTCGCCCGATGCTGGTCACGATCGGCAGCCGCACCTTTGCCTGCTCGCTCTACGGCGTGCCGCACAACTATCCGGAAGGCGACACGATTTCGACGAACAACTACAAGGGACAGCTGTGCATCCACTTTACCAACAGCATGACGCACGATACGAAGCACGTTGACTCCTACCATCAGGAAGCGATCCAGTATGCGTGGGAGCACGCGCCGAACGGACACAAGTAAGACAATCCCACCTGTCGCGGTGCGGCGGGAGCAAAAGGGCGGCTGAGGCCGCCCTTTTGCGTTACTCGAAACGAAAAAGCACTCCCGAAGGAGTGCACCCGAAGGGGTGCAGGGGGCGATCGGAAAGCCTGGCAGGCGACCTTCGCCCCCTGCACGCGCCCGCAGGCACGGAATCCCTGCGATGTGGGCCGCGCTAAAAAGCGCGGGTTCCTTGTTATGGAAACGCAATCTGGTTGTTTGGGCACCCGGCGGGTGCTCGCTTTTTTACTATATTTTTGTGT
>CAZRLM010000031.1:0-21431 GCA_964600835.1 uncultured Oscillospiraceae bacterium
GAAGGTGTAGTAGTTGTGCATCCGCACCGGGTCGGAGCCGTCGTACCAGGCAATGTCCCGGACGGGAATGCGCTCGCCGACGTCCGTCTTAAAGCAGTCCACGCCCATGTCCATCAGCTTTCGCAGGTAGCCGCAGTACCAGTCCCGCGCCGCGGGGTTGGTCACGTCCACAATGGCCATGCCGGCCTGCCACATATCGGTCTGCCATACGTCGCCGTTCGTCTTTTTCACCAGATAGCCGTTTTCGACGCCCTCCTCGAAGAGCGGGCTGGCCTGGCCGATATAGGGGTTGATCCAGCAGCAGATGTGCAGCCCCCTGTCGTGATAGCGCCGGAGCATCCCCACCGGGTCGGGGAACACGTCCTCGTCCCAGGTGAAATCGCACCAGTTGAAGCCCTTCATCCAGTAGCAGTCGAAGTGGAACACGCTCAGCGGAATATCCCGCTCGGCCATGCCATTGATGAAAGAAGAGGTGGTGGCCTCGTCGTAGTTCGTCGTGAAGGACGTGCTCAGCCACAGCCCGAAGCTCCACGCGGGCAAGAGCGCCGGGCGGCCCGTGAGCGCGGTGTACAGCGACACCGTGGCCTTGGGCGTGCCGCCGTAGATCACGTCGTACACCAGCGTCTCGCCCTCGCAGGAGAACTGGACGCGCTCGACCTTCTCGCTAGCGACCTCAAAGGACACGTCCGACGGATCCTCCACCAGCACGCCATAGCCGCGGTTGGTCATGTAGAAGGGGATGTTCTTGTACGCCAGCTCCGACGCGGTGCCGCCGTCGGCGTTCCACATATCGACGGTCTGCCCGTTCTTCACATACGCGCCGAAGCGCTCGCCCAGGCCGTACACGCACTCGCCTACGTCCAGCATCAGGGAGTCGCTCATGTAGCTCGTCCCGTGGGGAAGCAGGGAGCAGGGGCCTTCCTCCTTTTTGAGCGCCCGGCCCATGCCGCGGAAGCCGCTGGAGGTCAGCGTCCGGCCGTCGGCGACGTAATCCACGCGCCACTGGCCGTCGGCCTTCAAGACCCGCGCGGTCAGCGCGCCGGAGGTGAAGGAAACGAAGTCCTCCCCCTCGTCAAAAGCGGGGACAACGTTCTCCTCATAGGTTTCAAATTCGGGGGACTTTTTCCTCGCCCCGGCGAAGTGCGTCACCTGGACGCGGATGATGTTCTCCCGGGGCGCGGTGAAGGTCACGGTCAGCGTGCCGCCGTCCAGGATATCACCCCGTGTGCGAATGGGACGGCAGGCCGCGATCACGCGCAGCGACTTGTCCGTCTTTTCCGCGCGGACGCACTGTGTCGCGTAGGACATGACGTATTCCTGCCGGTTCATCCAATAGCCCTGCGTAAAGCGCATCGTATTTCTTCCTTCCTAATTATTATCATTATTATTATCGTTGATCAGGTGGTGGTGATTTTCAGCACGACGGGCATCTCGCTGCGCCAGGCGCCCAGGTCGGCGTGGAGCGCCTCCCCGTCGCGCGACCAGGCGACGGGGCCGACGCCCAGCGCCTCGACGGCGGTGACGATGCCATGATACAGCGGCAGATGGCTCGCGTCCGCCTCCCTGAGAGAACGGACGTGCAGCTTGCCGTCCTCCGGGCAGCGCAGGCAGATGGCGTAGACGTTCTCGCCCCGGCAGGTGAACCGGAAGTCCTCGCTGGTGAAGCCGCGCTCCGCCCCGTCGGCGAACTGCCCCTCCTGAATTTTCGTCGGGCCTTCCTGCGCGATGCGCCACAGGCCCGTACCGTGGATCGCCTCGCCGTTCACGTCCATCCACTCGCCCAGCGCAGTCAGCACCTCGACGTCCTTGTCGGCCAGCGTGCCGTCCGCCTTGGGGCCGATGTTCAAAAGCAGGCGGCCGTTTTTGCTCACCACGTCCGCCAGGTCGCACACGATCTCCCGGGGGGACTTGTACACCGCCCGGTCTGGCTGGGTGGAATAGCACCAGCTGCCCCGCATGACCGACGTATCCGACTGCCAGAGGAACGGCTTCGCCTCGGCAAACTGGCCGCGTTCGATGTCCGGCACGGCGCAGCCGAAGGGGAACGCGTCGTGCTTGTAGTTGATCACGCCGCCGCCCCATGCCTCGGCGCGGTTGTAGTAGTACGCCGCGAAGCGCTGCAGATACGGCTTGACCGCGCTGTGCTGAATCCACCAGTCAAAGTAGAAAATGCGGGGATGATACCGGTCGACCAGCTCGCAGCAGCGCAGCAGCCAGTCCGTCAGGAACTCGTCGCTGGGCGCGGGGGTCGAGAACAGATCCTGATTCTCCCCCTCGGGCATGGCGGGCCAGGCGTAGTCGCCCAGGGCCAGCGGCTCGCGCACGTCGGAGTCGATCTCCCGGCCATGGGAAAGGAAGAACCAGTGCTCCACCCGATGGGAGGACGCGCCCACGGTCATCCCCGCCCGCTCGGCGGAGGAGAGCAGGTCGCCCAGGATGTCCCGATGGGGGCCCATTTCCGCCGCGTTCCAGTGGGACAGCTCGCTCCGGTAGTTTTGGAAGCCGTCGTGGTGCTCCGCCACCGGGACGATGTAGTCCGCGCCGATGCGGGTGAACAGCGCCGCCCACGCGTCGGGGTCGAAGCGCTCCATGGTGAAGTCGGGGATGAAATCCTTGAAGCCGAAGTCCCTGTGCGCGCCGTAGTGCTTCAGGTGATACTCGTACTCCTCGCTGCCCTTGATGTACATATTCCGGGCGTACCAGTCATGATAGGCCGGCACGGAAAAAACGCCCCAGTGCAGGAAGATGCCCAGCCGCTTCTCCCGGTACCAGTCCGGCACGGGATGGGTCGCAAGCGAGTCCCAGTCCGGATGATACCGTCCTTCCCGGTTCACCTGATCAATCCGCGCCAAATAAGCCGCTCTGTTCATTGCGCCGTCTCCTCTCTCCCGGCCAAGCGGGAAGAACATTCTTTTTGGATAAGTTCAACATACGACGCGCGGCTTCCTTTTCCTGCGCCCCGTTGACGCGCGGGCGCAAAAAAAGTATAATGGACACGAATGAAACCCGCAGCCTCCAGACAGAAAGGAGTCTCTTTTCCATGAAGCTGTTCAAGGATGACGCGCCGATTTACAAGGCGAATTTTCACACCCATACCACCGAGAGCGACGGCCGCCTGACCCCGGCGGAGTCCATGGCGCGATACCGCGCGATGGGGTACGACATTCTGGCGCTGACGGACCACCGCCGCGTGACCGTGCCGGAGAACGTGCCGGAGGGGCTGCTGACCGTCCCCGGCATCGAGATTGACTATATGCTGGAAACGCAGGCCGTGCACCTGCTGGGCCTGGGCATTGCGACTTCCTTTGGCGACACGTTCCGCGCCTGCGTGACGCCCCAGCAGGGCGTCGACGGCATCCGCGCCGCCGGCGGGCTGGCGGTTCTGGCACACCCGGCCTGGTCGCTGAACAACCCCGCCTTCATGGCCGGGCTGGAGAACGTGACCGGCGTGGAGGTGTGGAACTCCGTTTCCGCGCCGCCCGCCAACGCCAACCGGGCCGATTCCTCCTCTCTGCTGGACGTAACCGCGACGCTGGGCCGGTGCTGGCCCTTCTTCGCCAATGACGACACCCACGCCTACGGGCCGGAGCTGGGCGCAGGCTTCACGATGGTGCAGGCCGACGCGCTGACCGTGCCCGCGGTGCTTTCCGCGCTGGAGGCGGGGCGCTTCTACGCCAGTCAGGGGCCGGAGATCCGCCAAATCACCCTCGAAAACGGCGTGATGACCGTCGACTGCTCCCCCGCCGAGATGGTGATTTTCTACTCCAACCTGCCGTGGGTGCGCGATCGGGTGATCGGCGGCGGAAACGTCACCCACGCCGAGCATGAAATCGCCCGGGGCGAAAAGTATCTGCGGGTCGAAGTGACCGACGCGTCCGGCAAGCGGGCCTGGTCGGGGCAGTTTCAGCTTTGACGCGGAATATTTCGCAAAAAGCGGAAAAAGCTCTTGAAAAACAGCGGCGATTCTGCTATAATTTGTACTTGGCACATCCTTGCGCTGCAAAGGATGCAGCGCCATACGTCCATGAGGAGGTGAAAATGATGAATAGGTATGAACTGACCTACATCATCGATACTGCGCTCGAGGAGACCGCTCGTAAGGAACTGATCGAGAAGGTGTCCGCGCTGATCGCTGCTAACGGTGGTGAGGTGGAAAAGGTCGACGAGACCTGGGGCAAGCGCCGCCTGGCGTATGCCATCAACTACAAGACCGAGGGCTGGTACGTGCTGGTGACCTTCAAGGCGCCCGCCGAGCTGCCCCGCGAGCTTGAGCGTAACCTGGAGATCTTCGACAGCGTCATCCGTTACCTGGTGGTGAAGCTGGTGGAGAAGCGCAGCAACGTCAAGCCGCGTCCCGTGCGTCCCGCGGCGCCCGTCGCCGTCGAGGAAGCGCCTGCCGCCGCTGAGGAAGCGCCCGCCGCGCCCGTTGAGACGCCCGCGCCCGCTGCCGAGTAAGCCCGCGAGAGGAAGCAAGCATGAACAAGCTGACGATTATCGGAAACCTGACCCGTGACCCGGAGCTGCGCACCGTTTCCTCCGGCATCAACGTGTGCGATTTCACCGTCGCGGTGAATCGCCGCCGCGGCGGACAGAACGGCCAGCCCGAGACGGATTTCTTCCGCGTGACCGCCTGGCGCCAGCTGGGTGAAATCTGCGCGAAGTATCTGGCGAAGGGCCGCAAGGTTTGCGTTGTCGGCGCGGTGAGCTGCCGAACCTATCAGGCCAACGACGGCACCACCCGCGCGTCTCTCGAGGTCACTGCCGACGACGTCGAATTCCTGTCCAGCCGCTCGGACGACGCGAACGGAGGCGCTTACGCCGCGCCTGCCGCCGCCCCTGCGCCCACGGTGCAAAACAACGGTTTCACCGCGGTGGAATCCGACGAACTGCCCTTTTAACGCTCAAGTTTTTGTGAGAGGAGGCCATCCCAATGTCTGAAGATCGTGGTGAAAGAAGGCCGCGCCCCCGCGGAGCCCGTCGGCCCCGCCGGAAGGTTTGCAGCTTCTGTGTGGATAAGATCGAGTACATCGACTACAAGGACGTGAATCGCCTGCGCCGCTTTGTGAACGAGCGCGGCAAGATTCTGCCCCGTCGGATGAGCGGCAACTGCGCCAAGCATCAGCGTCAGCTGAGCGAGGCCATCAAGCGCGCCCGTGCCATCGCGCTGCTGCCCTACACTGTCGACTAAGTCAAAAAAAGCGGCTTCGGCCGCTTTTTTTGTGTACTTTTTTCATGTTCCCCTTTGAACCGTCCGTCAACTATGATATGATGGCTTTGTATGCTGCAAAGGAGGATATCATGAAGGAACTGAGGTTTATCGGCAGGTATGTCAAGCGCCACGCGCTGCAATACCTGCTGGGCATTGCGGCGCTGTTTGTGGTGGACGCGGTCAATGTGTATGTGCCGCAGTTCACCGGCGATATCACCAACGGCCTGGAGCAGGGCACGCTGGGAATGGACGGGGCAATGGCCATCGTCTGGAAAATTCTGCTCATCGGCGTGGTCATCGCCCTGGGGCGCTTCGGCTGGCGCTTCTGCCTCTTTGGCGCGGCGCGCTCCATCGAAAAGGAGATCCGCGGCGACCTGTACGGCCACATTTCCACGCTCTCCATGCGCTACTTCAACCGCCACAAGACCGGCGACCTGATGGCGCACTTCACCAACGATATGATGGCTGTCCGCCAGCTGGTGGGCATGACCGTCATCAGCGCCTTTGACGCGACGGTGATGATGGTGCTCGTCCTGGCGAAGATGGTGCAGTACGTCAGCGTCAAGCTGACGGTGGTGGCGGTCATTCCGCTGATGATCATCTTCTTCGGCGATTATTTCTATGGCAAGGCGATGCACCGCCGCTTCCGCGCCAAGCAGGAGGCGTTCGCCGATCTGACCGATCAGGTGCAGGAGACGGTCTCCGGCATCCGGGTGATCAAGGCGTTTGTGCAGGAGCATCTGGAGCTGGACGCGTTCGCGATCACCAACGCCCGCACCAAGGAGAAGAACCTGGCCGTCGTGCGGCTGCAGGCGCTCGTCATGCCCCTGCTGGATCTGGTTATCGGCGTTTCCAGCCTGCTCACGCTGCTCTACGGCGGCTATCTCGCCATTCAGGGCGAAATCAGCGTGGGCCAGTTCGTGGCGTTCAACTCCTACATTTCCATGCTCGTCTGGCCGATGATGGCCGTGGGCGAGTGCATCACCAGCATTTCCCAGGGCTTCGCGTCCCTGGGCCGCATTGTGGGCATCATGAACGAAAAGCCGGACATCGTCGACGGGCCGGACGTCAAGCCCGTTCAGCGCCTCAAGGGCGACATCAATGTGTCCCACCTGAGCTTCGCCTACCCGGATCAGTCCGAAACGCCCGTTTTGAAGGACGTGAACGTGCGCATCCGTCCCGGGGAGACGCTGGCTATCCTGGGCCGCACCGGCTCGGGCAAGACGACCATTCCGAGCCTGCTGCTGCGCCTCTACGACGTGCCCGACGGGCAGATCACCATTGATGGACTGCCGCTTCGGCAGATTCCGCTGGCGACGCTCCGGGAGAACATCGCCTGCGTGCCCCAGGACAACTTCCTGTTCTCGGATACGCTGCAAAACAACATTGCCTTCGGCTCGAAGGACAAAACGCTCGCCTCCGTGGAGCACGCGGCGCAATTGGCCTGCATCCATGACAACATCGTCGCGTTCCCCGACCAGTATCAAACGGTGGTGGGCGAGCGGGGCGTGACGCTCTCCGGCGGGCAGAAGCAGCGCTCCGCCATCGCCCGGGCGCTGATGAAGGACGCGCCCATCCTCATCCTGGACGACGCGCTCTCCGCCGTGGATACCGACACCGAGCGTCAAATTTTGGACAACCTGCGCCCGCTGCGCCAGGGGCGGACGACCATCATCATCGCGCACCGCATCTCCACCATTCAGGACGCGGATCACATCCTCGTGCTGGAGGACGGCGCGGCGGCGGAATACGGCACGCATCAGGAGCTGCTGGACAAGGGCGGCCTCTACGCCGGGCTGTACCGCAAGCAGCAGCTCGAAAAGCAGCTCAGCGAGGAAGGGGGCGCGTCCGATGCGGAAGACTAACGATCAGGAGATCAACGACATTCATTATAAAGGCAACGCGTTTCTGCGGCTGATGACCTATTTGAAGCCCTATGTGAAAACGGTGCTGATCTGCTTCCTGCTCGTGCTGGTGCTCACCGCCCTCGAGCTGTACCGGCCCATGCTCATCGGCGACGCGATCGACCAGTACATCATCGGCACGGACAGCGCGCAGATGACGGCGGAGGTTCGCTTCGCCGGCATCCTGAAAGCGTCCGGGCTGTACATCGCGGTGCTTTTGCTGGTGTTCGTCTGCTCCCGCGTCCAGTACCTGATGATTCAGGAGTTAGGGCAGAAGATCGTCTACACCATGCGCGAGCAGCTGCTCCGCCACGTCGAGAGCCTCTCCATGCGCTTCTTCGACCTGACCCCCGTGGGCAAGATCGTCACCCGTATCACCAACGACACCGAGGCCATCAATGACCTGTACGCCAACACGCTGGTGCGGCTGTTCCGCAACGTGGTCAAAATCATCGGCCTGGCGGCGGTCATGCTCGCGCTGGACGTGAAAATGGCGCTTTTATCCTTCGTGATGGTGCCGCTGGTCACGGTGCTGACGATCGTGTTTCGCAAGCTGTCCCGCAAGACCTACCAGTTGGTCAAGACCCGCGTGACCGCGTTGAACACGTTCCTGTCCGAGCATCTGTCCGGAATGCGCGTCATTCAGATCTTCAACCGGGAAAAGGAAAAGTGCGACGAGTTTGACGAGAAGAACGAGTCGCTCTACCGGGCGGGCTTCCGGGAAATGATGGTGTTCGCCATCTTCCGTCCGGCGATCTACTTCTCCTCCATCGTCGCCCTGGCGATCATCCTGGGCGGCGGCAGCGCGCAGGTGCTCTCCGGCGTGATCTCCATCGGCACGCTGTATGTGTTCACCCAGTACATCAGCCAGTTCTTCACCCCCATTCAGGAGCTGGCCGAGCAGTTCTCGACGCTGCAATCCGCCATCGCCTCGGCGGAAAAAATCTTCACCCTGCTGGACGTGGAGCCGCAGATTCACGAGAAGGAGCAGCCCACCGTGTTGCCCGCCATCCGTGGCCGGATTGAGTTCGACCATGTGTGGTTCGCCTACGACGGCGAGCACTGGGTGCTCAAGGACGTGTCGTTTGTCATCGAGCCAGGGCAGAAGGTGGCCTTCGTCGGCGCGACGGGCGCAGGCAAGTCCTCCATATTGAATCTGATCGGCCGCTACTACGACGTGCAGCGGGGCCGCATCCTCGTGGACGGGGTCGACGTGCGCGATCTCACCCGCGACCAGCTCCGCGCCGCCATCGGCCAGGTGCAGCAGGACGTGTTCATCTTCACCGGCGACGTGAAGAGCAACATCCGCCTGCGCAATCAGGACATCACCGACGCGCAGCTCCGCGAGGCCGCGGTGAACACCAACGCCGCCCGCTTCATCGAGCATCTCCCCGGCGGCTACGACGAGTATGTGACCGAGCGGGGCGCAACGCTCTCGGCAGGCCAGCGCCAGCTGCTCTCCTTCGCCCGCACCCTGGCCCACGATCCCACCATCCTCATCCTGGACGAGGCCACCGCCAACATCGACACGGAGACGGAGCAGTGGATTCAGGAGGCCATCGAACGGCTGATGCGCGGCCGCACCACCATCATGGTCGCCCACCGGCTCTCCACCATCCAGCACGCGGATCGCATCATCGTCATGCACCACGGGCGCATCCGGGAGAGCGGCACCCATCAGGAGCTGCTGACCCTCAACGGCATCTACAAGAAGCTCTACGAGCTGCAACTGTCCTGACCCTCATCCCGCGCCTGCAAATGGGCGCGGGATTTCAATTGTTACAAAAATATGAAAGTCCTGGTTGACAGGCGGCGCTTTCTGCCGTACAATACAAAGTGGTATTGTATCTGATGAAATATTCGGCGGAACGCAAGCGGAGGAGCATACGGATGCGGCAGGCAAGAACATGGCGGAACGGAATGCGGGCGCTGTTGGCGGCGGCAGTATTGGCCGCGCTGCTGATGGTGGGCGTCGCGCTGGCGGAAACCTATCCCTTTACGACGGTCACGACCGATCAGGTCAACCTGCGTCGGAGCGCCTCGTCCACCGCGACCATTCTGGACAGGGTGGCCAAGGGAGACAGCATCACGGTGCTGGGCGCGTCCGGCAATTATTACCGGGTGACGTACAACGGGCGGACGGGCTATGTGCTCAAGGTTTATGTGTCCACCGCCGCGGATACGGTCGTCACCCCGACGCCGACCCAGGAGCCGACCGCCTCCGGCTATCCCTATGACACCGTGACGACGGACAAGGTGAACCTGCGCGCGGCGCGGTCGACCAGCAGCCGGAAGGTGTGCACCATCCCCAGCGGCGCGGCGCTGACCGTGCACAGCGTCTCCGGCACCTTCGCCAAGGTAACGTACAACGGCCACGACGGCTATGTCAAGAAGGACTACATCGTGGTCAAGCGAATCGTGAAGCCCACCGCGACGCCCGCGCCCGTGCCGACGCTCAGCCCCGAGGAGAACGCGGCCGGGTACAGCATCCTGCAAAAAGGCTCTACCGGCAGTCAGGTGACGGCGCTGCAAGAAGCCATGATCGAGCTGGGCTATCTGACCGGCAAGGCCGACGGCATCTTCGGCGACGGCACACAGCAGGCGATCGTCGCCTTCCAGACGAAGAACAAATACCCCGCCACCGGCGTGGTGGACGCGAACCTGCAGGCGTTCCTGTACAGCGGCAAGCCGCTGAACGCCCAGGGCGAAAAGACGCAGATCAAGACGCTGGCCCCCGTACCCGGCGTAACCATCCGCCTGAACAACCGGGGCGAACTGGTGCGCACGGTGCAGACCCGGCTCAAAGAGCTGGGCTACTACACGGGCGAGGTGACCGGCACCTATGACAAGGCCACGCAGTCGGCGGTCAAGTCCTTCCAGAAGAAGAACAACCTGAAATCGGACGGCGTGTGCGGCGCGGAAACGCAGAAGGTGCTGCTGGGCGGCTCCGCCCTGTCCACCGGCGCGACCCCGACCCCCACGCCCACCGCGCTGCCCACCCCCGCCCCGACCTTCGCCCTGCCCGGCGGAACGGTACGCGAGGGCAGCACCGGCGACGACGCGCGCATGGTGCAGCAGCGCCTGAAGGATCTGGGCTACCTCACCGGTCGGGTGGACGGAAAGTTCGGCAGCGCGTCGGTGAAGGCGCTCAAGGCGTTCCAGACCAAGCATGGCCTGGAGGCGGACGGCGTGGCCGGTTCCGGCACCTACGCGGTGCTGTTCAGCTATCAGGCGCTCGCGGCCAACGAGCTGCCCACCGCGGCCCCGACGGCGGTCGTCGTCGTCACCCCCGCCCCCACGGCCACCATGGAGCCCGTCACCCAGGAGAACGTGGTCGTCATTAAGTTAGGCGTGCGCGGCCAGGCAGTCGTGTACCTCCAGCAGCGGCTGACCGCCCTGGGCTATTATCAGGCGACGGTGGACGGCGAATGCAAGGCGGACGACGTGGCGGCCATCAAAGCGTTCCAGCGCCTCAACGGCCTCAAGGTGGACGGCGTGGCCGGCTATGACACGCAGAGCCGGATGTACTCTCCCTCCGCGGTGATGGACTCCGGCGCGATCGCCGGAGGCAACGTGGATACCTACACGACGCTGCGCAAGGGCGATACCGGCGAGTCCGTGCGGATGCTCCAGCAGCGGCTTGCGGCGCTGGGCTACATGACCCTGACCGACGTGGACGGCCGCTATGGCGTCAAAACGGCGGAGGCGGTCATCCGCTTCCAGCGGGCCAACGGCCTGACCCGCGACGGCGTGGCCGGATCGAAAACGCTGACGCTGCTCTACTCCGCCACCGCCGCGACCCCGACCCCCGCGCCCGCGACGACCCCGGCCCCCGGCGCGTCGCAGCAGACGCTGCACCAGGGCGACGCCAGCGACGCGGTGCGGACGCTCCAGCAGCGGCTGATCGAGCTGGGCTACCTGACCGGCAAGGCCGACGGCAAGTTCGGCGTGCAGACCTACCGGGCGCTGCTGGCCTTCCAGCGGGCAAACCGCCTGCTGGCCGACGGCGTGGCCGGCTCGTTGACCTGGGCGATGCTGAACAGCGTCAACGCTGTCGGCGCGAACGGCGCGACCGCCGCGCCGCAGGCGACGACGCCCCCTGCCAGCAGCGGCGGCAATAACGGCGGCACCGGCACCAGCGTGCAGCTGCTGCCCTCCAACGTCGTTTACGAAAACTGGTACTCCAGCATCCGCGCCAAGGCGCGGCAGTACCCCTACGCGACGATCTACGACTTCAACACCGGCATTTCCTGGCAGGTGCATATGTTCTCCCTGGGCGCGCACGCGGACTCCGAGCCGCTGACCGCCAACGATACCGCGAAGATGCTCAAGGCGTTCGGCGGCAAGAACACCTGGAACGCCAAGCCGGTCTGGGTGATCTTCGGCGACGGCACGATCTACATGGCGTCGACCCACTCCATGCCCCACGGCGTGCAGCACCGGACGGACAACAACTTCGGAGGACACTTCTGCATCCACTTCCCGCGGACGGCGAGCCAGGTGGCGGCCATCGGTGTGTACGCCACCAGCCATCAAAAGGCGATCGACGACGGCTGGAAGCAGACGCAGGCGCTAATCAAGTAAACAACGTACACAAAACGGGACGGGAAGCAATTCCCGCCCCGTTTGTTGTTATTGTCCCGCTCACGCGTTCAAAATCACATAAGTGGTCGGCAGCACGTCCCCGCCGCGATAGGGCAGCAGGAATTTCCGGTCGCACAGGACGGAAACCGACGCGGAGATCGCGTCCTCAAACAGGCGCAGATACGCCATGTCCCGGGCGGAGGGCTGCAAATGCGTCGGAACGTGGTTTTTCAGGATGTCCGTGACCGTATCCATCAGCGCTTCCGCCTCCCGCGCAATGCTTTCGGCGCTGCCCGCAAGCAGCTCCATCAGCATCCGGTGCTGCTCCCGTGTGAATACGGGCGCGTTAACCCGCAGCTCGTCCCCGCTTGAAAGGACATACCCTTTGCGAACCAGCTCCGCTGCGACCGTCAAATCATTCTCGCTGAAATGTGCGGTGCGGCCTTTCGCAATATCCAGAAAAACGCGGGCGGCGTGCTGCTGAATGCAGTGGTGCACCATCTCGCCGTTGATCGGGAAGTCCATGCACTGCACGTAGTCACCGAAGTCGTTCTCAATGTTTGAAACGCCAAAACCAAACGGCGATTCCCAGGCGCTGTGCTCCCCCTGCTCGGCGGCCCAAATGAAGCAGTCGATGCCGAACTGTTCCCGCGGATAGGTGAGCTTCACGCGGCCTTGCAGCAGCTCGATCACCGCCCGGTGCAGCGCCATGCAAACCACCTGCCACGCAAACGAGTTGCCGCCCATATCGGCCCCGGAAAAACCAATCCGGCGAATATCCGCCTCCCTTGCCGACACAGCGTCCGTCAGGATGTCCGCAATTTTCCCGCACAGCGCGGCTGTTTTCACGCCGACCTCTTGGGAGAAGTCATTGGTGAAGATGACGATGTTGGTCGTGTACCGTTGACCAACCTTCTTGAGCAGGTGATGCTCGGCCAGCTCGGCCAGCTTGTCCTCCATGTAGGGCAATGCCACGCCGATGGCCAGGCTGATCTGCTCCGCCGTCAGCCTGTCGTGATAGCAGGCGTAGAGGATGTTCTGCGAAATTTTGTTGTCGCACAGCTTGTAGTAGCTCTCCGCGCCGCTTCCCCAGAACAGCAGCGACAGCTCCTTCGGCGCGTAGCTTTGCGGGCCATAGGTTTTCTCCATGCTCATGCCTTCCTTCAAAATTTGTCGTGATTTGAACAGCAGGTATTTGACCATGCTTTCGCTGATCTGAAGGCGCGCGGAAATCTCCGGGCAGGACTTTCCCTCGACGTAATACAGCACCACAACTTGCCGGTACCGCCTGGAGAGCAGGGACAGCTCGCGGCGCAGCAGACGCACCGCGTCGTCCTCCTCGGGCAACGGCTCGGGCGCGTCCGGAAGATTGTCCGTCAGCTCGCAGGCCCGGTTTTTCTCCCTTTTGCGCAGCCAGCGCAGGGTCACATGACGCGCGACCGCCCACATGAACCCGTAAAACGCGTCCGCGCTGCGGATTTTTTCGGCGGATTGATACACCTCGACGAGAATATCCTGCGCCAGATCCTCCGCTTCCAGCTGATTCGGCGTGCGCGCCGCGCAGTAGGCAAAGAGCGTTTTCGCAATGGTTTCGATCTGCCCGTCCAGCTCGTGCCTGTCCATCCTTTCACCTCCTTTTCCGGTCGCCGCCTTCACAAATATAGTGACGAAAAGTCTCCCGCGGTTAAGTCCGCTGCGCTTTTTTCTGTCCGGAAGGCAAAAAAGGACAGCATCCGGGCTTTCTGCCTTTGATGCTGTCCTTTGTGCTTCGTATCACTTGAGCGCCGGGTCGGTGCCCTCTGCCTTGGGCGGCAGCGGACGCAGCGTCAGCGTGCCCATCTCGCGATCCTCCATCGCCGCGGTGCCGTCGTTCCAGCCCCGCGGCTCCTCGCCCTCGAAGACCAGCACGTCAAAGGCCACCTGGTCACCCTCCTTTTGCGCCCTGATCGGCAGGGTGAACGTGGCCGTGTAGCCGTCCTCGGTCGCCTCCGCCTTTTTGCGCATCAGCACGCGACTCGCGCCGTCGGCAAACACCCGCACGCGATCCCGGTTGTGCGCCTCGCCCGCCGTTACGTCCACCCGCACGAACAGCTCCCCGGCCTCGGTGTACAGCGCGCGGAAGGTGAACCCGTCGCCCTGCTCGGGAATCGCCCGGTCAAAGTCACTTTCCGTCGCCGGGCCATAGGCGAAACCCTCGCGATGCTTCTCCTCCGGAATGCGCGACGGGTCGGTCAGCGCCCAGAAAGCGTACTTGGGCTGACCCTGCCCGTCAAAGAGCAGCGGATAGCCGGACGCTTTCCAGCTCCGGTTGTCGGTCACGCCCCAGGTCTGCACCGCGATCAGCTGGTCGGCGTAGTCCAGAAACACATCCATCGCCGCCGCGTAATCCGCCGCCTGACGACGGAAATTCCTGTTCGTCGGTTCGCTGACGGTGATGTCCAGCTCGCTGACGCGCAGCTTCAGCCCCTTGGCGGCGATCCGCTCAAAGGCCGCCCGAAGCTGCTCCGCCGTCGGCGAGCCGACCTGATAGTGCCCCTGGAAGCCGTAGCCGTCGATGTGCCCGTCGGCGATCAGGCTGTCCAGCAGCTTGCAAATGCCGGTCAGCTTCGGCTCGTAGGGCGTCGAGTAGTCGTTGTAGAACAGCAGCACGTCCTCCGCCGCGTAGCGGTCGGCCAGCTCGAAGGCGCGGTTCACGAAGTCCTCGCCGACCACCCGCGTCCAGTTCGATTCCCGCAGTTCGTCGGTACCGTCCGCCACGGCCTCGTTGACCACGTCCCAGGAGACGATGATGCCCGGGTAGGTTTCCTGCATGAAAGTCAGCACGCCGCGGATGTAGCTCTCCATCCGCGCGAGCATCACCTCGCGGGTCACATAGTCTGACTTCTCATCGTAGCCCTCATGGAAGAACCACTCCGGCGTCTGGCTGTGCCACACCAGCACATGGCCGTGTACCTTCACACCGTGGGCCTGCGCATAGTTCATCAGCGGCGCGGCCAGATCAAAACGCAGCGCGACGGCAGTATCGTCCGTTTCGGCCAGGCGGCGGCAGGCGTCGTGATCCAGCAGGGACTCGGGCTTCATCTCGTTGCCGGGGGTCATCAAAGAAAACTGGCTGGCGTAGAAGTCCATCAGCGCCTCGGAGTCCGCCTCGCTTTTCGTCACCGCGCAGCCAAAGTCGAACGCGTCCCGGTAGACCTCCTTGAGGGACGGAATTTCGTCATCCGCCGTCAGAGCGCCTGCCGCCGTCACCCGGAAATCGCGGATGGCAAAGTCCAGCGTGGGCGCACCGCTCGTCTCCACATAGAGCACAAAGCGGTCGAACTGCCCCGCGAGGCACGCGCCGGAGATCGTCGTCCACTCGCCCCGCTTCGCCACGCCCTCGGCCAGATTTTCGTAGCTCTCCGCGCCGTTCAGCGTATGGGCGACGGAAATCCTGAACGTGGCCTGCGGCGCGCCGTCCTGCTTCACCTGCACGGACACGGCGTAATTTTCGCCGGGGACGAGCGCGAAGTCCCGCCCGGGAGAATGCCAGTCCTCCGTGCGGCCGGTGATGGTCAGCGCGCCGTCTGCCGCCGCGACCGCCGCGCCGCCGCCGGAGCGGGCGTACCAGCCGTCGCTTCCGGCGGAAAAGTCGGACGCGTAGCCCGCCTCCTCCGCCTGCGCCGCCGTCAGGCACATAAGCAGCGCCAGCAAAAGCATCATGAACTTTTTCATGGGAAAGCCCTCCTTTTTCATCTACCCTGATCATACGCCTTCCCCGCGAGCCTGTCAAGCCGGGCGATTGACTTTCCCCGCCGCCCGCCGTATAATGGACGCAGGTTCACTGAAAGCAAAGCGCAAACGATAAAGGAGGCACCCATCATGGCCGTTGACCTGCGCGCAATCGCCACCGAGCAGCGCAATCCCCGAACCGCCGATATTGACAAGCTCTCCACCCTCGACATGGTTCGCCTGATCAACAGCGAGGACAAGAAGGTCGCCGACGCGGTGGAGCAGGTCTGCCCGCAAATCGCGCGGGCGGTCGATCTGATCGCCGAGCGGCTGACGGCGGGCGGGCGGCTGATCTACGTCGGCTGCGGCACGTCGGGAAGGCTTGGCATTTTGGACGCGGTAGAGTGCCCGCCGACCTACTCCACGCCGCCGGAGATGGTGCAGGGGCTGATCGCGGGCGGCTACCCGGCGATCTTCAAGGCGGTGGAAGGCGCGGAGGACGACCGGTCTCTGGGCGAAAATGATCTGAAGAAGATTGACTTCACCGCCGGCGACGTGTTAGTGGGCGTCGCGGCCAGCGGGCGCACGCCCTATGTCCTGGGCGCGATGGCCTACGCCCGGTCGATCGGCGCGAAAACGGTCGCCGTCACCTGCTGCCCCGGTTCGGCGGTGGACGCGGCGGCGGACATCGGCATCGCGCCCCTGCCCGGCCCGGAGGTCGTCACCGGCTCGACGCGGATGAAGAGCGGCACCGCGCAGAAGATGGTGCTCAATATGCTCTCCACCGGCGCGATGATCCGCATGGGCAAGGTGTTCGGCAACCTGATGGTGGACGTGAAGCCCTCCAACGAAAAGCTGATCTGCCGCTGCCAGACCATCGTGCGGGAGGCCACCGGCGCGTCGGACGCGGAGGCGGTCGCCGCGCTGGAAGCGTGCGGCTATCGCTGCAAGACCGCCATTGTGATGCTCCTGTGCGGCGTGGACGCGCCGGAAGCGGAGCGCCGCCTGACGGACGCGGGCGGTCGCGTCGCGCTCGCGCTTCAGGCGTAAGCGCGGAAAAACCCCTTCCAGGCCCTGCGCCCGGAAGGGGTTCCCCCATTACAGACTGATCTTGCCCATCACGACCGGATGGCGCGCGCCGGTGGCGGAGGGCGCGTTGTTTTCGCTGGCAAAGAGCGCCTCGTTGGCTAACAGCGCGAAGGCGACCGCCTCCTTGGCGTTGCTGTCGATCCCCATCTCCTCGCCGGTCATCACCCGGCAGCCGGGCAGCGCGTCCTTCAAATGCGCCATTAGCGTGGCGTTCATGCTGCCGCCGCCGCCCACCACCAGCCGCGCGGGGGGCGCAGGCGCGAAATTTCGCAGCGCCAGCGCGATCGTTTCCGCCGTGAAGCACGTCGCCGTCGCCAGCGCATCCGTCAAGGTCACGCCGGTATCTTCCGCCCGGCGGACGAGCGCGTCCACATAGGCGGGGCCGTACTTCTCCCGGCCCGTCGTCTTGGGCGGCGGCAGGCGGAGATAGTCGTCATCCAGCAGCCAGCGCAAAAGCGGCTCGTCCACCCGCCCGCGGGCCGCCATCTCGCCGCCCGCGTCGTAGGCCGCGCGGCCCTCCGTCAGCCGGGCGACAAGCTGATCCATCACCATGTTGCCGGGGCCGGTGTCAAAGGCCAGCACGTCGTCCAGCGCGCACCCGGCGGGCATCACCGTCACATTACCGATGCCACCGATGTTTTGCAGCGCGACGCACTCCGTGTCGCTGCGGAACAGCAGGTACTCGGTGTAGGGCACCAACGGCGCGCCCAGGCCGCCCGCCGCCACGTCCCGCACGCGGAAGTCGCCGATAACCGGACAGCCGAAGTGCTCCGCCAGCATCGCGTCCTCCCCCAGTTGCAGGGTGCTGCGCTGCCGACAGCCCAGGTAGACTTCCTCCTGCGGAATGTGCCACAGCGTCTGCCCGTGGTTGCCGATCAGATCGACCGCCTCGCGGCTGATCCCCGCTTTTTGGCACAGCGCGTCCCCGGCCTCGCAGTACAGCCGCCCCAAAAGGAAATTGATCCGGCAGAAGTCCGCCGCCGTCGCCGCGCCGCCGGAGGCCAGGCGGAGAATTTCCGCGCGCACCTCGGGCGCGAAGGGCGTGAAGCAGAACGCGAGCTGCTCCACCCGGGTTTCCCTGCCGAAGCCGGTAATGCGCGTCAGCGCCGCGTCCACCCCGTCCGCCGACGTGCCGGACATGAACCCGACGACCAGTCGGGCGGGCTTTTCCATCGCCCGCAAAAGCGGATGCATCGCACCGCCTCCCTTGTTTTCATCTATCATGCAGTATAGCGTTTCACGCCGCAGCTGTCAAGGCGGCGCGGAAGGAGGACTTGCCCCATGGAGATTCGCGAAAAGATCGGCCAGAAGCTCGTATTCGGCTTCCATGGCCCAGAGATCACCGACGAGTTCCGCGAGATGGTACGCCGCTACAAGATCGGCAACGTGATCCTGTTCAAGCACAACATCGTCTCGGTGCCTCAGCTGCAAGCGCTCTGCCGGGCGCTGCAAGCGCTGATTCAGGCCGAAACGGGCCACCCCGCCCTGATCACCATCGACCAGGAGGGCGGCATGGTTTCCCGTCTGCCGGGCGACGCGGTCGTCGTGCCCGGGAGCATGGCGCTCGCCGCCACCGGCGACCCGCGCCGCGCCTATCAGGCGGCCCGCATCACCGCCCGGCAGCTGCGGGGCGTGGGTGTGAACTTCAACCTGGCCCCCGTGCTGGACGTGAACAGCAACCCGGACAACCCGGTGATCGGCGCGCGCTCCTTCGGCGACGACGCGGAGCTGGTTGCGGCATTTGGCGAGCAGGCGGTCATGGGCTACCGGGACGGCGGCGTGCTCTGCTGCGGCAAGCATTTCCCCGGCCACGGCGACACGGCGGTTGACTCCCACCTGGGCCTGCCCTGTATCGACAAGCCGCTTGACAAGCTGCGCGAGACGGAATTGATCCCCTTCCGCGCCGCCATCGACGCGGGGCTGCCCGCCGTGATGAGCAGCCACATCCTCTTTCCGCAGATCGAGCCGGATCATGTGCCCGCCACCATGTCCCGCCGGATCATGCACGACCTGCTCCGGGACGAGCTGGGCTTCACCGGGCTGATTCTGAGCGACTGTATGGTGATGAACGCGATTCAGGTCTACTATGGCACCGCGGCCGGCGTGGTCGCCGCGATGAAGGCCGGGGTTGACCTGGTGTTCGTGTCCAGCAACGCCGCGCTGCAACTGGAGAGCGCCGCCGCCGCGCTGAAAGCCGCGGAGGAGGGCGCGCTCGACATGGCGGAGCTGGACGAGTCCGTCGCCCGCATTCTGGAGGCGAAGCGCCTGTGCGCCTTTACCGAGCCAAAACCGGGACTGGCTGGGCTGCCGGAGGACTACGACACGGTGGCTACCGTCGCCCGGCAGGCGATCACCCTCGTCAGCGGCCAGCCGGTACGGGCCGACGCGCAGACCTTCTTCTGCGGCTGCCCGGACTTCCGCGCCACGCAGGCCGCCAACGCCGACCCCGCCGCGACCGCTTTCCCGCTCTACATGGCCCGGGCCTTCGGCGGCGTGGGCGCGGTGTGCACAAGCGACCCGGACGCGGACGAAATCGCCCGGCTTGTCGCCCAATCCGTCCCCTGCCGACAGATTGTCGCCGCCACCTGCAACGCCCATTTGTACCCGGGACAGGCTCGGCTGATGGCCGCGCTGGCCGCCACCGGCAAGCCAATGACGGTCGTCTCCCTGCGCGCGCCCTACGACCTGCCGCTGCTCCCCGCAGGCGTGACGCGGATTGCCGCGTGGGACTATACGCCCGCCATTCTCGCGGCGCTGGAGGAGATTCTGCGCGGCGGCGCGTGCTACGGCGAGCTGCCCATCACCCTGCCGGGAGGTGACGCGCCATGCTGACGGTCGGCATCGACGGCGGCGGCACGTCCACCCGCGTGGAGCTGCGGGACGGCGTTCACCCCGCCCGCCGAATGCGCTTCGGCGCGTTCAACATTGCCAGCATCGGCGCGGAGGCGTTCCGCGGCCGCGTTCGGGAGGTGTTTTCCGCTTGCGGCGGCGCGGCGGACATGGCCGCTGTGTGCGTCGGCGGCGCGGGCGCGTCCAGCAGCGCGATGGCGGACATTCTCCGCGAGGAACTGCGCCTCGCCGGTTTTCACGGCAAGCTGCGCCTGTGCACCGACTTCGAGATCGCCCTGCGCGGCGCGATGGACGGCCCCGGGGCGATCCTGATCGCGGGCACCGGCTCGGTGGCCTACGGCGAGGACGCGTCCGGCCGCGGCGTTCGCGTCGGCGGCTGGGGGCATCTCATTGACGACGCGGGCAGCGGCTATGCCCTCGGGCGCGACGCGCTCTCCGCCGCCGTGATGGACGCGGACGGCCGCCTGCACGCCCCCGCGCTGCGTCAGGCCATCTACGATGCGCTCCATGTGACGGACGTGGCCGGGGTGCTGAACGACGTGTATTACAGCGGCCACGACAAGTCCGGCATTGCCGCCATGGCGCGCCCGCTGCTTGACTGCGCCGAGGCGGGCGACGAGCCGAGCCTGTGCATCCTCCGCCGCGGCGCGGACGCGCTGCGCTGCCTTGTCGAGGCGCTGACCCGCCGTTTGGCGCTGCCCGACTGCCGCCTGGCGCTGCTCGGCGGCCTGATGGAGAGCGACACCGTCTACCGGCGGATCGTCGAATCCCGCCTCGCGGACTGCGTCCGGCTGATTCCGCTCGCCCACGACGCGCTCTGGGGCGCGGCCCAACTGGCGCAGGAGCTGGCGGAATAAGTCCGCCGAAGAAAGGAGCAGGATCGAATGAAAGAGATGAAGCAGGACAGCTCCACGATTTCCTGGAACGCCATGGGCGACGAATGGCTACACCTGGCGCAGACCGGCGAAAGCCGGAACTGCTTTATCATGCCGACGATGCTGCGCTATATGGGCAATGTGGCCGGGAAACGCATTCTCGACCTGGGCTGCGGCGAGGGCGGCTATTCCCGGGAGCTAACTCGGCGCGGCGCGCAGGTCATGTCCGTGGACTGCTCCGAAAAGGCCATCGCTTACGCAGCCGCGCAGGCCGAGCAGGAGAACCTCCGCATCAAACATTTCGTCCGGAACAGCAACGACCTGTTCGACATTGATTCGGAACAGTTCGACGTGGTGCTCTGTTCCATGATGCTGATGGACTGCGAGGATCTTGAGGGCACGCTGCGGGAAGCCGCCCGGGTGCTGAAGCCGAGCGGAACGCTGTTCGCGAGCGTGCTGCATCCCTGCTTTGACGGCAATCACGCCACCGGCATCGGCCGGCAGGGAACGGGCCTCGACCGGCAGGTCGTCGTCATGAATTACTTTGAGCCGAAAACCTGGGAAGCGCCGCTCTGGGGCGGCACCATTCCGGTGCTCTGGCGTCACAGAACGATGGAGGAATATGTGAAAGCATTTCTCAAGGCCGGCCTGACCCTTGTGGACATGAACGAGCCCCGCGCGAGCGACGAGCTGGCGCAGCAGTCCACCGCGCTGGCCTGGCTGCAAAAGATTCCGCTCTATCTCTACTGGGAGTGGAAGAAGCCCTGATTTACCCCGGAAAACAGCAAAAGACGCGGCCCTCGTTCAAGTGCCGCGTCTTTTTCGCGGAAACCGCCGAATTTTATGGCCGCAGACGCATTTCAAAGGCGACGACGGCCCGCTCAAACAGGAATTTATCTTTGTCAACCGGAATTTCGGTAAATCCAAACTTTCTGTACAGATGAACCGCGTGCGTACACCGGCGGTTCGATACAATAACGATCTGTTCAACGCCTCGCTCCCTTGCATATGCCACGCAGGCTTTGAAACACGCGCTGCTCGCGCCCGTTCCCGTATACATTCCTCAGGCGGCGAATTATTTGTTCTGCCGACAGGCTCACTCATTGAAAACCGCAACGCAAAAAATCCTTGAAAGCTTTTGCTTTCAAGGATTTCGCTCCCCAGGTAGGGCTCGAACCTACAACAACCCGGTTAACAGCCGGGTGCTCT
>CAZRLM010000032.1:0-3453 GCA_964600835.1 uncultured Oscillospiraceae bacterium
ATAGTTGGTTCTGTGCAGTTCTTCTCTCTTCATGGATGAAAAGAAGGCCTCTATCTAATAACGGGCGACAGTATGTGCATCTTTTAGTTATTCCCCATATCTTTCAACGAAAGGTCACGGGTATGTTCATATCGTATCAAAGTAGGTCACCAATTCCAGGTTGACTCCTTTGCGGATTGTCCGTGAAGGAGTTTTTTGTGTATCAAGGGTTTCAGGATGATTCGTCGTCAGGCATAGTATCGTATCGAGTATAGGAAATGAAGAGCATCAAATTCGCGACAGCTTTATCCCGGCGCTGACGGTGCTTGAAAGGGATCTGCGAGCAAAAGAGCCCCTGGACGACGAAATTTGACCAGGTTCATTCGCATGAAAACAAGTCAATGGTTTTTCCTTGTGCGGCCGACATTTATATGCGGGTTCAAATTGTTGAAAAACGCAGCAACCGCAGAAAATCCGGCTGAGGAGCCGGACTTTCTGCTTCCTGCGTCAGCTGCACTTGCACACGGCGGTCATCTGCGTCTGTGTAAACTCCCTTGTGTGCAAGCTTGCTTCCTTGTCTTGCAGCTTTTTTGAACAGTCTGCATCCCGTCGATTTTGTCGACGGTCTGAACGTTCCCCTGTTTGCATGGGGAACGCTTTTTTTTGATTGCGCTTGCGTGGTTACGGATGCAGCCGCAGGATGGTCACGGAGTGCGCCGGGAAGGTGTACGCCTTGAGCGCATCCCGCGGCACGGACGCGGTCGTCGGGCGAACGGCGTCCGGCTGATCCAGCGTGTTTTCCGCCTCGGGCGCGGCGCAGAGCACCTCCGCCGTGCAGCCGGCGCAGGGGCAGTCCACCGCCGATGTGACCGGCGCGTCTTGCACGTTGACAGCCTTCAAAATCACGTCGCCGGTCGCGTCCTCGACGCTGGCGGCCAGGTACAGCGGCCGGAGCCGGAGCGGCGTGTCCGCGGTGCGGTTGATTTCCTCGCCGTCCACCCAGGCGGCGATCTCCCGCCCCTTCACTTCCAGAATCAGGCGGTAGTCGTGGTCGTCCTTCAGGTAGAGGTTGTTTTGCGTCAGGCAGGTGCCGCGGCCGCGGGTGCGGACGTCGATGCCGGAATCGGAGTTCTGCCAGCCGCCGACCGTCCACTGGTAGTAGTTTTCATTGTCGAGATGCGCGAAACGGATGAAAACGCCCTTGCGGCCCGCCGTGCGGCGCATGGTCAGCTCCAGGCGGAAGTCCGCCGCGTCCTCCGCGATGGGGAACACCTCGTGGCCGCTGATTGCGCCGCCCGGCAGCGCCGTCTCACCGTCAGACGTGATCAGTTTCACATCGCTCAGGGTGACGCTCGTTTCGTCCGCCTGGACGAACACCCGGCCCGCGATGGGCCGCGAGAGCGCCTCGCCCGGCGCGTTGTCGTCGGCCTCGACGGGAACGCCCCAGTCGCCCTGATGATGCATGAACATCCGCTGCACATGGTAATTGGGCGTTTTCATGATGCGATGATTGTCAAACCAGAGCATATCCGGCTGCCAGTTGACGTAGTTCACATGGCAGAGCATCGGCGCGTAGCAGGCCAGCGCCACGGCGGGCGCGCGCTGCAGGCCGGTCATGTAGGCGGCCTCCGCCAGCGCGTTTTCCATCCTGTTGCCCCAGCACGCGTACTCGCCCAGGAACACCCGCGGCCCGTCGGCGGGGTAGTCCGCGTAGTGATCCGCGTTGGCCAGGAACCACTCCGGGGCCTGATAGTAGTGCTCGTCCACCAGGGGCAGATGCAGCTCCCGGGCATAGCGCCAGCCCATGTCATAGGGCGCGCCGTGCACCACCGGGCTGGCGCTGCCGATGATCTCGATGGTCGGATCCTTCCGGCGGATGGCCTCGACGAAAAGCACCATATTTTGATGGAACCGCTCGTGGATTTCCTCGTTGCCGACGGCCAGATACCGCAGACGGAAGGGCGCGGGGTGGCCCATGTCGGCGCGTACCCTGCCCCACGTCGTGTGGTCGTCGCCCTTGGCGAAGTCGATCAGATCCACCGCGTCCTGAATGTACTGCTGCAAAAGTGCCCCCTCCGCGAACCGCAGATGGTGCGGATCCAGCCCGCCGTTGACGACGGGCAGCGGCTCGCAGCCCATGTCCTCGCAGAAGAGAAAGTACTCATAGAAGCCCAGACCCATGGACTGGTTGTAGCCCCAGTTATTGCGCCGGGTCGCACGATTCTCCACCGGGCCGAGCGTCCGCTTCCAGTTGTAGATGCCGTCGCGGGCGTCGGGATCCAGCTTGCCGTCGTGGGTTAGGCAGCCGCCGGGGAAGCGCAGGAAGCGCGGCTTCATGTCCGAGAGCGCCTGCGCAATGTCCCTGCGCATTCCGTTGGCCCGGCCCTTCCAGGTGTCCAGCGGCATCAGGGAGACGAAGGTCAGGCAGAACGCGCCCTCCTCGCCGGCGGTCAGGGAGAGCCGCGCGCCGGGGTCGGTGATCGTGGGGGTGAGGAGCAGCTCGTGCCGCTCCCAGGCAGGGGTCAGGGCGATCTCGCCCTGCGCGTCGGCGAACCGGACGCACAGGCGCATGGCTTTTTCCGCCTTTGCCCACAGGACAAGCCGACAGGCCTTGCCCGCCTCGGCCGGTACGCCCTCGCCGTAGCCCAGGTTGCACAATCCGGCGTTCGCGCGGGCGCGGACGACCACATAATGCGGGCTGTTCTCAAAGGGCGCGCCGCCGCATTCCACCGTGATTTCGGGGTAGCCGATGGGTTGCCAGCCGGTCAGCGCGTCATAGCCGGGATGATCCACCACGTCGAACTCGAAGGCGCGGTTGCGCAGCCGCTCCGCGTACAAGCCGCCGTCCGCGGCGTGGTTCAGGTCCTCAAAGAACAGGCCGAACAGGTTTTCCAGCTTCTTTTCCCGCTTTTCGGGATGAATGGTGATCCGCATGAAAATCCTCCTTGATCAATCATCCGCGCCCTTTTTCGCGCGGTACTCTGCGGGGGTTACGCCAAACTGCTTGCGGAAGGCCCGGATGAAGGTGTGCGCCGAATCGTACCCGACCTGCAGGGCGATCTCATTGACCTTGCCGCCGCCGCTGCGCAGCAATCGCTCCGCCGTGCCCAGGCGCAGTTGGGTGATGTATTCGTGCAGCTTGTGCCCGGTGGTTTTGCGGAACAGCCGGGAGAGGTAGTTCGGGTTCATGTTGAAGCGGGCGCTGAGCGCGTTGAGGGAAAGATCCTGATCCAGATGATCCCCGATATACCGCTGAATGCTGCTGACAACCTCCGGATGCGAATAGGGATCTGCCGGGAACAGCAGGTCGAAGGCTTCGTCGCAGTAATCGAGCAGCCTGTCCAGCGCGGCCTGCCAGTCCGCCTGCTGATCAGGCATCGTCAGGTGCTCGCGGCGCAGCCGTTCCCGCAGCCCGTTGTCCTCATGGCCGTCCAGGCCCTGGAATAACTGCGCCATTACCCCGAAATGAACGTG
>CAZRLM010000032.1:3463-21140 GCA_964600835.1 uncultured Oscillospiraceae bacterium
GTCCACCTCGGGCTGCAAGCAGTACTTGTACATGGCGGAAACCAGACTGCGGTAGTTTTCCCGTTGTCCCAGCTGGAGATAGCTTTGCAGCGCCTGCATATTGAAGCGGCTCTTTTGCAGCCGGTCATGCGGGGTGGAACGGCTGTCCGCGCGGGCTTCCTCCAGCGAAAGCGTCTGACGCTGAGGCACGTCCGCCAGCGTCACCCAGTCGATCGCCTCCTGAAAGCTTTCCCGCAGCGTTTCCAGCGACGTAATGCCCACGGCCCATACGCAGCGGAACAGCAGCCCGCTTTCCTCCTCCATGGCCTGGCAGGTGCGCCGGATGACCTCAGGGAACCTGGCGGCCTGATTGCTGCCCGCCGGCGCCTGCATCAGCCACAGCCCGCACAGCTCCGGCAGGCGGATGAAATGAGCGGGAACGTTCGGCAGCTGCTGCTTCATGCGGATATACAGCTGATGCAGCGCGTCGCGCCGCTCCTGCCTGCTCTGCGCCCAGGAATGCGCCGTGCCGCACAGCGCGAACCCCACGCCCTGCGCCATCATCAGCGGCCCGGGCGTTTCCTCCAGCTGACGCCGCGCCTGCGCGCTGTCCGTCTCGCTGCCGGAAAGGTAGGCGGAAAACTGCCAGCGCTGCCGTTCCGCCTGCTCCGCATCCTGCTGATCCAGCTCGGCCAGCGCTTCCTCCACCGTGGCGAGAATTTTCTCCTCCGGCTCCATCTTGGTCAGGAAGCGCGCGTTGGGGCTTTGGATGATCCGGTAGATGTTGTCGAAATCCCGCACGCCGCTGAGAAAGATGACCCGGCACTGGGGGGAGCGCCGGTGGATTTCCTCCCACATTTCAATGCCGCTCATCCCCGGCATCCGGATATCCGCGATGACCAGCGAGACGGGGTGCCGATCCAATAGCTTCAGCGCTTCATTAGCAAAATACGCCGTGTGCAGCGTGACATCCTGCAAGTGCCGCAAAATCAGCAGCAGCCCCTCGATGACCTCCGGCTCGTCGTCCACCAGCAGGATATGTCTCATACGCTCTGCTCCTTCTTTTCCAGGATGCGCACGCGCACCCGCAGTCCGCCCATTTCGCTTCTGTCCAGCCTGAGCCCGGATTCCTTGCCGTAGTAGAGCTGCAGGCGCATATGCACGTTGGTCAACCCGCTGATCTCCCGCTCGTCCTGCGTCCGCAGGAGCGTCTCGCGCATCGTGGCCAGCTTCTCGTCGGTGATGGCGGTGCCGCCGTCCTCAATCCACATCTCTACGCCGCTGCGTTGCGGATGGTAGGAGATATGCAGCGCCGTCACGCCCTCCGCCGCGTCCAGCACATGGCGGAACACGTTTTCCACAATGGGCTGGAGAATCAGCCGCGGCACCGGCAGCCCCGCGCATTCCTCCGGCACCGGGTCAAGCGTCAGCGCCAGGCGGTTGGAGAAGCGAATCTGCTGGATGCGGGCGTAGTTGTAGGCGTGGTTGACTTCCTCGCTGAGCGGCACCGCATCGCGGGCGTTCTGCGTCACATAGCGGAAGTAGTCCGACAGCAGCCTGGAGAAGGCCAGCGCGCCTTCCTTGTCGTCGGAGCGGATGCGCTTGTTGAGGATGAAGAAACCGTTGTAGAGGAAGTGCGGGTCAATCTGCGCCTGTAGTTGCTTGAACTCCGACTTCTTGACCATCTGCCCCTGCAAATACATCTGCTCGATGAGCACCTTCAGCCGCTCCAGCATATGGGAGAAGCCTTCAAAAACAAACGCGAACTCGCCCCGGGCCTCCGCGTCCAGCTTGACGTTCAGGTTGCCCTTTTCCACCTGCGCGAAGGCGTCCATCAGCGTGTTCAACGGACGGGAAACCAGCCGGAACAGCGCGTAATAGATCAGCAGGAAGGTCAGCGCCATCACCGCCGCAAACAGGAACAGCATCGACGTGGAGCCGAAGGGGGAGCGGACGCTGTCTACATTAAAATAGCGCAACAGGATCAGATCCGCATAGGGGATATAGTTGTACAGCAGCTGATACTGCGCGCCCTCGTAGGAGACCAGCAGGCTTTCCTCCTGCGCCTTTTGCTGGCCAAGGTTCACCTGTCGAGCAATCTGCTGATAGAAGAACGCCTCCGGCGACGACGGATCAATCTGCCGGGGCCAGTCCATGCTGTGCAGGCTCATGATGGTGCCGCCGCTCAACTCGTTCCAGTACATATCCTCGTAAAAGCGCAACAGCTCCCGCCGGGAAAGCGTCGTGCGGATCACCAGGTTCGGCTGCTCCGTGTCGGGGGAGAAGGTGTTCTCGCTGATCAGCACCATGTCCCCATTGTGGATGAAAAACTGATCCCGGGGCAGCGTGTCCAGCTGCGCGGTCAGCGTGCGCATCTCCTGCGTCTTGCGCGTGGTGGCGTTGGCGGAAACGCACTTGTCCTGCGCCGGAAAGTACACGTCGATGTCCTGAATGAACTGGCTGCTCAGCTGCGCGAGGGAGAGCTTGTCCTGGATATTTTGAAACGCCTGCGACTTCTGGTAGAGCGTGTACTCCTCCGGCACCACGGCCAGCTTGCCCAGCTCCCAGTTCTGGATGAGCATATGGTTGGTGTTGAGGATGCGCGTCATGTCGGCCTGCAACCGGTCGGAAAAATCCTGATTGTGACGCCGGATCGAGTTGGCGACCTCGCTTCGCAAAAGCGCGTCGTTGGTCTGGTGCGCGGTGTAGTAGATCAAAAACAGAGGCACCATCGCGCACAGTAGCACCATCAGGAAAAGAACCGTGAGGGATGTTCGCCGGGGCAGCCGGGTCATTGCGTTCACCACCGTTGCTTCTTATTCATGCGCTGCTTTTCTGTATGTCAGTATAGCATAATCATGTTCTTTTTGCGTCACTTTTTCGACATTTGGGATAAAAACATCCACGAAAGTAAGAAATTACACATATACAACGCGGGGCTGACTTTGCTACAATCATATCAGGCAACGCAGAGCGCGTGCAGACAATTTCAGAAAGGCAGTGAGGTAAATGACCAAACGTATCCTGTCCCTGCTTCTTGCTTTGGCCCTGTGCCTGAGCCTGGCGAGCGCTTCCGCCATAGATTTGAGCGCGTCTCCTACCGGCGATCCCTACGAGCCGATGGCCGAAAAAGTGACGCTGACGATCGGCAAGTCCGAGGACACCAACGCGAGCTACGAGCCCGGCGAGTCCGTGGACGACAACTGGAAGCTGCGCTGGTTCGAGGAGCAGCTGAACATCGACTACGTCAACGAGTGGACCACCCTGAGCGACGACGCCTATCAGCAGAAGGTCGCCCTGACCCTGGCCATGGGCGAAATGCCCGACGTGATGACCGTCAACGAGCTGCAGCTTCGCCAGATGGTGAAGGCCGGCCTGATTGCCGATCTGACCGAGGCCGCCCAGACCTACGCCGGCCCGGAGCTGATCTCCTATTGGCAGTCCGGCAACGGCATCGGCCTGAACAGCGCGATCTTTGACGGCAAACTGATGGCCATCCCGAACATCAACCCTGGCGCCGACGGCATCCCGCTGCTGTTCGTCCGCGGCGACTGGATGGACAAGTACGGCCTGGAGGAGCCCAAGACCCTCGAGGACGTCATCAACATCGTGAAGGTGTTCCAGGAGAAGGAAGGCGCCATGGGCCTGCTGGCCAAGAACTCCATCGTGAACGTGGGCAACAATGCCTACGGCCTGGACGCGCTCTTCGCGCTGTTCGGCTCCTATCCCGAGATGTGGATCAACGACGCCGAGGGCAACCTGGCCTACGGCTCCATCCTGCCCGAGACCAAGACCGCGCTGGCCGAGATCCGCAAGCTGGTGGAGGACGGCGTCATCGAGAAGAACTTCGTGGTGTATGACGACGACCAGTGCAACGAGCTGGCGACCTCCGGCAAGGCGGGCATCTTCTTCGCCCCCTGGTGGTACCTGAACTGGCCGCTGGCCGACATGACCAAGGCGGACGAGAACGTGTACTGGAACGTGTACGCCTGCCCGCTGGACGGCAACGGCAAGTACAACGCCCACATGATGGCGCCCACCACCAGCTATGCCGTGGTTCGCAAGGGCTATGAGCATCCCGACGCGGTGGTCAAGACCCTGAACCTGTCCATGATGGCCGACTCCCGCCGGATGCCCGCGCCCCTGCCCCATGAGCAGGCCTACGAGAGCTGGCAGATGGCCCCTGTGACGCTGCTGCAGTGCCACTACAACGAGAAGGAAGACAAGGCCCGCAACGTGATTCAGGCGCTGGAAGGCAAGAAGGATCCCTCCGAGCTGATCGCTGAGGAGATTCGCTGGTACGAGCGCAGCAAGTATGTGCTGGAGAACGGCGCCAAGAAGGCCCTCGAGGACAACATGGCCGACGGCTACTACTTCACCATGGGCGCTTATCCCATCGCCAAGGCGGACGACGAAGGCATCCTGAACCGCGTCTACGCGACGACTTACAGCAAGTCCGAATCCATGGACAAGAAGTGGGCGACGTTGGAGAAACTGGAGGACGAAACCTTCCTGCAGATCATCGCGGGCGATAAGTCCATCGATGAGTTCGACAACTTTGTGAGCCAGTGGCTGTCCCTGGGCGGCGCTGACATCACCGCAGAGCTTTCTGCGATGATTGCCGAGTAACGGATTCATCGCGGGCGCGCCTCAACACAAGAGGCGCGCCCGTTCCTTTGCAGCATAAGAGGAGTGAAGCATATGCATCAAGCCGTCGCCGTGAAACACAAGCGCAAACAGAAAACCTGGCCGTTCCACCTGCTGCTGCTCCCGGGCGTGTTGCTGCTGCTGGTGTACAATGTGCTGCCCCTGTTCATGGGCGTGGTGATTTCCCTGCAGGACTTTGTGCCGGTGTTCGGCCTGTTTGGCTCGGAGTTTGTGGGCCTGGAGAACTTCCAGTTCCTGTTCCAGCTGCCCGATACCTATAAAATCATCCGCAATACGCTGGTCATTTCCATCGGCAAAATGGCCTTCTCCCTGGTCGCTTCCGTGCTTTTTTCCATTCTTCTGCACGAGTCCTGCTTCGGCCGCTTCAAGAAGGCGGTGCAGACGGTGGCGTATCTGCCCCACTTCCTGTCCTGGGTCATCCTGGCCACCATTTTCCGCAACATCCTGGACAGCGACGGTATCGTCAACCAGCTGCTGATGACGCTGGGCGTGATTGACGAGCCGGTGCTGTTCCTGGGCACCAACGCGACCTTCCAGCCGGTGATGATCATCAGCGACGTGTGGAAGGAATTCGGCTATGGCGCGGTTATCTTCATCGCGGCGCTGGCCGGCATCAACCCTGAGCTTTACGAGGCAGCCGACATCGACGGCGCGTCCCGCCTGCGCAAGATCTGGCACATCACCCTGCCGGCGATTCGCACCACCATCGTCCTGGTTGCCACGCTGAATATAGCCAACATCCTCAACGCGGGCTTCGATCAGGTGTTCAACCTGTACAGCCCCATCGTGTATGAAACCGGCGATATTATCGATACCTACGTCTATCGCATGGGCTTCATCAGCTACCAGTTCTCCCTTTCGACGGCCATCGGCCTGACCAAGTCCATCGTGAGCTTCGTGCTGATCGCGGCTTCCTACTGGATGGCTGACCGGTTTGCCGGCTACCGCATCTTCTGACGGCTGGGAGGGATTGAAAGATGAGACGCTATCGTTCCGTAGAAAATACGGTTGTGGAAACCGTCGTAACCATTTTGCTGGTGCTGACGCTGGTGGCCTGCCTGCTGCCGCTGATGAACGTGGTTGCGCTGTCCTTCTCCGGCAAGGAAGCCGCCATCGCGGGCAAGGTTTCCTTCTGGCCGGTGGAGCCGACGCTGGCCTCCTATGAGTACCTGCTCCAGGATCAGCGCTTCTTCAACGCCTTCATGGTGTCGGTCAAGCGCGTGCTGCTGGGCGGCGCGATCAACCTGATCCTGTCGCTGTTCATGGCCTATTCCCTGTCCATGGAGTCAAAACGCTTCCCGGCCCGCAACCGGTATATGTGGCTGCTGATCTTCTGTATGCTCTTTAACGCCGGCGTGGTGCCGTGGTACTTTGCTGTGCGCTATACCGGCATCATGGATACCCTCTGGGCGCTGGTGCTGCCCGGCGCGGTGCCCGTGTTCAACGTCATCCTGCTGATGAACTTCTTCCGCAACCTGCCCAGCGCCGTGCGCGAATCCGCCGAGCTGGACGGCGCGGGCGAGTTCAACCTGCTTTTCAAAATCTACATCCCGCTGGCCAAGCCCGCCATCGCCACCATCACGCTGTTCAGCATCGTCAACCACTGGAACAGCTTCTTCGATGGAATGCTGCTGATCAACACCTCTTCCAAAGCGCCGCTGCAAACCTACATTCAGGCGCTGACCATCCGCACCTCGGACATGAGCACCCTGGGCCTGTCCGCGGAGCAGATGATGGCGATGATGTCCCAGCGCACCTTCAACGCCGCGAAGATCGTGGTGTCTACCGTGCCGATTCTCCTGATTTACCCCTTCATGCAGCGGTACTTCATCGCCGGTATTACCCTTGGCTCCGTCAAGGAATAATCAGAAAAGGAGAAAAACGCAATGACAGCGCAATGGTCAAAGGAAAAGGCGAACGCCTGGTATGACGCGCGTCCCTGGATCACCGGCTTCAACTTCTACCCCAGCACGACCATCAACGAGACGGAAATGTGGCAGGAATACGACCACGAGCGCGTTTTCACCGACATGGGCAAGGAGCTGTCGCTGGCGCAGTCGTTGGGGCTGAACTCGCTGCGCACGCTGTTCCCCTTTGAGCTGTGGCGGGTGAAGCCGGAGGTTTTCTTCCGCCATGTGGATGAATTCCTCGCCCTGTGCGACGCGTTCGGCATCACGGCCATGCCCATCCTGTTTGACGACTGCTGCACGCCCCGCTCCCAGTACCAGCCCATGCAGTTCGGCCCGCAGCCCGACCCGGAGCCGGGGTACTTTGGCGGCTCCCATGTCACCTGCTTTGAGAACACCGACGAGATGGGCTATAACGTCACGGACGACCCCGGAATGGAGGAGGTGGTGCGCGACTACATTCACCAGCTGGCCGAGCACTACTGGGACGACCGGCGCATCATCATGTGGAACATCTGGAACGAGCCGGGCAACTCCGGCCGGGGCAGCAAGTCCCTGCCGATGATGCGCAAGGTGTTCCAATTCCTGCGGGAGGAGGACGTTTCCCAGCCCCTGACGGCGGACGTGTTCGCCGCCATGCCCGGCTTCCCCTTCCCGGACGAGTACATGAAGGATCCGCGGATCGAGTCGGAAATCGAGCTGGCTGCGCTGGAGCTTTCCGACGTGATCACCTTCCACTACTACGGCGACTATGTGCACACCCGCAACTACATCCGCAATCTGCAAAAGCTGGGGCGGCCCATCATCTGCGACGAGTGGCTGCATCGCCCGATGCGCAGCTTCATCCAGACGCACCTCCCGCTGTTCAAGCGCGAGCGCGTCGGCAGCTACTTCTTCGGCTTCGTCAACGGCAAAAAGCAGTTCAACGAGCCGTGGGAGTACCTGAAGGTTCGCCAGGATATGGACTTCAAGCTGTGGATGCACGACATCTTCCACAAGGATTTCCGCCCCTACGACGAGGAGGAAATCGCCGTTCTGAAGGCCTGCAATCTGGACAAATAACCATGACAAGCGGCCAGACACAGTGAAAATGCTGTGCCTGGCCTTTTTGTGCGCGTTGCGTCGCGCGCATGGCTGTGTTATACTGATGAAAGCGAGGTGATTTGCCGTATGCCCCTTGAAATTGTCCGCAATGACATCACGACCATGGCCGTGGACGCCGTCGTCTGCGCCGCGAACAACCGCCTGCTGCTGGGCGGCGGCGTTTGCGGGGCGATCCATGCCGCCGCCGGCCCGCGGCTTATGAAGGCGTGCAGGGCGCTCCACGGCTGCAAAACCGGCGAGGCGAAGCTCACGGAAGGGTTCGACCTTCCGGCCCGGTACGTCATCCATACGGTCGGCCCGGTGTGGCGCGGCGGCCGCCATGGGGAGCGCGACCTGCTGGCGGCGTGCTATCGCAATGCGCTGGCGCTTGCCCAGCAGCACGGCTGCGCGAGCGTCGCCTTTCCGCTGATTTCCGCGGGCGCGTTCGGGTATCCACGGGAGAGTGCGCTGCGGGTGGCGACGGATACCCTCCGCGATTTCCTGCTTGCGTCGGACGAGAACGCGGAAATGCAGCTGTACCTGGTGATCTTCGATCAGGCCAGCTTCCAAATCGGCAGCAGGGCGTATGCGAGGATCGCCGAGTACATCGATGATCGCTACGCTGAGGCCCACGCGAACGCGCGCTGCTCGGCGATGTGGGGCAACGAGCTGGCGCCGCAGGAAGCGGCAATCTGCGCTGAAACGATCGACAGCGGGCGATACGAGGCGGACGAGCTGTTCGCCCCTCCGCCGCGCTCCCTGGAGGACGCGCTGGGCCACATCGACGAGAGCTTCTCGCAAATGCTGCTGCGCAAGATCGACGAGCGCGGCATGACTGATCCGGCGTGCTACAAGCGTGCGAACATCGACCGGAAGCTGTTCTCCAAGATTCGCAGCGACGCGCACTACAAGCCCAAAAAGACCACGGCGCTGGCGCTGGCGGTCGCGCTGCGGCTGTCCCTGGAGGAAACCCGCGAGCTGCTGCTCAAGGCAGGGCTGGCGCTCAGTCCCAGCGACAAGTTCGACATCATCGTCGAATACCATATCCGCTTAGGGCAGTACGACATCTTTGAAATCAACAACGCGCTCTACCGCTTCGACCAGCCGCTCCTCGGCGGACGCTGACCGCCGTCTACGCGATGTCGCTTTTCAGGCGACCTCTTTTCCCGGAAAATCCCGTATCATGGAGTCGTCAGCAAAACATTCCATGACGAGGAGGATTTCACGATGAAAAAGAACCTGACAGAGCTTGTTTTCATTCTGGATCGCAGCGGTTCCATGTCGGGGCTGGAAGGCGACACGATCGGCGGCTTCAACGCGATGATCCGCAAGCAGCAGGCGGAGCCGGGCGAGGCGCTTGTTTCCACCGTGCTGTTTGACGACGTGAGCGAGGTCATCCACGACCGCGTCGACGTGAAGCGGGTGGAGCCGATGACCGAGCGGCAGTATACCGTCCGCGGCTGCACGGCGCTGCTGGACGCGATCGGCGGCGCGATTCATCACATCGGAAACGTGCACAAGTATGCCCGAGAGGAGGATCGTCCGGCGCACACGCTGTTCGTCATCACGACGGACGGCATGGAGAATGCCAGCAGCAAATACTCCGTGCCCCGCGTCAAGCAGATGATCGAACGGCAAAAAGCGAAATACGGCTGGGAGTTCCTGTTCCTCGGGGCGAACATCGACGCCGTTGAAACCGCGGCGAGCTTCGGCATCGGCAGCAACCGGGCAGTGAACTACCGCTGCGATTCGCAGGGGACGCAGCTCAATTACGAGGTGGTTTCCCAGGCGGTCGGCGCGATGCGCCAGTCCGACCACATTCCGGACGACTGGGCGGAAACCATTCAGGCGGACTTTGCGGCCAGGGGGGCGGACAGATGACCATATGAGTTTGAAATCACTATTTCAGTTTTTGATTTTATATTTATCAAATTAGACTTGATAATTTGTAAAGATTACTATATAATCAATTCGCGGATAACCGATGCGCACGGGTGACGCGAAAATGCGCCGACCTTGAATCCGGTCGGGCGCAAGAGATTGAGGTGATTTTTGCAATGGAACAGAATGTCGAACGGGTGAACCGCTATTTTGCGGAGCGGATTGCTCAGTGCGAGCAACGCAATCGGGCGCTGCTTGCCGACGAGCGGATGGACGAAGCTGTTTTTGAAAAGGTGAAAGCCAATATTTACGATGTTTTCCGCACGGTCTTTGCCGTTGCGGTGAAGACCGGCGGGGACGATCCTGACGCGGCGCGGCGGTTCTTCGACCAGAAGGCCGAGCAGATTCCGGCCAGCTGGGCGATGGCCCGCGATCAGGCGCGGCAGCACGAGGACACGGTTAAAATGCGCGTGGAGCAGATCAAGCTCGATACGGCGGAGGAAGTCCGGCAGAGCTTCGCGCGAATCTGGGAGGCAGCGGAATGACGGAAACGGAAGCGGTTCGCCTGTTCAAGTGCCTGGCCGATAAATCCAGGCTGCAAATTCTGAAATCGCTTGCCATCGAGGATATGTATGTGGAGCGGATGGCCGAGCGGCTGGGAATTACCGCGCCGACGGTGTCCTTCCACCTGAAGAAGCTGACGGACGCCGGCGCGGTGACGTCCTATAAAAGCCAATATTATATGATGTATTCGCTCAAAAAGGATGTTTTTGAGACAAGTATTCTGGCGATTCTCCAGGAGAAATCCGATGAGGCCGAGGCGCAGACGCAGCGGGATGCGCAATACCGTCAAAAGGTGCTCGACGCATTTTTCGAGTACGGCAAGCTGAAGGCCATTCCGACCCAGCGCAAGAAAGAACGGATTGTTCTGGAAGTGATCGTCCAACAATTCGAATACGATCGCCTTTACACCGAGCGGGAGGTCAACCTGATCATTGCGGACTTCCATGACGACTTTTGCACGATTCGCCGCGATATGATCAGCGAAGGGCTTTTAGACCGCAGCGCCAAAGGCTACTGGCGCGTCAAGCCAACTACCCCCTAAAAGAAACCGCTTGTCCGAGCCGCTCCTCCATGCGGCGCGCCCTTTGCCCGCCGCTCGCAAAGCGTTTGGAACCCCTAAAGGGAGGTCCAGGAGGGCCAACCGGCCCTCCTGGCAAGGAAGTCCAGAGGGGGCAGCGCTCCCCCTGGTGGGGTGCAGGGGCAAAGCCCCTGTTACCGGGCGTTGAGATCGGAGGAGGTTTTCGCATCGCGGGTATGGCGGAAACCGTGGACGATCGTGACCGCCGCGCCGATGAGCAGGGAGAGGTAATAGGTGAAGAAGCGCCAGAGCAGCAGCGCCATCAGGCGAATGCCGTCCGGGAAAACGTCGGCAAAGTAGAGGGCGAACACGCCCTCCTGCGCGCCGGACGCGCCGGGCAGGGGCGTGTACGCGGCGCTGGTGTAGAGCATCACGTTCAGCGCGGTCAGCTGGCCGTAGGTCGCCCCTGTCAGCTTGAACGCGTGGTAGACAAAGAACAGCACCGCCATCAGGCTCAAAAGCTGCGCGCCGCCAAGCAGCAGCTGCAAAAGCAGGTCGACCGGCCGACGGGCGATCATCATCACGCTGGAATGGAACGTCTCCAGCACGTCCTCACACTTGACCAGCGCGCCCTCCGGATCCTTCAAAAGGCGCAGCTTCGTGCCCAGCCGAACGCCCAGGCGCAGCAGAAACCATACCGGCCGCTTGCTGATGGCCATCAGCACCACCAGACAGACGGACAGCGCGTTGTACACATAGCCGATGACCAGAATCCACATACTGCTGCCGACCCGCGCCTGGATGTACCCGCCGTAGGCGATCCACAGCACGGTGCCGATCAGCGCCAGCATGAACTGAAAGCTGAAAAACTTCACCGTCAGCGCAGAGGTGCCGATGCCGATCGGCACGCCTTTTTTTTTCAGATAGTAAACCTGCATGGGCTGACCGCCCGTCGCACCGGGGGTGATGTTGGAATAGTAGCTGCCGGTGATGGCGACAAACAGCGCGTACCGCAGGGTGATCGCATAGCCCTGTCGGTGCAGGAAAAAATGAACGCTCAGCGCGTCCAGCAGCGTGTAGGCGGCGTAGGCGAGCAGACACAGGACGATCCAGCCCGGGCCGATGCGGCGCAGCGCGTCCATCGCGCCGGACATTTCCTGCCCGTTCACGCCGACCAGCAGCACCACGGCCAGCACGCCAAAGATGAACAGGAAGTTCAAAATTTGTTTGGTACGGGGTTTCATGCGCCCTCCTTCGGGGTGACGGCGCCGCCGCGCAGGCGTGACGCCGGTATGGTCAACCGCCGGACAATCAGCGCCCGGCGGACAATATCCACAAAAAGTATATCATATCAGACGGCTGCGGGCAAGTCCCAAAGGCAGGAAACAGCCGCAAGGGCGGACTTAAACGCGGCGCAGGTTGCCGGGAAAAAACGCATTTGACCGCAGGACGGTTGCAAAACGGACGGTTCTGGCTTATGATAAGAAAGTGAAACTGGGCGCGAGGTGGCAAAATGCGGGTGACGATCCGGAAGGTTCCGCGCAGGGAGGACGAGCAGGTCGTCCTGGAATGCGTGGAGATGACGAAGGACTTTGAGGAAATCCGGGATTACGCGCTGCGGATGGGCGACGCGCTCACCGGGTATATCCGGGACGCGGCGTATCCGCTGGCGTTTTCGGACGTGCTCTACTTTGAGTCGGTCGAGGAGCGGGTCTTTGCGTACACGGCGTCGGAGGTGTACACGGTCAGGCTCCGGCTGTATGAGATTGAGGAGCGCTGCCGACCGCTGCGCTTCGTGCGCTGCTCCAAATCGGTCGTTGTGAACCTGATGCAGGTGGAAACCTTCCGCCCGGCGTTGGACTCCCGGCTGCTGGCGAGGATGAAAAACGGCGAGGACATTGTGATCTCCCGGATGTACGCCCGGGAGATCAAGCGCAGGCTGATGGAGGGATTGAAGTGAAGGAAACGGTGCGGAAGCTGTTCGAGGTATTCCTGACGTGCCATTTTCTGATCGCGATGGCGCTGGGCGTGTGCGGAAAGATCCTGGGGCCGGACACGAAGTTAGGGTATGAGGCGATGTTCGCGCCCGCGCTGCTTGCGTTGCTGTGCACGCTGCCTACGCTGCTGACGCTGCACGCCGACCGCTTGACCGCCAGGCGGTACGCGCTGCGCAAGGCGCTGCAGCTGCTGCTGACGGAGGCCGCGGTGCTGACGGTGGTGTACGGGACGCATGGGCCGGGCAGCGCGGGAGCCGTGGCGCTGGTCGCGTCGTCGGTGCTGGTGGTGTTCGTCGGGGTGCATCTGATTTTGCGGCTGCGGAGTCGGATGGAAGCCGACGCGTTGAACCGGCAGCTGGAACGGCTCCGGCGCGGGTGAGCAGCAACGTGGTCATTGGCGTGGGCAGCGTTGACGAAGCCTGGCAGGAAATCACGGCAAACGAGCCGCCGAACAATTGAGCGCGGTGAAATGAGGAGGGCGCAGGAAAAGTCATGATGCAGACGGGGATGACGCTCTATATCAGCCATACGGTGGAAGCCGTAGCGTTCTATCGGGAAGCCTTCGGGCTGTCGCTGGGATACCATGTGAAATTTCCGGATGGAACCTATCTGCACGCCGAACTGCAAAAAAACGGCGAGAATGTCTTTGCGGTCAGCGAAGCCAGCAACGGGGCGCTGGCGGCGGCGCTGCATGATTTTGCAAAAAGAGGAGTGCCGCCCACGACAAGCATCGGGATGAAGCTTGACACGCAGGAAGACATAGAGCGGGCCTATCATTGCCTGAAAAAAGCGGGCGTTGTCATTCGACCGCTGGGGCCGCTGCCCTGGAGCGCCTGTAGCGCGGACGTGCTGGACAAGTACGGCGTTTATTGGTATATCTACCTGTAACCGGCGGTTTTACCCGAATTGATCGCTCCTGACTGGATGGCTGAGCGGCAGCAAAAAGCCTGACCCGCGGCAACACGCTGCGGGTCAGGCTTTTTCCATATGAACTTAGAAGCGCGCGTCCAGCAGCGTTTCCGGGGAGGCGGGGTCGGTGGTCATGCAGAAGCGCACGGCGCCGTCCGGGGACAGGGTCAGGGTGAACTCGGACAGCATCACCGGCTGGAACAGGCGCACGACCAGCGCGCCATTTTGCGTGGCGCAGGTCGCCATCACCGGGACGGGAAAGTCCTCCCGGCAGGAAAACTCGACTGTGCTCGACAGCGGCAGAGGATGCGTTGTGTACCGGCTCCTGGGCGCAGGGAGCGTTTCGCCGTCGGGCAGCGTGAGCGTGACGCCATCCTCCATTGCCGTCAGGCAGGCGGTCGCGCCGCCGGGGAACGGGAAGGGACGGTTCAGGCACGCGTCCGGAATGGGCGCGCCGTCATCCGCGAGGAGGGGCCGGTCGTGGCGCAGCGTAGCCAAACGCGCGTCAAGCGCGGCCATCGTCGCGTCGTCCTCCGGCAGCGGCTCGGGCTGATAGGCGGTCAGCACGCAATCCGTGTACGCGTCCAGCTCGCCCTGCATATCCATCGTCAGGGCGGTGGCGGCCAGCACCGTGTCCGTCCGCCGATCCATGATGCAATATTGACCGTACATACCGTCCCCGCGGAACGCGCCGCTCTGGCACATCCACATCTGATAGCCGTAGCCCGCGTTCCAGTCGTTGCGGGGCAGCAGTGCGTCGGCAGGCTTGCTGATTTGCAGCCGGGTTGCCATCGCGAGGTATTCCTTCGGAACTAATTGTTTGCCTTCCCACACGCCGTCCTGGAGGATCAGCACGCCCAGCTTGGCGATGACCTCCGGGTACAGGCAGAAGCCGAAGCCGCCCGTGCAGGTGCCCCGGCTGTCCCGCTGCCAGTGCGTGCCGTCGATCCCCATCGGGGTCAGCAGCTTCTCCCGCAAATAGTCCTCCAGATCGACGCCGCGCGCCTTCAACGCCGCGGAGAGCATATAGGTCGCGATGGTGTTGTAGCGGAACACCTCGCCCGGCGCGTCGGTGAAAGGCTCTTTCAAGAAGGCGGCCTCCATATCGTCCCAGCCGTCCTCCGGCTCCCGGGGCTGACCGGTGGACATCCGCAGCAGATGGCGCAGCGTCAGCGCCTGCAAACGCTGATCGGGCGCGACGCCCGCGCGATGCAGCGCGTCCGGCAGCACGTCGATGACGCGATCGTCCAGCCCGATCACGCCCTCGCCGGCCGCAATGCCCACTGCCAGGGAGGTGAACGTCTTGGACAGGGAATAGACCGTTTGCAGCTGATCGGGGCCGTAGGGGGCAAAGTAGCCCTCGCACAGCACCCGGCCATGGCGGACGAGCAGGAAGCTGTTCATCCGAATACCGCGCTGCTGCCATTGGTCGAGCATGAGCAGCACGCGCCGGGGGTCAAGCCCGGCCTGGGCGGGGGTGCAGCGGGGAAGCAGGGTACGCATCGGATACGCCTCCTTTTCGGTCGCTTAACGGAACATCTTCTTTTTGTACATAAAAACGAAGGAAATCAGCACCACCACCACGGAGAAGGCCAGCAGGATCCAGAAGCCGTAGGGCGAGGCGGCGAAGGGAATGCCGCCCACGTTCATGCCCCACAGGGAGGCGATGATCGTCGGGATGCTCAACAGCGCGGTCAGGCTGGTCAGCACCTTCATGGTGATGTTCAGGTTGTTGGAGATGATGGAGGCGAACGCGTCCGTCGTACCGGACATGATGTCCCGATAAATCGTACACATCTCCATGGCCTGCTTGTTCTCGATGATCACGTCCTCCAGCAGATCGGTGTCCTCGGGGAACTGCTTGAGGATGCTCGTTTGACGCATCAGGCGCTCCATGACCACCTCGTTGCCCTTCAGGGAGGTGGAGAAGTACACCAGCGACTTTTCCAGCTTCATCATCTGGATCAGCTCCTGGTTGCGGGAGGCCTTTTCAAGCTTCTCCTGAACGTGCATGGACGCCTTGTCAATCTGCTTGAGGTACGCCAGGAACCGGCTGGCGTTGCGGTGCAGGATTTGCAGGATGAACCGCGTGCGCTTGAACGTCCAGAAATTGCGGACGCGCTCCTCGGTAAAGTCGGCGATGATGGGCGTGTCCCGCGTGCAGACGGTGATGATGATGTCGTCCACCAGCACGATGCCCAGCGGGATGGTCGAGTAGACGTAGCCGCTGCCCTCGCTCTCCACATAGGGGATGTCGACAATGATCAGGATTTGCCCCTTGTCCGGGTCGTGCTCGACGCGGGCGCTTTCCTCTTCATCCAGCGCGGCGGCCAGGTAGGTCGGATCCAGGGCGAAGCGGGTGTTCAGCCCGTCAATTTCCTCCTTGGTGGGGTTTTGCAGATGCACCCAGCAGCCCTTTTCAAGGGTGGTGCACTCGCTCATGTGGTCATCAATGGTTTTGAAGATTCTCTTCATGGCGTTCGCCGGTCCTTTCTCAAGCGGGAATACCGCCGGGCCGGCGCACGAAAAAAGCGACACGGCCGGCGGCTGTGCAAACAGGGCGACTATAAGGGTCTCCGTCCATGTCATGCTCCTTTCTGGCGGGAAGAGAGCTTCCGCGCCCGCATAGCCTCATCATAGTCCGTCGCGGCGTAAAAGTCAAGACGGACGGGGCGCAGGCTGCAAAAAAAACGCCGCAAAATTCGACAAAATTTCTTTTCAAGGCGGCGTAAGGGTTTGCGGGCTTTCGGGGTCAGAAATGACCAGATGGAGCATTGACAAGCGGCGCAATGCACAATATAATGTCAACTGTTCGCAATCCATGGCACAAGATATGGGGATTGCGCTGACCGCGAAACACAATGTCTGGCGGTGCGGCAGAAGCCGACGCCGCCGGGATTCGGGAGAGCGTCCGACGCGGGAAAGTGATGAGAAGGCCGCTCTTTCTTTTCTTGCGCATTTTTTAATCGTATGGGAGGGTCATTCGGGATGAGCATTGACAGCATCCGGAAACGGGATGGTCGGACGGTCGCGTTCGACAAGCAGAAGATCGAGCACGCTATTTTCAGCGCGTTCCAGGCGTCCGGCAGCGCCAAGGGACACGAGACCGCCGAGCAGATGGCGGATCGGGTAGTGGAGGAGCTGGAGAACAACGAGGCGATCTCCTCCACGCCCACCGTGGAGCAGGTGCAGGACACCGTGGAGCACGTCCTGATCGAGAAGGGCTTTGTCCGCAGCGCGAAGGCGTATATCCTCTACCGCGCCGAGCGCAGCCGCGTGCGCGAAATGAACACCCGGCTGATGAAGACCTTTGAGGACATCACCTTCAAGGACGCGATCGACTCCGACATCAAGCGGGAGAACGCCAATATCAACGGCGACACCGCCATGGGCTCGATGCTCAAGTTCGGCTCCGAGGGCGCGAAGCAGTTCTACGATATGTATGTGCTGGATCCTCGCTTCGCCCAGGCGCATCGGGAGGGCGACATCCACATCCACGATCTGGACTTCTACACCCTCACCACCACCTGCTGCCAGATTGAGCTGACCACCCTGTTCAAGAACGGCTTCTCCACCGGCCACGGCTACCTGCGGGAGCCGCAGGACATCACCAGTTACGCGGCGCTGTGCTGCATCGCCATCCAGGCCAACCAGAACGACCAGCACGGCGGCCAGTCCATCGTCGACTTCGATTACGGCATGGCCCCCGGCGTGAAAAAGACCTTTGTCAAGCGCTACCGGATGAACGTCGCCCGGGCGCTGGAGCTGCTGGCGGACGACGAGCACGCCGACGAGCACGCCCGCGCGATCATGGAGACGGTCGCGGCGCAGGGCCTCAGCCCGCAGCTCAATGAGGACGAGGCACACCGCGCCGCCGTCAAGGCGGAGCTGCTCGCCCTGACGGGCGACGACGCGAAGGCGGAGCGCATTCTGTCCTTCGCCCAGCGCCGCGCCACCGAGGAGACCGACAAGGCCACCTATCAGGCGATGGAAGCGCTGATCCACAACCTGAACACCATGAACAGCCGCGCCGGTGCGCAGGTGCCCTTCTCCTCCATCAACTACGGCATGGACACCTCCCCCGAGGGCCGCATGGTGATGAAGAACGTCCTCCACGCGACGGAGGCCGGTCTGGGCGGCGGCGAAACGCCGATCTTCCCCATCCAGATCTT
>CAZRLM010000033.1:0-20987 GCA_964600835.1 uncultured Oscillospiraceae bacterium
ACGCCAACCGTTTCAGCCAGTACAACATGATGCACTGCTGCGGCTGGGCCGGCGCGAAGAACCAGATGGAGCTGTGGCAGAACTATCCCGTGAAGTGCGTGAACTGGGCCGTGTATGTGGAAGAAATGCCGCTGCCCGAGGGCCGTATCTTCTTTGGCGACAGGGCCTGCCTGGGCGGCTTCCAGAGCCTGCACCGCGAGGGACAGACCCATGCCGGCATCCTGCACAACGGCACCGAGGAGGAGGTTAAGGCCTTCACCCGCGATACCATTCTGACCTTCGGCAAGCGCGGACTGATGCTGGGCGCGGACTGCACCGTGAACGAGCATATTGACCACGAGCGCATCCGCTGGGTGGTGGAAGCGGCCCGTTCCGTCTAACTCACTGCCTGACAGGCACAAACGCGAAGGGAGGCCTGCAATATGCAGTCAGTAGAAGCGTACCGCAAGGAGCGCGCAAAGGCGAACCTGTGGCGGAAGATGGGGCGCTGCTGGCAGCTCTACCTGCTGCTGATTCCGGCGGTCGTGTACATCTTCATCTTCAACTATATGCCGCTCTACGGCATCCAGATTGCTTTCAAGAAGTTCTCGCCCCGCAAGGGCTACCTGAATTCGCCGTGGGTGGGCTTCAAGTATTTCGAGCGGTTCTTCAATTCGCCGGACTTCTGGCGGCTGATCCGCAATACGTTGACGGTGAGCGTCTACTCGCTGATTGTGGGCTTCCCGCTGCCGATCCTGATGGCGCTGATGCTTAACCAGTGTATCTCCGGCGGCGTCAAGCGCGTGGTGCAGAACGTGATCTATGCGCCTCACTTCGTCTCCACCGTGGTGCTGGTCGGCATGATCAACGTCATGTTCTCCGTTAATTCCGGTGTGGTGAACACGGTCATCGAGATGCTTGGCGGCGATCGGGTGCTGTTTACAGGCCAGGCGAACTGCTTCCCGCACCTGTATGTGTGGAGCGGCATCTGGCAGAACATGGGCTGGGACTCGGTCATCTACTTCGCGGCGCTGTCCTCCGTCAGCGAGGATCTGCACGACGCGGCGACCGTGGACGGCGCGAACAAGTGGCAGCGCATTCTCCACATCGACCTGCCGCAGATCATGCCCACGATCACGATCATGCTGGTGCTGCGCATTGGCCAGCTGATGAACGTCGGCTTCGAGAAGGTCTTCCTGATGCAGAACAACATGAACCTTCAGACCGCCGAAACCATCCAGACCTATGTGTACAAGCAGGGCCTCATCAACTCGGACTACGGTTACTCCACGGCGGTGGGCCTGTTCAACAACGTGATTAACTTCATCCTGCTTACTTCCGTCAATGCGGTGACCCGCAAAATCGGCGGCAGCAGCCTGTGGTAAGGAGGTGCCTGCATTGTCGGTGAAAAGAAGAACCCGCGGCGACAAGGTGTTTGACGCGATCAACCTGACGCTGCTGATCCTGATCGGCCTGATCATCGCCTACCCGCTCTACTTTGTGGTCATCGCTTCCATCAGCGATCCCAACGTGGTCAACAAGGGACAGGTCATCCTCTACCCCAAGGGCGTGACGCTCCTGGGCTATGAGAAGCTCTTTCAGGACGCGAACATCTGGGTTGGCTACGGCAACACCCTGTTCTACACGATCGCCGGTACGCTGCTGAACATCATCGTCACCGTGTGCGCCGCGTATGCGCTCTCCCGCAAGGATCTGGTGGGACGCAATGTGCTGATGAAGTACTTCATCTTCACCATGTACTTCTCCGGCGGTCTGATCCCCCTGTATATGCAGGTCAACAACATGGGCCTGTACAATACCCGGTGGGTGCTGATCATCCTGGGAATGCTGTCGGTCTACAACCTGATCATTGCCCGTACCTTCTTTGAAACCACCATTCCCGACGATATGCTGGAGGCTGCCAAGCTCGATGGCTGCTCTGACCTGCGCTTCTTCGTTTCCATCGTGCTGCCGCTGTCCCACGCGATCGTGGCGGTGCTGGTGGTGTACTACGGCGTCGGTCACTGGAACGAATACTTCAACGCCCTGATTTACGTTTCCAAGCGCGACTATTACCCGCTTCAAATTGTGCTGCGCGAGATCCTGATCCAGAGTCAGCAGACGGAGGCCGTCGTGTCCGAGGGTCAAATCGCCGAGCTGATGGAGCGGAACAAGTACGCGGAGCTGATCAAGTACGGCGTAATCGTCGTTTCGTCGCTGCCGGTCATGATCCTCTACCCATTCGCCCAAAAGTTCTTCGTCAAGGGCGTCATGCTCGGCGCGATCAAGGGATAAGCGCGCCGCATCCCATTCGGAACGGACGGGAAAACCCGTTCAAAATAAACAAGGAGGGAATCCCATGTTGAAGAAAACCCTGTGTCTGCTCCTGGCCGCGATGATGCTGCTCAGCATCGCTCCGCTGGCTCTGGCGGAGGGGGAAATCACCTTCCCCATCGTGTCTGAACCGCTGACGCTGCGCTTCATGGCGCCCCGCGCTTCCGACTACGCCAACGGCTATGCCGACATGAAGCTCCTCAAGGAATATGAGGAAATGACCGGCATCCACATTGAGTGGGAAGAAGTGCCCCAGAGCGGCTGGAGTGAAAAGATTCAGCTGGTGCTGAACTCTGTCGATCTGCCTGACGTTATCTACTCCGGCGGCATCTCCACCAGCGACGCGGCCCGCTACGGCGCTGACGGCACCCTGCTGCCCCTGAACGACCTGATCGAGGAGCACACCGTCAACCTGAAGTACTGGCTGGAGCAGCGCCCTGACATCAAGAAGCTGATCACCGCGCCCGACGGCAACATCTACGGCCTGCCCTCCATCGACGAGTCCCTGTCCACGCAGGTGGCCGGCGTGCTGGGCATGAACATGACCTGGCTGGAGAACCTGGGCCTCGAGATCCCCACGACGATCGACGAGTTCACGGCTGTGCTGCGCGCCTTCAAGGAGCAGGACGCCAACAAGAACGGCGATCCCAACGACGAGATCCCGCTGTCCTTCCGTTCCACCAACGCGACGGATCGCACCACCTGGATCGGCTCCTTCTTCGGCCCCTTCGGCGTGGTGGACGACAGCACCCACATCATGGTCAAGGATGGCAAGATCCTCTTTACGCCCGAGCTGGAAGGCTTCCGCAAGGCGCTGGAGTATTTCCACACCCTGTACGCCGAGGGTCTGATGGATCCCGAGTCCTTCACCCAGGACAGCTCCACCTTCTACGCGAAGGCCCGCTCTCCCGAGGGCATCGGCTCCTCCTACGTTTTCTCCACCTTTGACCTGGATCAGAACGACAACACCTACAACAACTACGACCTGATCGACCCCATCAAGGGCAGCGACGGCACCGCGCTGGTGAACCTGGCCGCCTACGTTTCCGGCCTGGCCCAGAACCGCTACATGATCACCGCGGACTGCAAGGATCCCGTGGCGGCCATCAAGTGGATCGACTACTGGTGCGACAACGGCGAGAACGCGCTGACCGTCCGCTTCGGCTACGAGGGCGACTCCTGGAAGTGGCTGGACGACGAGAAGAACCAGTTCACCGAGCTGTCCGACACCCCCAACGGCGATAAGGTCAACCAGGCGTATGTGTCCCAGTACACCCCCTACACCAACGCGGTGATGTGGGAGCTGCAGGACCTGTGGCGCAAGAAGAAGAACTCCGCGCCCTACTTCATCGAGCGCGCTGAGAAGGCCAACGGCTCCTACCGCGCGGCGGCCGTGACCGAAATGTGGCCCATGGTGGCCTTCGAGGCGGACGCGAACGAGCGCTATGCCGAGATCAACACCGACCTGCGCTCCCATGTGGAGAACACGATGGTCAACTTCATCGTCAACGGCTTCACTGACGCGGAGTACGACGCGTTCCTCCAGAAGTGCAAGGATCTGCACAGCGACGAGCTGGTTCAGCTGTATCAGGATCGTTACGATTCCTTCATGGCGAACTAATCCTCGCATCTCATTCCAACTAACCCCAAGGCCGCGGGCTGTGACTTCGGTCACAGCCCGCGCGTCGGGTTTAAGCGACTGCGATCAAAGGATGTGAACGTTGCTTTTTGGAATAAGCTGTGATAAACTGATATTCTGTTTAGTGAAATGCGATCCGATGTGAACGGAGGAAGACGAGCGATGACTATCGCGGGCAAGACCCTTTCCGCTCAAATCCATGACGACATTCTGGAAATGATCATCGACGCAGGCTCCGAGAGCGAAAAAATCCTGCTGACCGAGCGGGAGTTGGTGGAAAAGTTCGGCGTCAGCAAGGCGCCCGTCCGGGAGGCGCTGCAGCGGCTGTGCGCCGAGGATGTGCTCAACAGCATTCCGCGCTGCGGCTATGTGGTGGTGCGCCTGGGCGAGAAGAGCGGGCGGGATAATCTGGCGGTGCGGCAGATTCTGGAGCTTTCGTCGCTGGAAATGTATTTCGACGCGTTCACCCCGGAGCGCGTTCGGGAAATCGAGCTGCACCTGCAATCGTCCGTGAAAGATCTGGGGGGCAACCCGAAGATCTGGAAGGTCTGGCGCGCCAACCTTGATTTCCACTGCGATCTGATCGCTACCTATGGCAACCCGTATCTGGTCAAGCACCTGAAAAACTGCATCGACGTGGAGTGCCGTTTCTATGCCCAGAACCATTACCTGGCGGAAAACAAGTTTCTGTCCGTTTTCCACCCGGAACCCCACGAGGAGATTCTGGACGCCATCCGCAGGGGCGACCGTGCGCTGGCGCTGGCCACCCTGAAACGGGATATTTCGGACGACCCGCTGGTGCGCGTGTCCCGCTGAGCGGAGCGCGATCCGCCAAGGGGCTTTGTTTGCTGATGCAAAAATGAAAGGAAGAATCCGAACATGAAGTATCGTAGCGTAGGCCGTTCCGGCCTGAAGGTCAGCCAGGTTGCCGTGGGCAGCTGGATGACCGACCTGCGCGGCGGCGAGGCCGTCGACATTGCCCGCGATACCATTCGCCTGGCCTATGACAAGGGCGTGAACTTCTTCGACTGTGCCGACGCGTACAGCGGCGGCGAGGCGGAGCGGTTCCTGGGCAAGTGCCTGAAGGATTATCCCCGTTCCAAGCTGGTGATTTCCAGCAAGGTGTTCTTCCCCTCCGGCAGCGGCGCGAACGAGCGCGGCCTGAGCCGGAAGCACATCTTTGAGCAGGTGGAAAAGTCGCTGAAAAATATGCAGGTGGACTACCTGGATATGTACTTCTGCCACCGCTACGACCCCACCACCCCCATTGAGGAAACCATGCGCGCCCTTGATGATCTGGTGCATCAGGGCAAGATCCTCTACTACGGCGTGAGCGAGTGGAGTCCGGTGCAGATCACCAAGGCACTGGGGATCATCAGGGAGCTGCATCTGTATCCGATGACGGTGCTCCAGCCCGAGTACAACATGGTCGACCGCTACGTTGAGGACGAAATTTTCGACATCTGCAAGGAGAACGGCCTGGGCATCGTGCCCTTCTCCCCGTTGGCGCAGGGCCTGCTGACCGGCAAGTACCGCAAGGGCCAGCCCATTCCGGAGGGTTCCCGCGCGACCCATCAGGCCGACAAGCAGATCAACAACCTGCTGACGGATCACAACCTCGACCTGGTAGATCAGCTGGCGAAGGTGGCCGATGGACTGGGCATCCCGATGAGCGTGATGGCGCTGGCCTGGACGCTGCGCGACCCGGTCGTGTCCAGCGTGATCACCGGCGCGACCAAGCCTTCCCAGCTGGAGAGCAACGTGCAGGCAGGCGACTTGACGCTGCCCGCCGACGCGCTGGAGGAGATTGAGCGGATTCTCGATTATAAGCCCTTCCGCCGGAAGATCGGCTAACCCCCGGCAAAGCAAAAAGCAAGGCAGACCGCGATGGCCCGCCTTGCTTTTTTATGCGCTTATCCCTTGATCGCGCCGATCATAACGCCCTTGACGAAGAAGCGCTGCATGAAGGGGTAGATGCACAGGATGGGAAGGGTCGCCACGATGATGATGGCGTACTTGACCAGGATTTGCAGGGAAATGGCGGAGGCCTTCGCGCCGCTTTCCAGGCTCTTTTGCGAGTTGTTGATCAGCACCTCCCGCAGGAACATCTGGATGGGCCACTTGCTCCGATCCATCAGGTAGATGGCGGCGGTGAACCAGGAGTTCCAGATGGCGACGGCGACAAACAGCGTGATGACCGCCAGCGTCGCGCTGGAAAGGGGCAGGATGATCCGGAAAAGGATTTGCAGGTCGTTCGCGCCGTCCAGCAGGGCGGACTCCTCAAGGGACTCCGGGATGCTCTGGAAGGAGGTGCGCAGGATCACCATGTTGAATACGCTGAACGCGCTGCTCAGGAGGATGGCCCACCGGCTGTTGATCAGCCCCAGCCTGACGTAAACCAGGTAGGTGGGGATCATGCCGCCGTTAAAGAGCATGGTGAAGGCCATGAACATGGCGATCCCGTTGCGGGGCATAAACCGCTTGCGGGAAAGCACATAGGCGCACAGCGTCGTCAGCACCAGATTGATCACGACGCCAGCGGCCACATACAGTAGGGTGTTGGCATAACCGACCAGAATGTTGCGATAGGAAAGCACCGCCTTATAGCCCTCGAAGGAGAATGGCGCGATGGGCCACAAATGGAAGCCGCCCTCCCGAGCCAGCACGGTGGGATCGGAGATGGAGCAGCACAGTACATGGATCATCGGGGCCAGGCAGGCAAAGCCCAGCAGGGACAGCACAATGGTGTTGCATACCAGAAAGATTCGCCGGGAACGGCTTTCGCGCACTTTCATCATCACATGGCCCTCCCTTGTTAAAACATACTCGTTTCGGTGTAGGTTTTGCTCAGCTTGTTCGCCGAGAGGACAAGCAGGAGGCTGACCACGGAATTGAACAGGCCGACGGCGGTGCTGTATCCCATGTCCTGCTTGATGATGCCTACGCGGTACACATAGGTGCTGATAACGTCCGCGGTCTGATAGGTCGCGGGAGAATAGAGCAGGAGCACCTTTTCAAAGTTGACGTTCAGGATGGAGCCGCAGCGCAGAATCAGCATAATGATGATGGTCGGGGCGATGCCCGGCAGCGTGACGTGCCACAGCTGCCGCATATGCCCCGCGCCGTCGATCTCCGCGGCCTCGTAGAGCGCCTCGTCAACACCGGAGAGCGCCGCGAGGAACACGATGCTGTTGAAGCCGATGCTCTGCCATACCTGGGAGACGGTGTAGATGACGCGGAAATATTGGGGCTGGGAGATATAGCTGCGGGGCTGCGCGCCAAAGAGCTGCGCAATCTGGGAGATCACGCCCGTCGAGCTGGTGAATTCCTTGATCAATCCCGCGACAACCACCATCGAAATGAAGTGCGGCATATAGCTGACCGTCTGCACGACGCGCTTAAAGCGCACGTTCCGCACCTCGTTGAGCAGCAGCGCCAGAATAATGGGCGCAGGGAAACAGATCACCAGCTCCAGCAGACTGAGGATCAGCGTATTGGACATGGTGCGGCCGAAATACATCCCGCTGAAGAAGGAGCGGAAGTTCTCCAGCCCAATCCACTTGCTGCCGAATACGCCCTTGACCAGCGAGTAATCCTGAAAGGCGATCACCAGGCCGAACATGGGCAGGTAGCTGAAAATAATCACATAAAGAATGCAGGGAAGGATCATCCAGTACAGGAGTTTGTTTTGCCGATAATTGTTCCGGAGCATCATCCACTTCATCGCTGTCGCCTCCGTGCAAAGTTGTTCCATTTATATCTTATCCTACCCGGATTGAGGCGGAAAGTAAATATTGATGATTTATCCACGGGCATATGCAGTTTTTTAGGACAGCAAAAACGGGTTCCGCCATAAGGAAAAGCGGAGCCGATGGCACGGCGTGTCAGGCTGGCGCGTTTTCGTCGGGCGCGCTGCCGCGCAGCTGGGCGCGGTACTGGCCGGGGGTGACGCCCTCGTAGCGCTTGAAGATGCGGATGAAAGTCTGGCTGCTGTTGTAGCCGATCTGCTGGGCGATGTCCGCCAGGGTGATGCTTTCGTCCGCGGCGATGATCTGCTTGGCCTTTTCAATGCGGCACTGGTTGATCCATGCCAGCACACCCGTGCCCTTGGCGGCCTTGAACTCCCGGGACAGGTACGGCAGGGACATTCCAAACTTTTCCGCCACCTGCTGGACGCTCAGGTTGGGATCGAAATACTGAGCGTCGATGTACGCTTCCACGCGGGCGAGCTTGCTGTCCAGCTGGTTGGAACGGCTGTCCCCGTACAGCCGGAGCTGCGCCATGATTTCCGACACCACGTCCTCCAGCTCCTGCATGGTGCGCACGTTGAGCAGCTGCTCCAGCGGCTTTTCCTCGGCGGGGAAGGCGGCGCTGATGTCCGTCTCCACCTCCCGGAGCACGTTGAGGAGCATATTCAGCACGCCGTACATTCGGCACCGCATCATGTGCAGGGACAGGCCGTCGTGGCCGGTGTAATAGCTCATTATTTCCCGCAGCAGCGGCTCGCTGGCGGCGTAGTCGCGCTCCACCATCAGGCTGATGAAGCGCCGCTCCGCGTCCACAATGTCGTAGTCCTTCCAGGAAGGCTCGCTGGAAAACATGGTGTAGTCGTAGAGGACGATCTGCTTGTCCCGTTCGGAAACAAAATCGGTGTACTCCTTGGCGCGCAGCGCGTTTTGATAGCTCATCGCCACGCCCTGAATGTTCTCGCAGGCGTCGCCGATGTACACCGTCATGCCCGAAAGCTCCGGGGCGACGGAGAGCATTCGCCGGACGACCTCCCGGGCGTAGAGCTGCGCGTCATAGGGGCTGCAGCTGCCCGCGAAGCAGAGCACCGCCACCGGCCGGCTGCCAAAGTACTGCGCGGTACAGGTGCACACGTCTCCCGACAAGGTGGTGAACAGATGATTTACCTGCTTGATGATGTACCGGCGGCTGACGGCGGACTGCTTTTCCGCGTCCGGCTCCAGACAAATCACAACGAACAGATTGCCGGTGAAGCCGTCCTGCAGCTGAGCGAGCTGACGCTTGTCCAGCCCGTCCAGGTCGCCGCTGACAAGGGCGTCGAACAGCTGCCTGTCCTCGATGAGCGACAGGCGCTGCAGCTCCTGCTCCATCTGGGAGCGGTTTTTCTGAATCTCGGCCAGGCGCTTGTCAATGGCGGCAAAATCGTTTTCCAGGCTGCCGTCGACCTCCATGCGCTTCTTCAGCCGGTAGACGGGACGGTAGTTGTGCTGCGCCAGCAGCAGCGCCAGCACAATGCCCAGCAGCAATGTGCAGATCAGGCTGTAAATAAACACCATGTCGCCGTTGCGGATGGCGCTGAAAAGACTTTCCTTGGGAATGGAAAGCGCGTAGGAAAACGCGGAGGCGGCCGAGGCGACGCTGGACACAACAAATTCGCCGTTCTCCGGGAACAGCGCGCGGAAAGCGGAAACCGTGGTGACGAAGGAATTTGTCTCCCGCGCATCGCCGCTGAGCAGCTTCTCGTCCGGCAGGCAGACGCGGGCGACGGCGTTGTTCGTGCTTTCCGCGCCGGAGAGCAGCTTCTGGACGGTCGCCGTGTTCAGAATCATGATCAGCGTCAGCGGCGGCGCTTCGCCGTCTGCGCCGGTGGCGATGGTTTGCAGGTACAGCACCTTCCTGCCGCCGCCGGTCAGGTACAGCGCGCGCTGATGATGCTCGGCCATCAGCTGCTCAAACTGATCGTTTTCCAGGCAAAGCACCTGCTGAACAATCCGGTCGTACTGGTTGACGCTGGTGTAGATATGGCCCGCGTCCAGGATGCAGGACAGCCGACTGCAATATATATAGAAGGAATCCACCAGTGTGCGGTACGCCGCGAAGTTGTTCAGATATTTGGCGCGCTGATGCACCTCGTAATACTTGGCCGCGTCAAAGGGCAGGGCGATGAATTTCAACTTGCGGATCTCGGGGGCGACGCAGATTGCGTCGCTGATGTTATACAGCGCGGACAGCTGCCCGTCGGTCACGCTGGCGATCTGCTGCACCGCGGCCATCCCGCTGTCATAGGCCTTTTGCGTCAAAACGCGGGTGTTGCTGGTGTGCAGAATGCTGCTGAAAATCATCGGGAGCAGCAGGACGAGCAGATAGCAAACAATCCAGAGGCGAAAGGTGCGCGATTTCCAGAATATGCGCCGCATCGGATAATCTTCTCTCCTCTCGTCGACGGCGGATGCTTCGGAACCGGAACCATCCGTATTTACATAAAACCATCATAGCGCCTCTTTTTGCGCCGTGTCAATCACCATTTTTAACACGACGATGGACGAAATTTAACTCCGGGCGCGAAATTCGCTTGAAAAAATAGGCCCTCACCAGTGGAAAATGCGGCCATTGACGCGCGATAGCCCCCTTTGCTATGATACAAACAGAAAAAGCGATCCATATAGCCTGAGGGGAAGCGCCGACGCTTTTCCGATGTGAAGGGCAAGGAAAAAGGAAGGAGATGGATCAGGTGTCCAACATACTCATGCAGATCAACTTCCGCTCGGAGGTGCTCCTGCTGTGGGACTCGATGAACATCATCGTGCCCAAGGAAGGCCCCGAGCATGATATTCCCGTCCTATGGCTGCTCCATGGCGGCGGCGGCAACGAGAACGACTGGCTTCATGCCACCCGTATCCGCGCCTATGCCGACAAGCATCAAATCGCGGTGGTGATGCCGCACGCGGGCTACAGCCGCTACTGCAATATGTATTGGGGCGCGGACTATTTCGATTTCCTGACCGAGGAGCTGCCGAAGATCGTGCATCATTTCTGCCCGTGCCTGTCCTCCAAGCGGGAGGATCAGTACATCGCGGGCTTCTCGCTGGGCGGAAGCGGCGCGATTTCCCTGGCCATGCGCCGGCCTGACCTGTACGGAACGGTGGGCGTGATTTCCGCCAGCAGCATCATTCCGCTGGAGTATTTGCGTCCCAAGTCCGCCGGCGGCCCCTCCGCGCCGGGCGGCCCGGGAAAAATGAGCGTGAACATGGTCAACTTCGGCGTGGAGGACACGGGCGACCTGGAGGGCAATCCGGAGCACGACGTGCTGCTCAACGCCCGCCGCATCATCGCGGAGGGCATCACGCCGCCTCGCGTGTTCCATGCCGTGGGAACGGAGGATCACGCTTATCCCGTCGGCCTGGGGCTGAAGGCGTTCTTTGAGAGCTTTGAGGGCAATCCCTTCCGGTATGAGTTCCACACCGAGTCGGGCGGACACAGCGACGTGTTCCGCGACAAGTGGATTGAACAGTTCCTGGACACCGTGATGAAGGATCGGAGGTGATCGTATGGCTTTGATCAGGATGGATTTGAATTCCGAATGCTTGACCCGATGCGTCCCCGTGAGCGTTATCCTGCCCGACGTGACGGAGAAGCGCCGCCTGGACAATGGCAAGTTCCCCGTGCTGTGGCTGCTGCATGGCGCGACGGACGACCACTCGATGTGGCAGCGCTTTACCAGCGTGGAGCTGTACGCGCAGAAGCGCGGCATCGCGGTGGTGATGCCGTCGGTGGAGACGAGCTTCTACACCAATACCGACGGCGGACGTTACTTCGATTATGTGACCGAGGAGCTGCCCCGCGTGCTGCGGGCGCGTCTGCCCCTGTCCGAGCGGCGGGAGGATAACTTCGTTGCCGGTATGTCCATGGGCGGTCACGGTACGATGAAGATTGGCTTCTCCAAGCCGGAGAACTATGCGGCGATGGGCATTTTTTCCTGCGCGAACTTCATTGACATGATGCGCGGCGGCGGCATGGTCGATGGCGGACGGCGGCGTCATCCGCTGAACTTTATCCGCTGGCAGGTGTTCAACGTCAAGAACGAGGCGGGCGACCTGGACGAGTGCCACGGCACGGAGCACGACAACCGCTATCTGGCGAAGCTCGCCTCCGAGAGCGGCAAGCCGCTGCCCAAGATTTTCGCCTGCTGCGGCTGCCAGGACGGCTGCCACGACGACGAGAAGTCGGACATGGCCTACTTCACCAGCCTGCCCCGGCCCTATGACGTCACCTTCTTTGACGGGGACGGCGTGCATTACTTTGATTTCTGGGATCGCTGGCTGAACGTGTTCATCCAGTGGCTGCCCCTGCGCCGCAGAAGCAACGAGGTATTTTGATGGGCCTGACAATGATCGCTGCCTTTGATACGGAAATCCCCATGCGGGACGGCGTCAAGCTCCGGGGCGACCTGTACAGACCCGATACGGTGGAAAAGGTTCCGGTGCTGCTTGTGCGCACCGTGTTCAGCAAGGATCTGTTCGGCCGCTGCTTCGGCCAGTATGACCCGTCCTGGTTTGTCCGGCGCGGCTACGCGGTGTACATTCAGGACGTGCGCGGCCTGGGGAAATCGGACGGCGAATTTGACCGCTTCACCGCCGACGGCAAGGACGGCTACGACACCATCGAGTATCTGGCGAGTCAGCCCTGGTGCGATGGCGGCGTGGGCATGATGGGCAGCTATTTCTCCGGCTATCTGCAAATCATGGCCGCGGCGGAGGAGCCGCCGCACCTCAAGGCGATGATCCCCATGCAGACGAGCGTGAGCATCAACCGCGACTGCGATAACCGTGGCTTCATGTTCTATTCCCATATCGGCTGGTGCATGAGCCGGATGATCAACCGTCTCCGCGCGGGCCGGTACGACGAGCAAACCACCGCGGAATATCTGCCCAGGCTGCTGGATTACATCCGCGACTATCCGGAACGCCAATTGAAGGCGCTGCCGCTGACCGGGATGCCCGCCGTGAAGGACACGCCCTTCCCGCTTTTGAAGGACTACTTCCGTCATCTGGTTGAGGGCTACGACGACATGGCGCTTTTGCACAAGGAAGGCCGCAACATGGACATGACGGCGATTCGCGTGCCGGCGCTCTACGTCAGCGGCTGGTACGATTCCTCGCGCACGCCGCTGGTCGACCACTGCCGGAGCCAGCGCGCGGCGGGCGTGGACAGCCGGGTGCTGATCGTTCCCTGGCAGCCGGGCGAAGCGCCCGCGCGGGCGGATGGCGCGCTGGAAACGGGCGTGTACGCCGTCGACCTCCAGGAGGAAATGACGCGGTGGTTCGATCACTGGCTGAAGGACGCCCCCGCGCCGGACAGCCCGGCCTATCGCTTCGGCGATATGGCTACGGGAGAATGGTTTGGCGCGGACGCGTGGCCCTGCGACGGGGAAGCCACGGAGCAGTGGTATTTCCGGCAGGACGGCGGACTTTGCACTTCGTCGCCCGAAGCGTCCGGCTACGCCGCCTATACCCACGACCCCATGTCGCCCCTGCCCTACCGGCCCTTTGGCGCGGCGGGACAATGGCGGCGCGATGCGGACGAAAAGCGCGCCGTATTTCTCTCCGAACCGCTTCCCTCGCCGCGTGAGCTGCTGGGACTGGTCAGCGCAGAGGTGTTTCTGTCCAGCGACGCGAAGGACGCGGACGTGATGCTGAGCCTCAGCGCGATTGATCCGGACGGTCGGCGTTTCGTCATCTGCGACGGCGCGACCCGCGCCCGCTATCGGGAGGACTGGACGCCCCGGCTGCTGGAATCGGACAAGACGTACCGGCTTGAAGTCCTCCTGGGTCACATTCATTACACGATTCCCGCGGGATCGCGCCTGATGGTGGAAATCGTCGGCAGCGCTTTCCCCAAGTACGACATCAACCACGGCACGGGCCATCCGCCTGCTACGGACACGGACTGGACGGTGTCCCATAACAGGATTCACTTCGGCCCCGGTTGTGCCTCTGGAATCCGCCTACCGTTGGCGGCTGATCATGGTAAAAAGCGTCCCGGGTAAGAGGACGCTTAATGAAAGGAGCGTAACCCCATGTTGAAAAAGTGCTGTGCCCTGTTGCTCATGTGCTGCCTGCTGTTCTGCGCCGTGGCGCAAGCGGAGGACGTGCAGTGGCCGACGTTGGCCGACCATGCGCAGATGAAGACCACCATCCAGCGCGTGACGGACGAGCCGATCACGCTGACGATGTGGATGGGCATGAGCTCCCAGGACGTGACGAACGTCGTGGGTGACATCCAGAACCTGGACATCCTCAAAACGCTGGAAGAAAAGACCGGCGTGCACCTCGAACTGCTCGTTCCCCCGGTGGGCGAGGACGCCAGCAACTTCTCCCTGATGATGGCCTCCGGCAAGTATGCCGACATCATCATCGGCTTTGAGAACAACTACGCCAAGGGCAGCGAAGCTGCCATCGAGGAAGGCATCATCCTCGACCTGAAGGATCTGGTGGAACAGTACGCGCCCAACTATCAGGCGGTCCGCACCTTCAGCCAGTTCCGCACCATCAACACCGTGACGGACTCGGGCCTGATGCCCTGGATGTGCAACGTGACCTGGGGCGACAAGCCCAGCACGACCTACGGCGGCCCCATCATCCGCAAGGATCTGCTGGACAAGCTGGGCATGGAAATGCCCGTCACCCTGGACGACTGGCATGAGTACCTGACCCGTTGCAAGAACGAGCTGGGCATGACCCGCGGCCTGGGCCTGGCCAACACCGGCATCGCCAAGTACAATGCTTTCAACTCGGCCTTCGGTTTCGGTATGCGGGACGCGGCCCAGGGCGGCGACTTCTATCTGAAGGACGGCAAGGTGTGCTACGGCGCGCTGGACGAGGGGTATTTGCAGTATGTAACCCTGATGGCGCAGTGGTACGCCGAGGGCCTGATCGACCCCGACTTCACCTCCACCATCACCTTTGACGACGGCATCGCGATGATGTCCAGCGACCTGTGCGCCGCCACCAGCGAGCACAGCGGCGTGCTGGATTACGTCAACAGCCTGGGCAAGGCCGTCAACCCGGACTTCAACTTCGTCGCCGCGCCCTATCCGGTGCTGAACGAGGGCGACCAGCTGCACTACGGCTTCATCAAGAGCGCCAGCCCGATCGGCAAGGCCGCTGTCATCACCTCCAGCTGCGAGCATCCCGAAATCGCCGTCAAGTTCCTTGACCAGCTCTACACCGACGAGGGCTTCATGCTGTGCAACTACGGTACGCTGGGCAAGAGCTACGAGCTGGTGGACGGCGTGCCCCAGTACACCGAGCTGATCACCAACAACGATCTGGGCACCATCACGCACATGATGTGCGCTTATGCCGCGCATATCTCCTGGCCCTTCGAGGGCGTGCTGGGCCGTGACGACACGGCGGGCGTCAACGCTCACGCTGAAGTGTGGGACGCCAACAACGACTATTCCTGGAGCCTGCCGGGCGGCATCACCCTGTCCGTGGAGGAGAAGGAAACCTACTCCGACCTCTATCCGGACATCCAGACCTACGCCGACGAGATGACCGTGAAGTTCATCATGGGCATCGAGCCGCTGGAGAACTACGCCACCTTCGTGGAGACGCTCAAGGAAATGGGCATTGAGCAGATCCTCGCCGGCTATCAGGCCGCCTACGACCGTTACGCGAGCCGCTAATTCCGGCAAATCATCGGGGCCGCCTCCTGAAAAGGGGGCGGCCTCTTTTGCGTGGAAAGGTACTTCAACGGGCATGAAAAAAAGAGCCGTGGGAAAAATCCCATGGCCCTGCGGGAAAAGCGTCAATCCTCTGCAAACGCCGCCTCAACCTCGTCCGGCGCAAGCGTCCGCACAACCCGGACGGGGTACAGGCGCTCAATGCGCGCAAGGAACGCGTCAGGCGTCGCGTCCGGCAGGCACAGCACCGCCTGCCCGCGCCGGGCGGCCACCCGCTCCAGCGGGAGACGGCGCAGCCACCAGTCAGGCTCGCGACCGGACGGCGTCGTCAGGGCAACGGCGGGGATGGGCCGCGCCTCGTCCGCCTTCCATTCGGGCAGCAGGGCGAGGAAGGCGACCTCCCGCTGAATCGACGGCTCGTAAAGCGTGGTACGCCATACGCTCATGCGGGATCACGTCCTTTCCAGATCAGCGTCAGAGCATGGCGCAGGGCCTTCTCGGCGAAAGCATAGCCGTGAATGCCGGGCGCCTGATACCAGTCGTGGGGCAGGCCGATGGCCTGCAAATGGCGGTGGTAATCCACCGAAAGCTGAACGGCGTAATCGTCCAGCCCGCAGGACAGGTAGAGGGCGGGCAGCGCGTCCTTTCGATCGACGGCCTGCTCAGCCAGGGACACGAGGTCGTTCTCGCTGCCGCGCAGGCGGTCGATGGGGCCGAGCGAGTCCACGACCCCGGACAAATCGGGGCCGCCGTCCATGGTCTGCCACTTTTCAAACAGGGGGATCATATCCCGCGCGCCGGAAATGGCGATGCCGGCGGCGTACAGCTCCGGACAGCGGAGCGCGGCCTTGAGCGCGCCGTGTCCGCCCATCGAAAACCCGGCGATGTAGGTGTCCTCGCGCCTTGTGCTGACCGGCAGCCGCGCAGGCAGGAAGGCGGGCAGCTCCCGCGTCAGGTAGGTGAAGTAGCGCGGGCCGTGGGCCATGTCGGCATAGCTGCTGCTCAGCGCGTCCAGGGAGACGACGATCAACCCGAAGTCGTTGGCGATCCGCTCCGGGTCAGCCTCGCGGAACCACAGCGTCGCGTCCTCCGTGCCGCCGTGGAGCAGGTACAAAAGCGGACAGGGCTGCGAGGGCAGCGCGTCGGGCAGGGCGACGGTCAGCGAGGTCTGCTGGGTCAGCGTCGGGGAAAAGAAATGACAGCGGATCAGGCCCATGGCGTTTCCTCCTTGTCATCCGGGCAGCAGGGAAGCTCGATAAAGCTCGCGCCGCCGCACAGCAGCTGCTGATGAGCGACCGCCCAGCGGGTGCTGCCTCCCGGGGCCTCGCCAGTGTTCAGGTTGCGGTTGTGCAGCGGGTACTGATAGCTGGTGACGTGAAGCCCAATGCGGTGCCCCGGGAGGAACACGTTCGCGAAGCTGTCCACCGGCCAGTCGTACACCTCCGGCTGACCCGGCGTGACCGGCTCGGGAGCTTCCACGCCGTGGCGGTACTTTGCGCGGATCAGCCCCGCGGCCAGCGAGAGCTGACGGCCGTCCGGATGGACGTCAACCAGGCGGCAGGCGAAGTCCGTATCGGGCGCGTCGGTGACGGCGCAGAGCGTCGCCTTCAAAATGCCCGCCGCCGCGACGGGCTTTTCCAGCACCTCGGAGAGGAACACGACCTCGCCCGGGTCATTCGCGCGCTCGGCCCAGTCGGCGGTGATCCCGCGCCCGGCGCTGTCCGTAAAGTCGGAGAGGTTGGGGTTCATGGGGTCGGCCTCGTAGGCCACGGCGGACGGGGACGCTTCCGGCGCGGGCGCAAGGGTACGTTCGCCCGTCAGGTACAGCCGGAGCATCTTCGCCTCCGGCGGGGGCCAGTCGGCGGCGTTGCGCCACTGATTCACGCCCATCATGAAGTAGCGCACCCGGGCAGGCAGGGCGGAGACGGGCTTGTCCATCAGGTGGCGCTCGAACCAGCGCAGGTGCATCCCGCGCACGTCCTGCGCCTCGCCGGAGGCCTCCGGGCCGAAATCGAGATCCTCCACCCGGCTGGGCAGCGCGTCGCCGTGCGTCCATGGCCCGATGAGCAGGCAGGCGCCGTCCCGGGTCAGGCTGTCCGCGCTCTCCCGCGCCTTCAAATAGCCCTCAAACGTAAAGTGTTTCGCGACGTCGAACCAGCCGGTGGCGAAAAACGCGGCGCAATGCACCTGGTTGAAGTTGATGGGCATATGCATCCGCTGCCAGAAGGCAGGCTCCTCCACACCCTGAACGCCCCGCACATAGTCCTCAAAAATGGGAATACCGTCCACCATGGCGGCGGGGCACCGGTCGAGAGGCAGCGTCATCAGCTGCTTGTCCAGCTCCCGGGCGTAGGCGCGCACCTTTTCAAGCGCCGCCGGGCGCTCCTCCGGGCAGGGAATGTATTTGTCCGGGTGCTCCTGAATCTGCGCGTAGGCCCAGTACAGGTGCTGCATATGCAGCGTCCTGCCGGAATGCATTCCGAAGGGATTCTGCGACGGGCACATGAAGGGGCAGATCGCCCGCAGCTGCGACGGACGCTGAGAGGCCGCCGCCGTCTGCACAAACCCCGGATAGGACAGACCGAACATTCCGATCCGTCCGTTGCACCAGGGCTGCGCGGCCAGCCACGCCACCGCGTCCGCGCCGTCCTCGTGCTCGCGCTGACCGCTCAGTCCCAGCGTGCCCTCGCTTTTGCCCGTGCCGCGCACATCCTGATAAGCCACGGCAAAGCCCGCGTCCACCAAGTCTGCGTAATGGCCGTAGAGCGGGCCGTGCATTCCCGTCTGCTCACTGTCGTAGGGGGTGCGCAGGAGAATGACGGGGAAAGCTCCCGCCTCGTCGGGCAGGAAAATGACGGTGTACAATCGCGTGCCGTCCTGCGTCACGCAGTCCGTTGTCGTCAACCTTCGCATGGGGAATCCCTCCTTATTTTATCGGGTGGCCCGGTTTTCTTTCCGCCGGGCGGAGAAGCGGTAAAGCAGCGCGCCGGCCATCAGCGGCAGGGTATAGAGCGCAAAGGCGAGGCCATAGTCGGAGCCGCCGGTCTTGTCGACGATGAATCCGCCAATGGCCGGCGCGGTGCCCTGGCCGATGTCCGAGCCGATGTAGTAGGTGCTGGAGGCACTGCCGCGGCGCTGGGGCGGAACGGCCTTCAAAACCGCGGACTGAATGGCGGGCCGCGCCAGGCCCACGCCCGCCGTCTTGACCACCGACGCGACGGCGAACATCCACGCCGCGTCCGCCCGCCAGAGCAGCAGGAAGCCGGCCACCATCAGCCCAAGCCCCGGATACAGCGCGAAGCCCACGCCCCGGCGGTCGGCGACGGTGCCGCACAGCAGGCGGATGGCGCACAGCGTGACGGCGGACAGGGTGAAGTACCAGCCGATGTTCCCCAGCCCGAGCTGTGCGCCGTACAGGGCGATCATGCTGCTCTCCAGGCCGTTGGCGGAGGCGATGGCCACGTCCACCAGCGCAAAAATCAGGCATTCCTTGGCAAACAGATCGCTCAGGCGCAGGCGCAGCTTGCCGTGCCGGACGGGCGCGGCCACGTCGGACGGCGCGCGGAGCAGCAGCGCCAGCGCGGCCCCGACGGCGGCGATCACGCCGGACAGGGTGAAGTTCAGCCCATAGCCGCCCAAATCAATGAGCCACAGACCGATGGACGGCCCCGCCGCCATGCCCAGGGATGTGACCACGCCGAAGTAGCTCACGCCCTGGCTGAGGCGATTGTTCGGCACAAGGCTGGGCAGCAGCGCCATATTGACCGTGCTGGAGAAGGAGAACAGGATGCCGTGAACAATCCGGACGGCCAGCAGCGTGCCGTAATTGCCGCACAGCCCGTAGAGGAGCGTGCACAGCCCCATGCCGCCGGTGGACAAAATCAGGATCCGCCGCCGGTCGTAGCGGTCGTTGAGCCAGCCGGTAAAGGGCCGCGCGCACATCGCCGCGAGGGAAAACGCGCCCGCGACGCTGCCCGCCAGAGCGACGCTCATTTGCAGACTGTTGGCATAGCTGGAAATAATGGCGTAAATCATGGAATAGCTGACGGACACCAACAGATTCACCAGTTGGAGAAGCACATATTGGCGATTAAACAGTTTTTGTGTGGACTCGGGCATGGTTCATCCTTCCTCTCTTGAAGCGCCGTTTGATGAATTTACCATACCATGCCGGACGAGGCGTGTAAACGGGCGATATTTTATGGGAGCATGATGTTTTTTTGCACAACGGGAAGGCCCATATATATTGAAACATTTTCCGACTTGCTCCGGTCGCGCGGATCGGGAAGGGCGGCGGGCGCGGGGATTGCGACGCGGTTTTCTGTGAAAACGGAGAAAAAACAGACAAAAAACAAATGCGTTGAAGGAAAATGCGGATGAGGTGGTAGACAACAAATTAGAGTTATGGTATAATGTTTGGTAACGGACGAAGAGGGCGTTTTCCTGCTTCCGTCCGTTTTCAGACTTGAGACCCGGCAGGGCGGGGCGAGAATTGGCTCGAAGCGCGGTGCCAGGCGACGGTCATTACGGCCGCCCGAACGGGACGGCCGAAAGAAAGGGAGGAACCAACCATGAAGAAGCTTCTTTCCATGGCGCTGGCGCTGTGCCTGTGCCTGAGCGTGGCTTCCGCTTCTCTGGCCGAGGGCTTCACCCCCGCCGAGAGCTATGATCCCGGCGAGCGCGTGTTCGAGGCCGGCAAGGTGACCCTGTCCCCCGCGGCTGCGGGCGGCGGCACCATTGACACCGTGCCCTACGCGGGGGAGGAAGGCAAGGACTATTCCGATGAAAAGGTGTACACCTACAACGATTACACCGGCGGCATCGGCGAGAGCATGAACTGGGACATCCTGTCCTGGGAAACCAACGAGGACAGCGCGATCGTCGATTACATCACCACCGGCTTCTACACCTTCAACGTGAATGCTGACAAGACCGGCTACTCCATCACCCCGGAAATGGCCGCCGATTACCCGGTGGACGTGACCGCGGAGTATGCGGGCAAGTACGGCGTCGCCGAGGGCGAGACCGGCAAGGCTTGGCGTATCGCCCTGAACCCCGACGCCTGCTTCGAGGACGGCACCAAGATCACGGCTGACGACTACATCTACTCCATGCAGCAGCAGCTGAACCCGAAGATGCTCAACCGCCGCGCCGACAGCTGGTACGCGGGCACCTTCGTGATCGTCAACGCCAAGAACTACCTGTTCGCCGGCAAGACCGTCTATAACCCCTACAACGGCGAAGACCCCGAGACCACCGATCTGTATGTGGGGATGTGGTCTTCCTTCGGCCTGCAGGGCGCGAAGGACGAGGCGGGCAACGAGTGCCCCGAGTACGTCCTGCGCACCGACGAGACCAAGTATCAGGATCCCGCGGACGGCTCCTGGGTGTCCGCCAAGGACATCTTTGACACCTACTTCGCGGATTACGCCGCCGATGTGGCCTTCACCGCCGAGCAGGCCGCGAACGTGACCTGGGAGGACGTCGGCCTGAAGAAGATCGACGACTACACCATCGACTTCGTGCTGGAGAACCCCGTCTCCGAGCCGGCCTTCTATGTGCCCTACAACCTGAGCGGCAACTTCCTGGTTGAAAAGGAAATGT
>CAZRLM010000034.1:0-20267 GCA_964600835.1 uncultured Oscillospiraceae bacterium
ACTGGCTGAACCGATTGGCGTGCTCCAGCACATACAGGTCGCTGGGAGCGATCATCTCGCGGTACTCGTCGGGCGTGAACCGGCCGACCTCGCCGCCCTGCACGCAGTAGTACACGCCGTCGCAGCCCGCCTCGGTGATCAGCAGCTCGGAGAGCAGCGCGTTGTCCTGGGCGATCACGTCCAGCGCGTGCATCACGGCCAGCTTATCCTCGCGGATGTCGTGCATCACGCGCTCCTCGCCCGCGCCGAAACGGATGGAGGAGAAGGGCGCAAACACGTTGTAGAACACCGGCATTTCCTTGCCGACCTCCTCCACCAGGCGCTTGGCGCGGTGCACCTGCTCCTTGATGAAGGGATGATCCTTGCCGATGGGGGTCAGCTTCCACCAGTCGTGCGCCGTCTTGATCTCGGCGGGAACCGGATAGGGGAAGTAACCGTCGCACATGATTTTCAGGATGTCCAGGTCGCAGTCCTTCACATAATCGACATGAGCCTTCACGCAGCCCTCGCCCTTGGCCTGCTCGCCGCCGAAGTGATACCAGAAGCCCACCGGCACATGATCGACCGGCTTCTTGTCCATTGCGTTGAATACACGCGTCCGCTTATCCATGATTGATACCCTCCCACATCATATTCTGCTCAGATGATTTCCATCTGGTTCAGCCGTTTTTTATTTGCACACAAGCATATTCAGGATGACACGATCAGTTGCCAGCATTCCGGTGTTGCACAGGTTGGCCAGGTTGTCCACCGAGGCCTCCGCGTCCGCGCCCACGATGCCGTCCAGCTTGGTCGCGCCGTGATTCTTCATCGCCAGCATGGAAGCGCGGAAGGCGCTGGCAATGCCGGTGGCGATCTTCAGCGAGCAGCCCGCCTTGGCTCCGTCGCAGATCACGCCGGACACGTCCGCCACCACGTTGTCGATGCAGTGGCAGATGCGGGCAAAGTCGCCGCCGTCCAGATAGGTCAGCGCGCAGGCCGTGCCGATGGACGCGCCCACGCTGCACGCGCACAGCGCCGACAGCCTCCCCAGGTGCTGCTTGACGTGAATCGTCACCAGCAGGCTGTACGCCAGCGTCCTCAGCAGCGTCTCCCGACTTACGCCGCGCAGACGGCACACGGTGATGATCGGCAGCGTCGCCGTCAGCCCCTGATTGCCGCTGCCGCAGCAGGACATGACCGGCAGCATACATCCGCCCATCCGCGCGTCCGCGGCGGCGCAGGTCATCGCGGTCGCCCATTCCTCCTCCGAGGCGCATGGCCGCGCGTCCAGCTGCTCCTTGAGGCTCCTGCCCAGCGCGATGCCGTAGGGCTGCCGCAGCCCCTCCTGGGCGACGGCGGTGTTCATGTCGATGCACTCCTGCAAAAACTCCAGCTCCTGCGCGGGGACCTCGTGAATGAACGCGTCGATCTCCCGCAGGGAAAGCCCCTCCGGCGCGGGGCCGGTTTTCGTCTCCTGCTGGCAGTGGGACTGCACTTCCCGCTCTCCGTCATGCTCGATCAGGGACACATAAGTGTGCGTGCCCTCGATCACTGCGCGGCCGGTATGGCCCGCGCCGGAAGCCAGCACGTCGATGTACAGCTTTTGCGCCACGTCGCCCAGCGCCACCTGCACCTGATGATTGTCCACCATGCTCCGGGCGCGGACAACGTCCTCGTCCGTCACCTGATGCAACACGGCCAGCGCCGCGTCCGCGTCGCCGGTGATCGCGCCCAGCGCCACGGCGATCGGCAGGCCCACCATATCCGTCCCCGGGATGCCCACGCCCATGGCGTTTTTCAGAATATTCGCGCTCACAGTGACCGTCAGCGTTTCCGCCGGACAGCCCAGCGCCCGCACGGCCAGCGCCGCGGCATAGGCGGCCGCAGCAGGCTCCGTACAGCCCACTGCCGGGCGTATCTGATCGCGAATCAGATCGAGAAGCTGGCTTTGACGCGTTTCCATCTTCGTCCGTCCTCCGTATTCTTTTGCTGCTGAACGATCTCTAATATCTTCGTAATCATATTAGCACGATATTTGAATCACGTCAAGACACGAGTCGAAATTCGATGAACTTCGTTCAGTCTGCACAATTTTCACTATAGTTTCTTATCGTTTTTTGTTGATATTGCTGTTAAAGAATTTGACAGCCGCGCTTGAGCGTCTGCGCCAGGTCATAGGCAAACTTCTTGATTTCCAGCACGTCGGGATGCTCCTGACGGCGCCAGGCGTCGATGCGGGCCGTCGGCGGAATCTGCATCGGCACCAGCTGCCCGCCCTCGAGCAGGTGCGCGATGGTTTCGCACACGTCCAGCAGCGCGTTCACGTCGAAGCCGCCGTAGGCAAACACGTCCGGATGGCTGTCCAGCAGCAGCGCCTCGAGCTTTTTCAGCGAATGCACGCCCTCCTGCTCCCGGTTCGGCTTCTCGGGTACAATCGTTTCGATTCGGCGGTTGCGGAAGCAGCCCACGATCGCCGCGGCGACGGCGGGGTCGCGAATCGTGCCGTCGGGGTAGAAAATCCCGTGCACGTCCTTCCAGTAGCCGTCGATCATCAGTTTGAACACATACCAGGGGATGCCGTACTCGTCCAGCGTCTGAATCACCTGATCATAGGGATTCGCCCGGGCGACGCAGCAGGTTTCGTTGTTGATCACGGGCTTGCCGTACTTCTTGCCGACGGAAAGCGCCAGCTCCGCCATGGCGCGCACGCCCTTGACCGTCGTCGAATAATCGTGGTAGGACAGCACGTCCACCAGATCGGCGCTGCTCTCCATATCCACCGCCAGCCAGTTGCCCACGGTGATGGCGTTGACGGGGTCGAGCTTCTTCACATAGGCGCAATAGCGGCGGACAAAAGCCCAGATTTTTCCGTACCAGGCCTGCTTCGTCGCCTCGTCCGGCGCGCGGAGAATCAGGTCGTTGCAGGGCGGCTCGTTCATGATGTCGTACATCAAAAGCCCCGGCTCGTCCCGCAGCGCGTCCACCACCGCCGAAGCGAACCGCTCGCCCCGGGGCGTGAAGTCCTCCTCCAGAATAGCCGGGTCAAGCCCGTTGCCGTTAAAGAGGATCGGCACAACCGACACGCCCTGCTCGTGGCAGACCTGCGTAAAGCGCTTCACCTGCCGGATGTACGCCTCGCCCTCCCGCTCAAACGCCTGATAGCTCAGCCAGACGCGCACGCTGTTGATGCCCAGCCGCTTGGCGTAGCCCAGTTCCCTGACCGTGGTCGCCTCGTCCTGTCGAATCCCATAGTTCACGCCTTTGATGCCCGCGTAGCTGCTCAGGGGTTTCATCGCGCTTCCTCCTTACTCCGTCAGCGCTTCCGGCAGGGGCAAATCGTCCAGCCGAATCAGCGCATAGGCCAGCACCTTTGCCAGACTCGCCAGCGCGTCCAGGCTCTGGCACTCGTCCAGGCCGTGCGCCCCGCCGTGTCCCGGCGGCAGCGCCGTGCAGGGCTTGTTCCAAAGCGGCCCCGGCCCAAAGCCCAGGGCGTTGGGCAGCGCATGGGCATAGCAGCCGCCGTTTAATATGAAGGGCTGCCCCCAGTCCCGCACCGCGTCATGATAAACCTGATTGAGCGTCTGTACCAGCGGATGCTCCCGGGGGAAGAACAGGCTCGGCGACCCGCCCCGCGTCAGGGTGAGCGTCATGTTCTGCTCCCGCGCCGCCCGCTCAAGGCCTGGCATCAGCATCTCCCGGCTCAGGATCGTCGGATCCGTCACATCGGGATCACCGGCCGGGTAGCGGATGTTCACCGTCAGCGCAACGCGTCCATCCTCCACCCGCGCCATCGTCGGCGTGCAGTAGAGCATGGCGGGCAGCCCGTCCGCCTTGGAAATATGCAGCGCGCCGCCCCGGTTATCGCAGGCCAGGTCGCGCATGAAGGCGAACTTGGCCGCGTCCGCTTCCGTCAAAACGTTTTGCGACAGCAGATAATCCGCCAGCACGCCCAGCGCGTTGCGCGTCCCGTTCGGGAACGCCGGATGCCCGGCGACGCCCGCCGCGTCGATCCGCGTCGCGCCCTCCAATTCATGCACCGTGATATGCTCCGCGGGCGCGAGCGCGTAGCGGCCCCGCAGCGTCGCGGAGGCGACGGCGGGCACCATGCCCGGGCCTTCGCCCGCGAAAAAGTCCATCAGCGCGTCCGACAGCGGCTCCTGATACGTCATCTTCCAGTTCATCGACCCGGCCTCGCCATAGCAGACGGGGAAGCCGCTGTCCACCACCAGGTTCAGGCGGGGCGTTTCACCGTAGCGCAGGAAGTACGGAATATCCTCGATGCCGGTTTCCTCACTGCATCCGAAGTAGACGCCCGCCGTGTACCGGCGCTTGATGCCCAGCGCCCGCAGGCAGTGCAGCGCGTACAGCGAGGCGACCAGCGCGGCCTTGTTGTCCGCGCTGCCCCGACCGATCATGTGTCCGTCGACGATCACGCCCTCATAGGGCGGATAGCGCCAGCCGCTGCCCTCGTCCACCACGTCCAGGTGGCCCCAAAGGGCGATGTCGCAGGGGCGATCCGCCTCCCGGACACAGCCGGCATAGCCGTCGTAATCCCGCGGCAGGAGGCCGTCGCGGTTCCCCATGGCCAGCATATGCGCCAGCGCGTCCCGGCAGCCCTGTCCGAAGGGCGCGACCGGGGCGTTTTTGTCCGCCACGCTGCGGATGCGCACGAGATCGCGCAGATCGTCCGTCATCGCGTCGCGCCGCTCGTCAATCCAGCGGCTGATTTGCTCCCATTCCGCCTGGTGAACCATGAACGTCTCCCTCCCTGTGTTCTGTTTTCTAATATCTTCGTGATCGTATTAGCACAGATTCTCACCAATGTCAAGGCGATTTTTCTCCCTTTTGCGACAAATTTCGTTTTTCGGCGACAAAAAAAGCGCCTCCTCGGCGGCAGTTGGCCGTTGGGGAGGCGTTTGCTGATCCGTAAAAGGCAGGAGCGCGTCAGGGCTTGGTCCCGGCGCATTCCTTGGTGAAGTTTTCCCAGCGCTTGCGGAAGTAATGAGCGGCCATCTTGGGACGACGGTCGCGGGTGAACAGACCCTTGCGGTTGCCGCCCGCGCGCATCGGCCCCTGCTGGGTGCCGAAGTCGGCGAAGTTCCAGGGCGTCTCGCCCACGACGAAGGCGCGCTCGTCCAGGCAGGCGTTGATGGCCTCGTAGAAGGCCACCTGGAACTCCTCAGTGAACATCTCCGCCACCGCGCCGTGCAGCCCCGCGATCGTATCCGCGCCGTACTCGGACAGGATGACCGGCTTGCCGACCTCCTGCCAGTAGTCCAGCTCCATGCGCAGCGCGTACTGCGCCGTTTCCAGATCGCCGGACAGGTTGTACCAGCCGTAATAGCGGTTGATGCACACCACGTCCATCGTGGGGATGGTGACGTCCTTCGTGTAGTCATTCTGGCAGCCCACCAGGGTGACGGGGCGCTCCTGCGGATCGAGACGGTGCGCCAGCTCGTACAGCGGACGCCAGTAGTCGTAGGCCTCCTGGGGGAAGCTGTCCGTGTTCGGCTCGTTGCCCAGGCTCCAGAGCACCACGCAGGGGTGGTTCTTGTCGCGGGCGATCATTTCCCGCAGCACCTGCGCGTGATACGAGGCCGTCCCCCAGGCGTAAGGGTTCACGTTGCCCGCGCTGATGCCCACCGCGGGCGTTTCGGCGATCACGACGATGCCCTCCCGGTCGCACAGGCGGAGCATTTCCTCGGCGTAGGGATAGTGGCTGGTGCGGAAGGCGTTGGCGTTAAGCCAGTGGAACAGAGAAATATCCGTCACGTTCAGGCACTGATCCATGCCGCGGCCGTGGAAGGGAGAGTCCTCGTGCTTGCAGGGCCCGTGGAAATGGAAGGGCTTGCCGTTGATGAGGAACCGGCTGCCCCGCACCTCGATCTCCCGGATACCGAATTTTTCTTCATATATATCCTGACCGAACTGGAAGCGCGCGGTATACAGGTAGGGCGTGCCGGGATACGGCTCCCACAGATGCGGGTTCTCAACGCGCAGCGTCCCCGCCGCGCCGAGCGCGCGCGCGACCTCGCAGCCGCCTTCATCCAGCACCGTCACGCTGACCTCGCCCTCGCCTGCTACGTCGGCGGCATAGCGCACCGTGCCGTCCATGGACGTCACCAGCGTTACGTCGCGGATATAGCTTTCAGGCGTGGTGTACAGGCGCACCGGGCGGGTGATGCCGGCGTAGTTGAAGAAATCGAAGTTGGGCAAGTTGATTCCCTGCTCCCGCTGGCGCTGCTTGCCCGCCTCCACGCTGGGGATGCCGGGGTTGTCCGAGCCGAAGAACGCCGTGCCGCCCTCGTTGCCGATGGGCAGGGTTTGATGGCTGATGCGGTTGTCGACCTCCACCAGCAGCTCGACGGTCTTGCCCCACAGCGCGAGAGGCGTCAGGTCGGCCTCGAAGGGCAGGAAGCCGCCGCGATGCTCGCAGAGCAGCTCGCCGTCCAGGAACACACGGGCGTTGTGCGTCACCGCGTCAAAGCGCAGCACCGCGCGCTGACCCTTGAGCAGCGCGGGCACGGTCAGGCGGGTGCGATACCAGCTCAGGCCCACATGGGCGCGGAAGGCCGGGTCGGCGGACTGATCGTTGTAGGACGCGGGCACGGCGATGCTCTGCCAGGGATCATCCTGATTGAGGCGGAAATCCCACACGCCGGACAGGTCAAGCACGGTGCGCGCGGCGTTGGACTGGGGATACAGCATGGGCAAAACCTCCTTCTTATGCTTCGTGGGGCGCGGCGGCACAGCTGTCGCGGATGATCAGGCTGCTCTCGCATACGGTATCAAAGGAATAGGGATTGCCGCCGCCGATGGCGACCATCAGGCAGGCCATGGCCTGCTCGCCGTGGAGGGCGGGGTGCAGGTCGACCGTGGACAGCGGCGGATTGAGATAGGGCGTGAAAAAGTCGTTATCGCAGCCGATGATGGACACGTCCTCGGGAATGCGCAGCCCGGCGTTTTGCAGCTGCTGCATCGCGCCCATCGCGGCCAGATCGTTGATGGCAAAGATCGCCGTGGGCGGCGCAAGCTCCTCGCCGCAGGCGCTGAGCATCAGGTTCACGCCGATGCTCCCCGCCTGGGCCGTGAAGCCCGTCAGCTGCACATAGGCCGACGGAACCGGGCCGGAAACGGCGGTTACTTCCTCATAAAAGGCGTTTTCGCGCAGGTCGCTGAAGCGCACGCCCCGGCTTCCGCCGATCATCGCGATGCGCTTGTGGCCCAGCTGCGCCAGGTGGCGTACGGCCTTGCGCACGCAGGCGGCCGGGTCGGAGGTGAGACGGGGGCAATTGAAGCCCTTGATCGGCGGGCCGATGGCCACCAGCGGCATCGCCTGACGCAGACGCGTCAGCTGGACGCTGATGTCCTGCGTCAACCCGTCCTCCAGGGTAAAGCCGGCCAGCAAGGCCCCCGCGGGCTGCTGATCCAGCAGATCCTCCACCACGCGCTCGCAGGTGGTGGTGCTGTCCGGATAATAATACAGCTGCGGCAGGAAGCCGTTGTGCAGGGCGTGCTCCGCCGCCCCCTGCAGCAGCGAGGCATTATAGGGATTGGCAACCGAGGACAGCACAATGGCGACGGTGCGCTTGGCGGGGCGGCTCTCGCTTTCCGCCCGCAACGCGGACACCGGGCGATAGCCCAGCTCCGCGGCGGCTTCCTCCACCTTGCGCAGCGACGCGGCGGATATGCTGCCGCCGGAAAGACCGCGCGAGACGGTGGCGATGGACACGCCTGCCTTCTTGGCTACGTCATAAATCGTCGGCTGCCGCTCCTCCATCAAGCTCTCCCCCTTATTGCGTTTACGCGTTTGTTTCTATTATAACAGAGCCAAACGGAGTTTGCAACGCTCTTTGTAAAAAATGAAAGAATTTTCACTCTCAATCATACAGATACAAATCTTATTGAAATTTCTTGGCAAAGCTGTTGACAACAGTCAAACGCGTGTGTATAATATGGGAGAGTTCAGCCGGTATCCTCCATCCCTGAATGAAAACCGGTTGTAAGCAGTTTGTAAGTTAAATGCAAGTTTCCATCTTCCTGTTTCACAGTGGAATCAAACGGGTGCGCCCGTTTTGATCAATAAATTTGAGGAGGCATCATTCCCATGAAAAAGCTGCTTTGCCTGGCAATGGCGCTCGTTATGGCTCTGTCCGTGATGAGCTTCGCGGCCGCCGAGGGAAACACCACCCTGACCATCGTGGCCTGGGACGTCGGCACCACCCCGTACCTGACCGCGCAGAAGGAAGCCTATGAAGCGTCCCATCCCGGCGTGACCATCGAGTACATCGACGTGTCCTCCCAGGAGTACGACACCAAGGTGGCCGCCATGCTGGCCGCCGACGACTCCAGCGACATCTTCATGGTGAAGGACATCCCCGCGCTGATGAACTGGTACAACGCGGGCTACGCTCTGGACATGAACGACTACATCGCCAAGTCGAACTTCGACCTGAGCGGCTACGTCGGCATGGAGACCAACTACTGCTACGACGGCCAGCAGGTCGCGCTGCCCTTCCGTTCCGACTTCTGGGTGCTGTTCTACAACAAGACCCTGTTCGACAACGCGGGCGTTGCGTATCCCACCAATGACATGACCTGGGAGCAGTACAAGGAGCTGGCCATCCAGATGTCCGGCACCGCGGAGGACGGCACGCAGATCTACGGCACCCACAACCATACCTGGCTGTCCGCGTGTGTGAACTGGACCGTCTGCGACGGCGTGAACACCATGATCGACGGCGAGTACTCCGACCTGGCATACTTCTATCAGCTGATCCTTGACCTGGAGGATGCGGGCGCCTGTATGCCTTATCCCGAGGTCACCGCGGCGGGCCTGCATTACAGCGGCGCGTTCGGCAACGGCAACATCGCCATGCTGCCCATGGGCTACTGGTACGTTGCGACCCTGATCAACAACATCAAGGAAGGCAACTACAACGTGTCCGACTGGGGCATCGTCGCGATGCCGCACAAGGAAGACGTGAAGGCCGGTTCCACCTTCGGCAACCTGACCGGCGCGATGATCAACAAGAAGGCCAAGAACGCCGACGCCGCCTGGGACTATGTGGCCTGGCTGTGCGGTGAGGAAGGCTCTCAGGTGACCGCCGGCACGGGCAACCGTCCCGCGTGGGTGTCCGAGGGCGTGGCGACCGTGATGGCTTCCGTCGACGGCTTCCCGCAGGACGAGAACAGCAAGGCTGCCCTGCTGCCCAGCTATGTGGCGATCGAAATCCCCGGCGACGTGCACGCCTCCGAGATTTCCTCCATCCTGGGCGAGGAGCATTCCATGATCATGACCCGTGAGATCTCCATCGAGGAAGGCATCGAGGAGATGAACGAGCGCGTTCAGGAGCTGCTGAACAAGTAATTCATTTTCACACCAGCACGGAGGCGGGAATGGCGATCTCCTCGCCACTCCCGCCTTTCTTGATTCTCAGGGGCTGCGGCTATGCCAAAGCACCCGCTGCCTGAAAGGAGCACACAGCCATGTCGCAAGCAAACGCTGTCGCAGCGCCCAATCAGCCGAAGAAGAAGTTCAAAATGGGCAGGCTGGAAAAGCGGAACACCCTGGTCGCGCTTTCCTTCATCGCGCCCAACTTCCTCGGCTTCGCCATCTTTACACTGATCCCGGTGGTCATGTCTGTTTTCATGTCCCTCACCGAGTCCAACACCGGCGCGCTTTTCGGCTCCAAGTGGGTGGGCCTGGCCAACTACGCGGATATTTTCAACACCGCCAAGGTCGGCGCGAAAATCGCGGAGGACGGGCTTTTTGCGGGTTTGACCTATTTCTTCAACCGGGTTGACCTGGGCATCGCGCTGAAAAACACCGTATTCTACACCATTGTGACCGTGCCGCTCACGCTCGTGTGCTCCATCGCCCTGGCGCTGGTGCTCAACCGCGCGGTCAAGGGCGCGGTGGGCTTCCGCGCGATCTTCTTCTTCCCCTACGTCGCGTCGATGGTCGCCATCTGCGTCTGCTGGAACTTCATGCTCATGAAGAACGGCCCCGTCAACCAGCTGCTCAATTCCGTCGGCATTCCCTTCAACAAGAGCTGGACGGCCGACAGCACCATGGCCATGTGGGCCATCATTCTGGTGAGCGTGTGGCGGAGCATGGGCTACTACATGGTCATCTACCTGGCCGCGCTGCAGGGCGTGCCGCGCGAGCTGTACGAGGCCGCCACCGTCGACGGCGCGAACAAGTGGCAGCAGTTCCGCAACGTGACCCTGCCGCAGCTGCGCCCGACCACCTTCTTCGCCTCCATCATGCTGATTATCGGCTGCTTCAAGATTTACGATACCGTCGCCATCATGACCGGCGGCGGCCCGGGACGCGCCACGAAGATGCTCGTCACCTACATCTACGACACCGCGTTCGTCAACTTCAAGTACGGCATGGCCAGCGCCATCGCCATGGTGCTGCTGGTCATCGTGCTGATTGTGACCGTGATCCAGTTCAGCATGGAAAAGAAATTCTCCAACGATTAAGAAAGGAGGCAGAAAACAATGTCCGAGCATACGCTGAGAACCGTTCGCCAGGATAACAAAATCCTGCAACACGTTGGCAAGGTCGTCCTCTACATCGTGCTGATCGCGCTGGCCCTGTTCACGCTCATTCCCTTCCTGTGGATGATTTCCGCCTCCCTCAAGCTGGATCGCGAGGTTTTCGCCTTCCCGATGAAGTGGATCCCGGAAACCTTCCACTGGGAGAATTACAGCCTGATCTGGACCAAGGTGCCCATGCTCCGGTACTTCAAGAACACCGCCATCGTGGCGCTGTCCGTCACCCTGATCCAGACCCTCACGTCCTCCTTTGCGGCCTACGCGTTTGCCAAGCTGCACTTCCGCGGGCGTGACACGCTGTTCCTGTGCTATGTGGCCACCATCGCCGTGCCGTGGCAAACCTACATGATTCCGCAGTTTGTCGAGATGCGCGCCTTTGGCCTGTATGACAACCTGTACGCCATCATGGTGTTGCAGGCCTTTTCCGCCTTCGGTGTGTTCATGATGCGCCAGTTCTACCAGGGCATCCCCACCGACCTGTGCGAGGCCGCCCGCATCGACGGCTTGAGCGAGTACGGCATCTGGGCGCGCATTATGCTGCCCCTGTCGAAGGCCGCCATCGCCACGCTGGTCATCTTCACCTTTGTCGGCACCTGGAACGACTACATGGGCCCCATGATCTACCTCTCCCACGACGAAGTCAAGACGGTGCAGGTCGGTCTGCGCCGCTTCATCCAGGAGAACTCCAGCGACTATCACCTGATCATGGCCGCGTCCGTGGTCTCGCTGATCCCCGTGTCCATCGTGTTCCTGTGCCTGCAAAAGTACTTTATCGAGGGCATTGCCACCTCCGGCCTGAAGGGCTGAGGAAGGGCGTGTTCCCCGGAAGGGACGGAGCCGAATGTTTGAAGCCTATACGGGTGCGCGCGCGCTGCCTGTCCGGCAAGCGCCGTACTGCCCCTTTCCCCCTGCCTCCGACCGCCGCGCCTGGGAGGGCGTGGCGGCCCGGGACAGGGACGATCTCCTGTCGCTGTACCGTCAAACCCGCGAAGCGCCCTACCCGCTGTGCGCCGCCTCGCGGTTTTTGGCGTTTACGCGCACCGGCAGCCGCGCGGCCTACGAGGAGCCGTACTTCTTCCGCCGCCGCAAGCTGATCGCCGCCGTGCTGCGCGAGTGCCTCACCCCCGACGGGGAAGCCCTCGACGATGTGGTGGACGGCGTGTGGTGCCTGTGCGAGGAAACGAGCTGGGTGATCAGCGCCCACAACACGAACGCAATCCCCGGCGCCAGGCCCGCCTCAGAGCAGCCGCTGCCGGACGAGCGCAGCCCGTACATCGACCTGTTCAGCGCGCAGACGGCCATGGTGCTCTCGCTGACCTGCGCGCTTGTGGGCGACCGGCTGGACGCGGTCACGCCGCTCATCCGCCGCCGGGTGGCCCGGGAAATCGAAAAGCGGGTGCTCACGCCCTTTGAAACGCGGGACGACTTCTGGTGGATGGGCTTTCTCCGCGCCGATCTGTGCAACTGGACGCCGTGGATTGTGTCCAACGTGCTGGTGACGGCGGGAGTGTGGCTGTCCGACCGGGATCGGCTGGGCGCGCTTGCTGCCCGCGCGCTGCGGATGCTGGACCGCTGGCTGGCCGTCGTGCCGCCCGACGGCGGGTGCGACGAGGGCGTGGCCTACTGGAACATGGCCGGCGGCGCGCTGCTGGACTGTCTGGAATGGCTGGAGCCGGTGTGCGGTCTGTCCTTCTGGGCGGACGAGAAGCTGCGGGCCATCCTGCGCTTCCCGAAGCTGATGCGGGTCAGCGGCGGCTGGTTTGTCAACTTTGCGGACTGCGACGCGCATCCGGCGCTGTGCGGCGAACGGCTGCAAGCCGCCGGAGAACACATCGGGGACGCGGAGCTGATCGCGCTGGGGACGGCCCTGCGCGGCGCGCCCAGCGATCAGATTTCGGACGTGCCGCATATGACGCGGCTGCTCTCGCGCCTGTTCCGCCCCGCGGCGAAAGCTTCGCCGACCCCCGCGCCGGGTGACGTCTGGCTGTCCGGATTGCAAGTGCGTATCGCGCGCCGCAACGGCTGGACGCTGGCCTGCAAGGGCGGCCACAACGGCGAGTCCCACAACCACAACGACGTGGGCAGCTTTGTGCTCTACCTGGACGGGCAGCCGCTGGTCATCGACGTGGGCAACATGACCTACACCGCGAAAACCTTCTCCCCGGAGCGCTACACGCTGTGGAACACGCGCTCCGCCAACCACAACGTGCCGCTGATTGGCGCGTGGGAGCAGGTCTATGGCCGGGAGCGGGCCGCGTCGGACGTGCAATCGCTGCCGGACGGGCTGTCGCTGGATTTCGCGGCGGCGTATCCGCCGGAGGCGGGCGTGCAGCGGATGACGCGCGCGCTCACCGTCAAGGGCGGCTTTGTCCTGCGCGACGAGATCAAGCTGGCCGACGCGCAGCCCGTTTCCTGGGTGTGGATGCTCTCTATCCGCCCCGAGCTGACCGCTGGCGGCGCACGGCTGGGCCAGGCGCTTCTGCGCTTTGACCCGGCACTCACGCCGAGCGTCGAGGAGATCCCCATCACGGACGCGCGGATGCGTCAAAACTATCCGGGCAGCGTATGGCGGCTGACGCTCACCGCGCGGCCCGGGCGTGAGCACAGGCAGATTTTTACCATAGAAAGGACGACCGTCGGTGAATGATTTGCAGCAAAACCCGTTGCGCACCCGGCAGGACGTGGTGCGCGCGGCTGTCCAACTGATCGAACCCGCTGCCCGGTGCCTGTCGCCGGGCAAGGCGCGGCTGCTCATTTCCGCCTCCAGCGCCCATTACAGCGAGGACGTGGCCGGCATGGAGGGCTTCTCCCGCGTGCTGTGGGCTTTGGTGCCCATGCTGGCGGGCCATTGCCCGGAGGCCGAGCCGTACTGGGCGCTGTGGAAGGAGGGCGTCATCCACGGCACCGACCCGGCGCACGAGGAGTACTGGGGCGACATCGGCCCCTTCGACCAGCGGATGGTGGAAATGGCCGTGATGGGCCTGGCCCTGTGCCTGATCCCCGAGCGCTTCTATGACGAGCTGTCCCCCGTCCAGCAGGAAAATCTGGTGAACTGGCTCAACCAGATCAACCTCTACGATATGCCCAAGAACAACTGGCGGCTGTTCCGCGTGCTGGTCAACCTGGGCTTTGAGCAGGTCGGCCGCCCGGTGGATAAGGCCCGTATGGAGGAGGATTTGACGCTGGCGGAAAGCCACTACATGGCCGACGGCTGGTACTTCGATCAGGCCACCCAGCGGGACTATTACACGCTGTGGGGCTTCCATTACTACGGGCTGGTGTACGCGCGGGTGATGGCCGCCCGCGACCCCGAGCGCTGCGCCCGCTTCATCGAGCGTGCCAGGCTGATCGCGCCGCGCTTCGCCTGCTGGTTTGATGGGCAGGGTCGCGCGCTGCCCTACGGCCGCAGCCTGACCTACCGTTTCGCGCAGAGCAGCTTCTGGTCGGCCATGGCGCTGTGCGGCGTGAAGCCGGAAGGCATGAGCTGGGGACAGGTGAAGGGCTTTGTGCTGCGCAACCTGCGCGCGTGGCTGCGCCTGCCGATCTTTGACCGGGACGGCGTGCTGAGCGTGGGCTACGGGTATCCGAACCTGTGCGTCAGCGAGGGCTACAACGCGCCCGGCTCCCCCTACTGGGGCATGAAGGTATTCGCCATGCTGGCCCTGCCCGAGGACGACCCCTTCTGGCAGAGCGAGGAAGCGCCCTACGACGCGCCCGCCCGCTTCCTGGACGAGCACGTCCGCCTGCTGCTGACCCGTCCGGCGGACAACGCCTTCGTGACCGCCTACACCGCCGGAAACCACGCCTTCGAGCATATGCACGAGGACGAGAAGTACGAGAAGTTCGCCTATTCGACGCAGTTTGCCTTCTCCGTCGTCAAGGAGGCGGGCACGCTGCAAAAGGGCGCGTATGACAGTATGCTGGCCGTCAAGCGCGAGGGTCGGGATTTGTGGCACGCCCGCAGCGGCTGCGAGTCCTTCCAGCTGACCGAGGAGCGCGTCGCCTTCACCTGGTCTCCGATGGAGGGCGTGCGGATCGAGAGCGAGATCACGCCGCTGGACGGTTTCTGGCATCTTCGCAGGCACGTCGTGCACACCGATGTGACCATCGAGGCGGCGGAGGGCGCGTTCTCCATCCCGCGGGACTGGGCGGGCAAGCGCCCCTGCGACCGAGTGCGCACGGTGCTCGAGAACGACGCGCGTCACGCCGCGGCCCATGGCGCGAAGGGCTCCACTGCCATTTACGCCCTGTCCGGTTATGACCGGGGCGAGGTCATCTACCCGGAATGCAACACGAACCTGATGGCGCCCCGTACGGTGCTGCCCTTGCTCCGCGCGCGCCTGACGCCCGGCACGCACACGCTGCAATGTGCCGTGTACTGCGCCCCGGACGACCAGCTGCCCGACGCCATTCCACAGGAGGAGAAACACAATGAAGATTGATTCGCAAAAGACGGCGGAAATGATCGCCGCCAAGTTCCGCAGGAGTATGCCGTTGGCCACCGAGGCGGGCATCCTGCCTTACAGCAGCCGCGGCGGGCAATGGCAGACCTCGCCCTACGACGGCAACAGCTGGTGGACGGGCGGCTTCTGGCCCGGGCTGATGTGGCAGCTGTGGCGCATGACCGGGGAGGAGCCTTTCCGCCGGGAAGCGCTGCGCGCCGAGGACATCCTGACCGGGGAGTTCCGCTCCTACCGCTTTTTGAACCATGACGTGGGCTTCATGTACCTGCTGTCCTGCGGCGCGCACGCCAAGCTGATGGGCGACGAGCAGGCGCGGCAGGACACGCTGCACGCCGCCAGCCTGCTCATGGGCCGCTTCAACCCCGTGGGCTATTTGAAGGCATGGAACGGGCCGGAGCAGCGCGGCGTGGCGATCATCGACTGCCTGATGAACCTGTCCCTGCTCTTCCGCGCCTCCCGGGAGGAAAACGACCCCCGCTTCGCGAAGGTCGCCCGCATCCATGCCGACACGGCGCTGCGGGAGTTTCTGCGCCCCAACGGCTCGGTAGCGCACATTGTCGAGTTTGACCCGGAGACGGGCGCGCGCATCGGCGAACGTCCCGGCCAGGGCTATGCGCTGGGCACCAGCTGGTCGCGGGGCCAGGCGTGGGGGCTGTACGGCTTCACGCTGGCGGCGCTCAACACGGGTGACGCGCGGTATCGGGACGCGGCGGAGCGCATCGCGGCCTACTTCATCGACCACATCCGCCCCGACGGCCTCACGGACTGCGACTTCTGCCAGCCCGCAAATGAGGAGCGGATTGACAACATCGCAGGCGCGGTGGCCGCGTGCGGCCTGCTGGAGCTGGGCAAGCTGACCGGCGAGGCGCGCTACGAGGAAGCGGCGCAGCGGCTGCTGTCCGGCCTACTGGAGCACAGCTGCGACTGGTCGGAGGACAGCTGCGGCATCCTGACCCACTGCACCGCCAGCTACCACGACGACGGCGCGGGCCGCCATATCAACATCACCTACGGCGACTACTTCTTCACCGAGGCCATCGCCAAGCTGAACGGCACCGACCCCATGCTGTGGCTGTAAGGAGGGAGCAACATGATCACCCTGTCCGTACGGGACGCGAAAGGCCGGACGCTCGCCAGCGTGCGCCACGCGGAGGAAGCGCTGCTTTGCTACGAGCGCGTCTATGAGCCCGGCGATATGCTGGTGGTGGAAAGCGACGCGCCCCATCTGCTGGTGCAGACGGCGGCGGGCCTGCCCGAAGCGCGGGTCTACGCGCCCACGGGCCGCATGACCTGGGTCGTGCCCGTTGGCGAGCACCGCCTGGCCTACGCGCCGGGGACGTTTGACGGCGCGCGGCACGTCGCCCGGGCGCGGGCCCTCACGGCGGAGGAAATCGCCGCGCGGCGCAACGTCGCCCTCAACCCCGCCGATCTGCGCGGGGACGTCGATTTCTTCCCCCACTGCACAGCAAACGTGGAAACACGGGGCGAGTCCTGCTTCGCGGCGCGGAACGTGATCGACGGAATGCGCTACAACACCTTCCACGGCGAGTGGCCGTTCCAGTCCTGGGGCATTGGCGCCCGGGAGGACGCCTGGTGCCTGCTTGATTTCGGCCGCGAGGTGGACGTGACGGAAATGGCACTGACCCTGCGCGCGGACTTCCCCCACGACGCGTATTGGACGCGCGGCACGGTGGAGCTGTCCGACGGCGCGGAGATTGTCTTCGATCTGCGCCGCACGGGCGACCGGCAACTCATCCCGTTAGGCGAGCACCGCGTGCGCTGGATGCGCCTGATCCACATGAAAAAGAGCGACGACCCCTCCGCCTTCCCGGCGCTGACCGAGTGGGAGGTGTTCGGTCGAGACGCGACACATTAACATCGCCATAATAACGGGCCGACCCTTGCTGCCGGCCCTTTTTCCGTCCATACGGTATGGGGGTTTTCGCTTTACAGCCAGGGTCGGATATGGTATGATAAATAGGAAGCCGACCGGCAATGACTCATGGCTGCGGATCGGTTGATTTGCGCAAAAACCGTCGTTTATCGGGGGAAGATGGGATATGAAGGGAAAAAAGCAGAAGAACGCCATCATCATGTTCCTGACGTACAGCTTTATCGGCATCATCGTCTTCAGCGTGCTGGCGTTCGGCTTTCTCGGGCTGTACATGAACGGAAAGAGCCACACGGCGTTCCACGAGATCGGAAAAATCTATATGTCCGGATTGAGCGAGCAGATTGCCAACCACTTTGAGTCCGTCATTCAGCTGCGCTTCAACCAGGTGCACAGTCTGGTATCTGTGGTTTCGCCCGACCAGCGCGATCAGCAGGCGCTGTACGAGGAGCTGGCCTACCGCGCAAAGGCCCGGGACTTTGACCATCTGGCGCTGTGCGCCTCCAACGGCGTGTTTGAAACGCTTTACGGCAAGCCGATTCAGCCGATAAACCCGGAGCCTTTCGTGGAGGCGCTGGTGCAGGGCAGTCAGCGGGTCGCCATCGGCGAGGACGCGGACGGCAACCAGGTGATTTTGTTTGGCGTCGACGCAACCGCCTATCCCATGAGCAACGGCGACATGAGCACCGGCCTGGTCGCGGCGGTGCCGCTGAGCTACATCACCGATTTCCTGGGACTGGATCGCGGCGACCAGATGATGTCCTTCTGCATTATCCGCGACGACGGCAGCTTTGTCATCGACAACGCGCACATTGACTTTGGAACCGCCTCCGATCGCCTGCCGGAGCTGATGAACCAGTACAAGGACGGATCGGACGGGAGCTACTCCGCCGAGGCCTTTGAGGAGGCGCTTGCAAACGACGGACAGTACAACGCGAACGTCATGCTGGGCGGCCAGGAGCAGAAGATTCAAAGCATCCCGTTGTCCAACTCCGAGTGGAATCTGATCTCCATCATGCCCTATAACCAGCTCAACGACGTCATGCACACGCTGAACGTGCAGCGCACCGGCGCCACCGTGCTTTCCTGCATGGCCGTTCTCATTTTGATGGTGCTGGTCTTTATCCGGTATTTTTACATGAGCAACGCCCAAATCAAGGAGCTGGAGAAATCCCGTCGGAAAGCGGCGGAGGCCAGCAGGGCCAAGGGCGAGTTCCTGGCCAACATGAGCCACGACATTCGGACGCCCATGAACGCCATCGTCGGCATGACCGCCATCGCCACCGCCCATTTGGATGATCAGGAGCAGGTCAAAAACTGCCTGCGCAAGATCACCCTGTCGAGCAGGCAGCTGCTGGGACTGATCAACGACGTGCTGGATATGTCCAAGATCGAAAGCGGCAAGATGACGATCACGGTGGAAAACAACTCGCTTCAGGAGATATTCGACGGGATTGTCAGCATCATCCAGCCGCAAATCAACATCAAAAAACAGCATTTCAGCGTTCATGTCGAGCACATCGTCACCGAGAACGTGTGGTGCGACGGCGTGCGCCTGAACCAGGTGCTGCTGAACCTGCTGTCCAACGCCACCAAGTATACGCCCGAGGGCGGCACCATCAAGCTGTCGCTTGCCGAGGAACCCTCGCCCAAGGGAGAAAAATACGCCCGCTTCCACATCCGCGTCAAGGATAACGGCATCGGCATGACGCCGGAGTTTCTGGAAAAGCTCTATGATTCCTACACGCGCATGGACGGCGCCCGGGTGAAAAAGATTGAGGGCACCGGTCTGGGCATGACGATTACAAAGTACATCGTGGACGCCATGGACGGCGTCATTGAGGTGCAGAGCGAGCTGGACAAGGGCACGGAGTTCCATTTGACCTTCGACTTTGAAAAGGCCGCCGGCAGGGAGATCAATATGCTGCTGCCGAGCTGGAATATGTTGGTGGTCGACGACGACGAGCTTCTGTGCAAGTCGACCATTGAGATTCTCGAAAGCTTCGGCATTCACGCGGACTGGACGCTGAGCGGGGAAGCCGCCGTCGAAATGGCCATCAGCCGCCACCGGAAGCAAAACGCCTACCAGATTGTGCTCTTAGACTGGAAGCTGCCCGGCATGGACGGCATCCAGGTGGCCAGAACGCTCCGCCGCGAGCTGGGGAAGGAAGTCCCCATCCTGCTGATCTCCGCGTACGACTGGAACGAGCTTGAAACGGAGGCCCGGGAAGCGGGCATCGACGGCTTTATCTCCAAACCGCTTTTCAAGTCCACGCTCTATTACAATTTGTGTAAATACATGAACGTAGAGGAGCAGCGCGCCCCGGCGGCGCAGGAGGCGTCCACCACACTGGCGGGCCGCCGCATCCTGTTGGCCGAGGATAATGAGCTGAACTGGGAAATTGCCAATGAGCTGCTGTCCGACGCGGGCCTCACGCTTGACTGGGCGCAGGACGGCCAAATCTGCGTGGAGATGTTCAGCAAATCTCCCGAAGGCACTTACGACGCCATCCTGATGGACATCCGGATGCCGAACATGACGGGCTACGAGGCCACGAAAGCGATTCGCGCCCTTGACCGCAAGGACGCCGCAACCGTGCCGATCATCGCGATGAGCGCGGACGCGTTCTCCGAGGATGTACAGCGCTGCCTGACCTGCGGCATGAACGCCCACATCGCCAAGCCCATCGACCTCGCCGCCACCACGAAGGTGCTCGAAAAATACCTGCGGTAACGACGCAGCGCAGGGGATTGCGCACGGAGGCTGTGACGGTGGAAAACCACCAGGCACTGCGCGAGCTTCCCGTCAAGGGCGACCGGTACGACGAGCAGCCGAAGCAGCTGCTTGTCGGCCGATCGCTCAACGCTTGAAGCGCCGATGACGAGTTCATCGGCGCTTTTTCCTATAAGGCGCCATCGCGCGGCGACGACCATGAAGCCGCCTGACGTGGCTTGAATCGCAGATCAAAGGCGCAAAGACTGGGGCAACGGCCTGAACGCCGACGCTGGAGCGGGCCGTGAGGGCCAGAACGTGGGCAGAAATCATCCGGGGCTGATGTACATTACCGTGTACATTATAGCGAACACAAACTGCCGAGAACGAGCACATGGATAGAAACGAAAAGACCCGCCGCAAAGCGTGTTGCGGCGGGCATTTGGCGGAGAAGCCGGGATTTGAACCCGGGCTGCGCTAATCGCACACTACTCCCTTAGCAGGGGAGCCCCTTCGGCCTCTTGGGTACTTCTCCATGTCAAGTGATGAGGCGGCGCGCGGCCTACCTGTTTGTAGAGTTGGCGGAGAGAGAGGGATTCGAACCCCCGGTGTCTTGCGACATCACTGGTTTTCAAGACCAGCGCCATCAACC
>CAZRLM010000035.1:0-20032 GCA_964600835.1 uncultured Oscillospiraceae bacterium
CCTCTCCCTTGTGCGGGTCGTTTTTTGACGGTTTAGAACGTCAGCGTTTCGCCGGCAAAGAAATAGCGCAGGCGCGGTACGCGCTCGGACAAAAAGTCGCAAGCCTTTCGCCCGGTGCAGTGGCAGGTGTAGAAGGCGGTGTCCGGATAAGCGTTCAGCGCGTCGGCGATCTGCTGAAGCAGCGCTGTGGGCACCTGACGGCATAATATCGGGTTCATCAGGTGGAAGCCGCCGACGCAGGCGCGGGGTGCTGTCGGACAGGCATGGAGCGCGTTGACAACGCCGGTGTGTCCGCAGCCGATCACCAGCACCGGCGCTTCACCCTCCTGACGAATCAGCAGGTGCTGCTCGTGGCGGAAATCATCCCGACCGGCGGCAGTACACAGGCAGTTGTTGGCCGGGGAAAGGCATTCGGTCGGATGCGGAACGGTGAACAACGACAGCTCCTCGTCAAGGACGAGTGGACCATCCAGCAGGCGAATCCGCGGATGGCTTTGAAGCGCGGGATCCAGAGAGACGCTGATCCGCAGCCCCAAAATGCGGCTGTAATGCGGCTCAAAGGCCGTGCGCTGCGCGTAGACGGTCGCGTGGTCGTTCAGGCGGAGGAACGCGGAGAGCGCGCCTCCGTGATCGCTGTGCCCATGGGAGAGAATCACCGTGTCCACCCGCGTGAGGTCAACGCCGAGCTTCTCCGCATTGGCCAGCAGCGTGTCGTCCGGCCCAAGGTCAAACAGCAGACAATGGCGAGGCGTTTCAATCAGCATACTCAGGCCGTGCGTGGCTTTCAGGCCGTCGATGGCCTCATTATTGACAAGCATCGTGATTTTCATTGCGTTTCCTCCTCAATCAGGCAAACGGCCTGGGCGCTGATGCCCTCCTCGCGGCCTTCAAAGCCCAAACGTTCGGTGGTGGTCGCTTTGACGCTGACGCGCTCGATCGGCAGCGACAGCGCGCCTGCGATATTCTCCCGCATGGCGGGGATAAAGGGGGCGAGCTTGGGCTTCTGGGCGACAATGGTCATGTCCGCGTTGACAACACGGGCATGGCGGGCGGACAGCAGCGAGGCAACGCGCGAAAGCAGCATCATGGAGGAAGCGCCCTTGTAAGCCGGGTCGGTATCCGGGAAATGCTGGCCGATATCGCCCATCGCCATGGCGCCGAGCATGGCGTCCATCAGCGCGTGCAGCGCGACGTCCGCGTCGCTGTGGCCCAGCAGCCCGAGCGTGTGGGGAACGGTCACGCCGCAGAGAATCAGCGGTCGATCCGCCACCAGGCGATGGACGTCATAACCCTGTCCGACGCGGAGGGCGGGCAGGGGAGCGGACAGCAAAGCGCTTGCGATCATCATATCCTCCGGTGTCGTCAGTTTGAGGTTGCGCCGGTTGCCCAGCGTTAAGCGAACAGGCAAGCCGAGCCGTTCCACCAGCGACGCGTCGTCCGTACCGACAAAGCCGTCCAATTGTGCCTGCTCATGGGCGCGGCGAAGCAGGGCGACGGTAAAGCCCTGCGGGGTCTGGACGGCGCGCAGCGCGGCGCGATCCGGCGTGCACTGAACGGTTTCCGACGCGTCAGCCTGCTTGATGGTGTCCGTTACGGGGACGGCGGCGACGCCGTTGCCGCATTCGTCCACGGAAGCCATCACGCGGCGGATGGTATCCGCGTCCACCAGACAGCGCGCGCCGTCGTGCACTAACACCTTGTCCGCGCCTGCCGGGAGATGCGTTAAGCCGCTCCAGACGCTGTCCTGCCGGGTTTCCCCACCGGGCACGATGGATGCGGACAGGCCGGACGCGGCAAGCGCGGCGCGAATGGTCGCGTCGTCCTCCCGGCGGGCGACAACGATCACGCCGTCCACCAGCGGAAGAAAGGCGCGTACCGAGCGGCAGAGCACCGGCTCGCCGCCAAGGGGCAGGAGCACCTTGTTAACGCCGGCGCCCATGCGGCTTCCGCTGCCGCCGGCCAGAATGATGGCGTGCCACATACGGGCTTCTCTCCTTTTCGGCGGTCAGTTCCGCGCGGCGGACACGCCCTCGTCCTCCGAGAGAATGCGGTACATATCCGCAGCGCCTTCCTTGCGCACCGTTTCCGCAACCGCAAGAATTTCGTAGCGGCCATATTTGTCGCCGAAGCGGATGGTCATCTCGTCGCCGACTTTGACCTCCGCGCCGGGCTTGGCTACCTTGCCGTTCAGGGTCACGCGGCCGCCGCTGCACGCCTCGTTGGCGACGGTGCGCCGCTTGATGATGCGGGATACCTTCAAATATTTGTCCAAACGCATAGAATAAACGGTCTCCTTACCATAAAAAATCTCAAAAAAGCGCCCGCAGGAATAACAACATCCCGCGGGCGTAAACCATGGACGAATTACTTATTGACGGTGTCCTTCAGCGCCTTGCCGGCCTTGAAAGCGGGAGCCTTGGAGGCTTCGATCTGAATTTCCTCGCCGGTGCGGGGGTTGCGGGCCGTGCGAGCGGGGCGGGACTTCACCTCAAAGGTGCCGAAACCGACGATCTGCGCCTTGTCGCCCTTCGCGAGCGCTTCGGTCACCACGTCGACAAAGGCGTTCAGCGCCTTCTCAGCGTCCTTCTTGGCGAAGCCGGTTTTTTCGGCCAGGGCAGCGGTCAATTCAGTCTTGTTCATGGGTTAGTTTTCCTCCTTGTTGTGAGCCTGCATGATGCATGGCGTTTGATTTTGGGTTTACGCGCGGGCCGCGCTATGCGCCGGAAAGCGCAAGCGAGGATACCGGGGTCAGCGCGCGGCCTGTCTGTCTTCCGCCGATTTGACCCGATTCCAGTATACATCCATTTCCCGCAATGTCAAGTCTTTCAACGATTTTCCGTCCGAAATTATCATTTTTTCCATGGCGGTAAAACGCCGGATAAACTTTTCTGTCGCGCGATGGAGCGCCGCTTCCGGGTCGGTTCCGGCAAGGCGGGCGACGTTGACGCAGGAGAACAGCAGGTCGCCCAGCTCCTCCTCCGGGTCGGCGGAACGCGCCAGTTCGGCAAGCACTTCCTCGGCCTCCTCGTGAATCTTGGGTAGCGCTTCCTGCGGGCTGTCCCAGTCGAAGCCGACCTTCGCCGCTTTTTTCTGCACCTTGGCGGCGCGCATCAGGGCGGGCAGGCCGCGCGGAACATCCGCCATCAGCGCGGCGTGGGTGTCAAGCCCGCGCTCCCGCATCTTCGATTCCTCCCAGTCCCGCGCTTCCGTATCTCCCGGCACGGGGAACACCTGCGGATGACGGCTGATCATCTTCGAGCAAATGGCGCTCGTCACATCCGTCATGCCAAACTCTCCGTATGCCCGCCCGACGTCCGCATGAAAGACAACCTGAAGCAGCAGATCGCCCAGCTCGTCGGCCAGGTGCTCCGGGTCGCCCTCGTCGATGGCGGCGGAAACCTCCCAGGCCTCTTCCAGCAGGTAGGGACGGAGGGATTCATGGGTCTGCGCCCGATCCCAGGGGCAACCGTCCTCGCCGCGTAATACCGACATGACGCGCAGGAGGTCGTCAAAGCCGTACCGCGCGCGACCGGTCAGGGGCAGCTCGGGGAGATAGACGGCGACGGTGTGGTCGTAGGCGCGCTGGCGATCAAGCTCCATCAGCGGGATGACGCGAGGCGCGTGGGCGGCCTTCCCAACGCTTGAAGGAAACAGCACGACCGGCTGCTCGTCGCCGTAGAGGTCGCTCAGCCAGAGCTTCACGTCTCCGGCCAGAATAGCGTTGTCCAGCTCGGTCACCAGCAGCGGCTGACCCGGGTCAAGGCTTCCGGAGCAGGCGGTTGCAGGCAGAATGCGCAGCCCCGCGGGCGGAAGCTCTCCAGCGGGCAGGGCGTTCAGGCACGCGTCCGCCCGGGTTACGCCGGGCAAACGCGTCAGCGACGCGCCAACCGGGCAGGACGCGCCCAGCGCGACAACCGAGCCGTCGTTCGTTGCGTCGGCCACGGCGTAGACGACGGGCCCCTCCGCCGCGGCCTGCCAGAGCTTAGCGGCCATGGCGCGATGGAGCGCGTCGAAATCATCGCAGGCGTCGTAGAGATCGTCCAGCGTCTCGAAGGCGATTCCTTCCTGTTGGAGCCAATCGGCGGCGGGGTGACGGGCCGTGCGGAGAATCAGCCGCCTGGCCCGGCGCATCGCGTCCGCAGTTTGGAGGGTCATCAGCGACGGATCCCCCGGGCCGAGGGAAACGACGGTCAGCGTTTGCTTCATGGTAAGCCCCTTTCAGCGTCAGGAATGGTTGTGCTTCCGGCCCCGCCGCAACGCGCGGAAGTCCTCCGGCGAAACAGCCTTGAGCAGCAGCGCGGCCGTCACATAAACGGCGACGCCAATGGCGATTTCAAGCAGCGTGCACAGCCGGGTGACGGGCAGCAGCGTCCGCAGCAGGTACACGATCACGCCCATGCAGGCGGTGGCGGCAGCAGGGCGAACCACCCAGCCCATCCAGTTGAAGCGCATTCTGCCGTATTTGACGACAAGGTACAGGTTCGGCACCATGGAAACGGCGTAGCAGACAATGGAGGCGATGGGCGCGCCGTGAATATCAATGCCCGGAATGCCCACTAAAATGTAGTTCAGGGCGATTTTACAGCCTACGCCGGCAATGAGCGTGTACATGGGGATGCGCTGCTTGTGCAGCCCCTGCAAAATGCTGCTGGTCGCCTGAACGACGGTGAACAGCACCACTGTCAGGCTCGAAACGGAGAGCAGCTCCGAAGCAACCTGCAAATGCTCGGCGGAGAGCGTTTCCACATAGAAGAAGGACAGCAGCGGCTTGGCCAGCACGCTCATGCCGATGGAGCAGGGGAAGCCGATCAGAAAGGCGAAACGCAGGCCCTGATCGCTGTTGCGGGTAATCGTGTCGTAATCTTCAAGGGCTTTGGCGGCGGAAATGGCCGGCATCAGACTCATGGAGACGGCCAGCGCGAGCGCCGTCGGCACGTTGATCAGCCGAATGACCGTGCCGGAAAACAGCCCGTACAGCGGCTGCGCCTGGGCGTGGGGCAGCCCGGCGGACATCATGCGGTCAACGAGCATGGCGGAGTCCACAAACTGTGCCAGCGGAACGATGCACGCGCTGATGGTGATGGGAATGGAGATGCGCATCAACCGCTCCGCCAGCGTCCGACCGGGGATCGGTGGCTCCTGGGAAAGCTGGGGAATGGCGGCGAAGGCGCTGCGGTGGCGGAAATAGCGGATGATCATGTACAAAAGGGCCAGCGCTTCCACGATGGTAATGCCCAGCAGCGCGCCCGCTGCGCCGTAGGCGACGCTGTACCGCGCGCCCAGGGCCGCCAACGGCAGGGAGATGAACACCTTTCCCACCTGCTCGATCAGCTGGGAAATGGCCGTGGGCACCATGTTTTGCTGCCCCTGCACGAAACCGCGGAAGGCGGACAGTACGCAGACCAGCGCCACACAGGGCGCGATGACCTGGAACCCGGCCAGCGTCTGCTCCGAATGGACGATGCGCGTCAGCGTCTGGCTGCCCACAAGCATCAGCATGGAGCAGAAGCAGCCCAACGCGAGCAGCAGCCACAGCGCCGTCCTGAACACCCGATGGGCGTTGCGGGGATCGTCCTTCGCCAGGCAGTGCGAAACCATCCGGGAGATCGCGACCGGCAGTCCGGCGGAGGAGATGGTCAGCAGCAGGTTATAGGTGGGGAATACCGACTGAAACACGCCAAGCCCGTCCGCGCCCAGGAGCATCGTCAGCGGGACGCTGAACAGCACGCCCACCAGCTTGCAGACGATGCCGGTCAAGCCCAACACGGTCATCCCACCGATGATGGATTTCGTTGCTTTTGCCATGGGATACTTCCTTCTTTGTTTCATCAGTCGCGATGGCGACCCCTCCTATTATACGCCGAAACGGCTCGGGGTACAAGAGCTATCCGCTGACGAACGGAAAAGCAGGTTATCCCTCGCGCCGATTGGTTCGCCCGAGGATGTAGTCGGTCGTGGTATGGTAGTAATCAGCCAGGCGCACAAGCACCTCCGTGGGAATGTCCACCTTGCCGCATTCATAGTCGCTGTACGTCTGCTGCGAGCAGCGCAGCAGCTTGGCCAGATCCTTCTGGTAGAGGTCGGAATCCTCCCGGAGATCGCGAATGCGCGGGTAACAGGGCATTAGCTTTCAGCTCCTTCAAAATACTTATGGAGCTATTATGCGATACCCCAAAAACGGGTCAAAATGTTTACCGGGAAATTCGGTATACGGATGCTTAGATAGAAGAAAAACCGCCTTGTCGCCATTGTGGGCAGCGAGGCGGTTTTGGTGTAGACAGGCCGGCGGGTTACTGCTCCATCTGTCGTCCGACAATGCCGGCGGCAGTTTCAGCGACCTTCATTTCCGTGTCGCCCATGCGCGCGCCCTGCTCTCTGCTGAGCAGCAGTACCGCGCCGATGGCCTCGCCGTCGGCAATGATGGGGGAGAGCACCTGCGCCGTGTAGCCTTGCGCGTCCTCCTCACTGGTGATGGCGACGGTTTTTCCGCCGGTTTGACGGTTGATGGCAATGGTTTGCCGGTTGGCGATGGCTGTCTCCAGGTCGTGGCTGATGGGCTTATCCCACAGCTCTTTTTTGCTCACGCCGCTGGCCGCGACCACCTGATCGCGGTCAACGATGCAGGCGATGTGCCCCATGGAGCGGAACAGCGACTCGGTGTAGTCCTTGGCGAAGGACGACATCTCGCCGATGGGGGAATACTTCTTGAGGATGACCTCGCCGTCTCGATCGGTGTAGATTTCCAGCGGGTCGCCCTCCCGGATTCGGAGCGTTCTGCGAATTTCCTTGGGGATGACGATCCGGCCCAGCTCATCAATTCTGCGTACGATCCCAGTTGCTCGCACAATGGCTGCCTCCCTTGATTGAATTTCTCGCCGCATCCATAGTATGGAGCGTGAAAACATGATTATCCTGTGAAGGATTTCCAGCGAGGCGATGAAATTGAGACAAAAGCGACTGGCTTTTCAGCGAGCGAAGGACGGATTCATTCTCTCCTTCATCGCGCTGCCGCAGCGGCGCTTAACAGAATGTGGACTTTACAGCGACCATGAAATATGATATGATAAAACCTGTCGAGAGGCCGCTGCGGCCTTGATTTTTGAATGATTCGGCGCGCCTTGCCGCGATGGAGGACGGCGCGCCTGCTTGGCGGAGCCGCCTCAAAACGGGCGGTGGAAAGCGGGGGTATTGATTTGACGCAGGTGCCTGGGCAGCTTGGCCCGGAGAAAGCGAGAACCGAAAAGAAGAATGGACTGAACTATCAGGGCGGCAGTCACCGGCTGAAGCTGATGGTTTATGATGAAATCGTGCTGGCGATTTCCTTTCTGATCGTGGTGGTGGCCAACGTCAGCACCACGGCGCCGATCTCGCTGGCCGGTTCGCTGATGCAGTATGTGATTGCCAGCGCATGTATGCTGATTTGCCGGAACGCGGGACGGGTGTACTCGCAGGTCTGGCGGTACAGCCGGACGGACGCCTATCTGCGCCTGATGGTGATGGACGTGGCATCGGTGACGATTTATGCGCTCATCAACGCGGTGCTCACGGTGAACCGTCTGTCCTTCCTGCGGGCGGGGGCGGTGATGATGCTGAACCTGCTGGGCGCGCTGACCATCCGCTATCTGTACTGCTGGCTGTTTGAGGTCAACACCTCGAGCAAGCGACTGCGCGAGTTTTTCGAGCGGAATACGGCGCTGGCGCGGGCGATTAACGCGGTGTCCGTGTGGGTGACGGGCATTTCGCTGACGGAGGAAGCCGCCGAGCGGCGGATCCCGGACGCGAACAAAATCCGCATCGCGATTATCGGCGCGGGCCGGGTCGGCTCGATGCTGGCAGAGGAGCTGCTGAGCAACAAGGACGCGGCGTACCGCCCGGTTTGCTTTGTGGATGTGGACAGGGAAAAGATTGGCCGGCGCATTTTTGACATTCCGGTGCTTTCGGACGACGACAGCCTCAAGGCGAAGCTGGTCGACCTCCATGTGCAGGAGCTGGTGTTTGCCGTCAACAAGGCCCCCGATGAGCGCGCGACGCTTTATGGACGGTATCAGTCGATGGGCTTCAAGGTGAAGGTGTACACAACGCCCGTCGGCAGTTTGCAGGTGGACGGCAAGCGGCAGATTCGCGAGTTTGAGGTGGAGGAGCTGCTGTTCCGCCAGCAGGTTGATTTTCTGGACGAAGGCACCCAGCGGTTCTATCGGGACAAGACGGTGCTGATCTCCGGCGGCGGCGGCAGCATCGGTTCCGAGCTGGCGCGGCAGATCGCCAAAATGCACCCCCGGCAGCTGATTCTGCTGGACATCTACGAGAACAACATCTACGACGTGCAGCAGGAGCTACAGGTCATGTACGGCGACACATTGAACCTGGCGGTGGAAATCGCCAGTGTTCGCGACGCGGCGCAGCTGGACAAGGTGTTCGCGGCCTACCGTCCGGAGGTCGTGCTGCACGCCGCGGCGCACAAGCACGTCCCGCTGATGGAGCACAACTGCTCCGAGGCGGTCAAGAACAATGTGTTCGGCACCTGGAACATGGTCAACGTCGCCGAGAAATACGGCGTGGAAAAGTTCATCATGATCAGCACCGACAAGGCTGTCAACCCGACCAACGTGATGGGGGCCAGCAAGCGGCTGTGCGAAATGATTGTGCTCAGCCGCGCCGCGAAAAGCAAAACGTCCTTTTCCTGCACACGGTTCGGAAATGTGCTGGGCAGCAATGGTTCGGTGATTCCGCTGTTCAAGCGGCAGATCGCCAACGGCGGGCCGGTTACGCTGACCGATCGGCGGATCATCCGCTATTTTATGACGATCCCCGAGGCGAGCCAACTGGTGCTGACCTCTGGCGCGATGGCGCATAACGGCGAGCTGTTTGTGCTGGATATGGGGCGGCCCGTCAAGATTCTCGATCTGGCGGAGAACATGATCCGCCTCTCCGGTATGGAGCCTTACAAGGACATCGACATTGTTGAGATCGGACTTCGTCCGGGCGAAAAGCTGTTTGAGGAGCTTCTAATCAAGACCGAGACGCTGACCCGCACGGAGAACAGCATGATCTTCATTGAACGCGATAAGCCGCTGACCCGCGAGGCGATTGAGGATAAGCTGGACGTGCTGCGTGAGGCGCTGGCCACGGGGGATGACGCGCTGATCCGCGAGGCGATGAAGCGCGTTGTGCCTACTTATCATAGCCCCAATGTGGTCAACCGGCAGGCAATCGAAAGCGGCGTGTACGACCGGGAGGCCAGCGGCGGCGCTTCCATGGCGGCAGGCTGAGAACTGGCGATCCAGACAGGAAAAACCAATGATGCGGGAGAGAATAAAAAATGCTCGATTTTATCAAGCGGATTGACCGCCGTCAGCGTTTTCTGCTGTACGCGAGCTTCTACGGATTCTTTTGCAACGGAATGCTGTCGCTGCTAATGGGTTCCGTCATGCCGGATCTGAAGGCGGCTTATGGGCTGACGGATACCGTCAGCGGCGTTTTCCTGTCCGCGCATTCGGCCGGAAACCTGATCGCCGGGTTCATCAGCGGGCTGGTGCCGCTGTGGCTGGGGCGGCGCAGGTCGATCATGCTGCTCTCGTCGCTGGGGATGCTCGGCTATGTGATGATGCTGGTATTCGGCAATCCGGTTTGGCTGTTTGTGGCGTTCCTGTTTGTCGGCATGGGCCGCGGCAGCGTGACGAACTTCTCCAATCGCATGGTCAACCGCCTTTCCGGCGGAAGCCCCGCGGCGACCAATCTGCTTCATTCGGCGTTCGCTATCGGCGCGATTTTGACGCCTGCCGTCTTTCTGACGCTCCGAACGTCGGTGTCCTGGCAGGCGGGCGTGGTGTTCGTAGCGGTGTGCATTCTGTTTTCGGTGACGAACTATTCGCGCATGAAAATGGAGGACGATCATCCCGCCCGGAGCGACAAGCAAAACAGCACGCTGTGCTTTTTGAAGGATCCCTCCTTCCTGACGCTGGCGATGATGATGTTTTGCTACCTATGCTCTGAGTACGCCATCAACGGCTGGCTGGTGACCTATGTGCAGCACAAGGACAGCCTGATGGCGGCGTTGACCGCGTCCAGCTCCAGTCTGACGGCGTACAGCCAGATGATGGCGACGCTTCTGTGGGTTGTCATGCTGATTGGGCGGCTGATCTGCGCGGCGCTGTCGATGAGGGTCAGCCAGCGGCTCATGATGTTTGTGTCCAGCATCGGCATGGCGGCGTTCTTTCTGCTGATGCTGCTGAGCGAAAACACGACCATGCTGACGCTTTCTGTCGTCGGCCTTGGCCTGTGCATGGCGGGCATCTGCCCGATGATTTATTCCGACGCGGCGCATTACACCAACACCTATCCCATGGCGACCAGCGCACTGCTGGCGATCGGCTCCGCGGGGGCAATCGTCATGCCAACCGTCGTCGGCTCGCTGGCGGAGCGCCTCGGGTTTGGCGGCGGCATGAGCGCCATTCTGGTGACGATCGTGCTGCTGGTGGTGTTTTCCGGCGTCAATCAGGCGCGAAAGCGGGACTACGAGAAGGATACAGGCGGCGCAAAGCCCTGCTGATTTTCGGGTCGGCTCCGTAAAAAGGGGTCGCCCGTTTGCTTTTTCAGGGAAGAAAAGGAAGCTCGCCGTCGTTGAATGGGCAGGAGGTGGCGATCATGCGTCGATTCACGCGCTTTTTGGCGATGGTGGTGACGGTGGTTCTGCTTGGCTGCGCCGGGGCGAAGGCGGAAGAAATCATCCGCTGGAACGGGGAGGCCTGGACGGTACGGGACGGGATTGAGACGCTGGACTACTCCGCCATGGGCGCTGCGGAGCTGTATAATGTGCAAACGTTGATGCTTCCCGACAGCCTTCGCCGGATTGAGCAGGACGCGCTGAACTCCTTCGCGGGCGCGTCGCTGCATATTCCGGAGGGCGTGGAGGCGATGGCATCCCAATGCCTCTGGGGAAGCGCGGTGGAACGCCTGACGCTCCCGTCGACGCTGCGGGAGCTGAGCGGCCAATCGTTCGACAGCACCGATTATTTGCAATATATCCGGATCGCGGAGGATAACCCGTATTTCAAGGTAGTCGACGACGTGGTGTTCACCAAGGACGGCGCGACGCTTGTCTGCTACCCGGCCGGCAAGCGCGATGCGCACTATGACATGCCGTCAGGCGTCGTCACCATTGCACCGTATGCCTTTTGCGGGAACGACTGGCTGCGCACGCTGAGCGCGCCCATGGGCCTTGAAACAATTGGCAAAGCTGCGCTGGAGGGCTGCGGATATTTGACGTCCGTGTCGCTGCCGCTATCGGTGAAGGAAATCGGCGAGTGGGCGTTTGCTGTTTGTGCCAGCCTGGAACGTATCAGCGTCCCTCAGACGGCGAGCGTTGCGGAAAACAGCTTTGCGTATTCCTACAAACTTTCCGGTGCGCAGGAGGACAACGCCATCGCGGAGAGCGGCGACGATTATTTTGCGGAGGAGCGCGGCTGGCGCGGCGCGCTGCTGACGACGGATCTGGTCTGGGACAAAATTGCGATCCACGCCCAGCCGTCGGAGGACAGTGAAACGCTGTTCCTTGCGGAGCGGGGGAGCTATGTGGAGGCGCAAGGCGCGCGGGACGGGTACGTCGAAATCCGCTTCTTCTCCGATCAGGACTCGGAATCGCCCGCGACCGGTTATGTGCGCGAAGCGGAAGTCTACTTTGACAACGAGCGGTACGAGCCGCTGTTTACCATCGAAACGGTTCGCCCCAAGATGGATTTGGTCGGTTCACTGCGGGAAAATCGGGTGCTGCAGACGGTAACGCGAACGAACAGGCGACCGGAGGCGACGTGCGAGTTTATTGTGAGCGGACAGGAAGGTCAGTGGCTGACTGGTATGGTGACGCTGTGCGACGAGGACGGATGGAAGATCGAGGAGAGACGCCCACTGGTTCTGTGGTTTGGCGACATCGCCGAATGCCGTCGCGCATGGACGGGCGATCAGCTGCGGCTGGGCTTTGTCGTCGCCTCCGAGGTATCCAACCGCGTCAACCTGCGTCAGGCGCCGGACAAGTCCGCGGCGGTGGTCAAAAAGTATTTCTCCGGAATGCAGCTGGAGATTCTGGCAGAGCAGGACGGCTGGTATCAGGTGCGGATGAACGATGGCTTGTCCGGCTACATGATGGCGGACTATGTGATGGTCGTGGAACAGGAGGCGTTCTGATGAAAAAGCGTTGGATGGCGGTCGTTGTAGCGGGGTTTCTGTTGATAACGAGCGGAGCGGCCTGCGCGGAAGGCTCCTGGGGGTCGATCAATCAACCGCTTACACGGCCCGAGGGCTGGCAGGATTTCGTGATGGACAGCGCCTTTTCCCTTGGCGAGGCGGTTGAAAGGGATGGCGTGCGGGTTCTGTCCTATGGCGATTATCCGGTGATCGACGGATCGACGGTCTGCGTGCCGATGGCGATGGAGCTGGCGCGCCAGCATCTGGATATGGCGGAAGAGGATCTCGCGGGTTTTGTCAATTTCTCCACGACGCATTCGGCCTACGAACGGCTGATTGGCGGACTGCCGCATTCGTCCGTTACGGTGATGAGCCAAAATGCCATGTTGGATGACACGCAGCCGGTGACGCTATTTCTTGGCACTGCGCCCAGCGACGAGGAACAGGCGATGGCGGAAGCTGCCGGCGTGACGCTTGTCATGCGCCCGGTCTGCTACGATGCGTTTGTGTTTCTGGTCAACGCGGAGAATCCGGTGGACAGCCTGACCGTGGATCAGATTCGTAGCGTGTACACCGGCGAAACGACCCACTGGCAGGACGTGGGCGGCGGCGACGGATTCATTCACGCCTATCAGCGGCCGAAAAACAGCGGCAGCCAGACGGCGATGGAAACGCTGGTCATGGCGGGCCTGCGGCTTCAGGCGGAATCGGTCTATGTCTCCGACGGTATGGGCGATCTGGTGAGAGTTGTCGGAGATTACAGCAACGGCCTGAACAGCCTGGGGTACAGCTTCCTCTATTATGTGGACGTGCTGTACAAGTCCGGCGCGGTGAAAACGCTGGCGGTGGACGGCGTGACGCCGACGCCCGAACACCTGCGCAGCGGCGAATATCCGTTTACGACGTGCTACTACGCGGTCTACCGGGAGGACGACGATCAAACCGCCGCCTTTGTGGACTGGCTGACTGGCCCGGAGGGACAGCGCTGCGTGGCGCAAGCGGGCTATGTGCCCATCATCCCGGCAGCATAACGGCGCGTGGTTTCCCCAAATTACAAAAGAGACGCCAACACGAGGAAAGGTATGAAGCAGTACGAGTCGTTTCAGGAATGCCTGCGGGCGATGATGGCGGAGAAGAAGGTATCCGTAGCGTCGCTGACAAGGATGACTGGCTATAAAAGCCGGAACAGCATCACGCGTGTCCTGCAGGGAAAAGCCAGCTCAGCGCGGGCGAAGGAGCTGCTGGCGCGTCTGTTTGAAACGGGCTGCCTGCGCCTGACTGCCGAAGAGGAGAAACGGCTCCGTCAGGCTTTAACGGCAAATGAAATGGATGCGGAGAGCCTCCGAACGGCGCAGGATATGCTGCCGCTGCTGACGGAGCCTCCAAAGCCGGACGATCAGCCTTATGCGTGCGTCCGCTGGCGTGCGACCGGGGTTGTCAGAACGATAACGTTGCAGGAACTGCTGTGTCGATATGCCCTGGGCGGACAGGTGAAGATCATGCTGATGAACCTGTGCGAGCGCGGGCTGTACGAACAGCTGGCCCGGGCTTTCGCCGCCAGATCGTCCAAGTGCAGGGTACAGTGCAGCCATTATCTGTTTGGCATGGAGAACGAGCTGCCGCGCTTTTTCTCCGTCATTCAGCCGCTGCTGTATGAAAAATGGTATACGCCCTATCTGTTGGATAAGGAGCGTTGTCCGGAGAGAATGCTCCCATGGCTGCGAACGGACTACATGATGGCGGAGTGGACGGACGAAGCTGGTCGCATCCGCTATCATCTACTGATTCCCATCGACGATCATTTGCTGTTCTTTTCCGAATCGGCGGAGCGAAACAGCGTGGCGGTTGAGAAGTACATCCGTTATGCGGTGCGCGGCGCGGCCTGCCCGCTTCGCGATCGGTATGCGCAGAAGCCTCACACCGTAGGGGACTATCTGCGCTATGTGCAGCGTTGCCTTCATCTGGAGCAGCAGGGAGCGATCTGCTGTATCCGGCAGGATCTTCCGCTGTACTTTTTCCATCCGGACATTCTGGTTGGTGTGATCGGGAATGAGTTCAGGCAGATTGGTCTTGCGCCAGACACGCCGGAAGCAGCCGGAATACTGGAACGGTTTTACGCCGTACAGCTGAAACGATGGCAAAACGTGTTTGACCGCCCGCCGGATCGGCAGAACGCTGCGCTGCAATTTGTGTTCTCCCGCCCGGAGATGGAGCGCTTTCTCCAAACCGGGCGAAGCACGGATCATTTCTTCGCCTTTCGAGGCTTTACCGTCGCCGAGCGGCGGGCGGTGCTCGAGAATGTTCGACGCGCCGCCGAGGAGAAGCCGTATCTGGAAATATATTTTCTGCGCCCCGGCATCAGGACGCATTCCGCGGAAATATCCATGCTTGGTCATGCGGGCGTGCTGTTTACGCGTGGCGATACAGGTTACCGTATGGGCGATGACCTGATTGAAACGATGGTATCTTTTGACAGCTTTACACGGCAGTTTCGATCCGTCTTTACCCAGGCGCTTCTGCCACAGTTGGCAGAGTCGCGGGAACGCTCGCTGGAAATTCTGGACGAGTTGCTGGCGCTCCTGGACGATCAGACGGCATAAAAAAGGGAGACGCCCAATATGGACGCGTCTCCCTCTCTTTGTCAGAAATGGATTACTTTGCTTCCTCCGTCATCGTGGACGGAACGAAAGGCTTCCAGGCGTTGAATTCGCCGCGGCTGGCATTGTAGGTCATCGTGTCGGTGTTTAAGATCATGTACCAGGTCAGCTCGTCGTACATCTTGTCACAGTCGGCGAGGGCCTTTTCCTGCTTGTCAACGGTATAGGCAGTCACATACTCGGCGGCCTTGACGGGATCCTCCGCGTACAGCTTCGCGGTTTCTGCCATTACAGCCGGATATTCGGCAACGAGCGCGTCCTCAACGGACTTCCAGTAGGCGCGCACGCCGCTGCCGTAGCGTTCACGATTCTGCTCGCTCAGCGCGCACAGGCGCTTGAAATGGGTGTGCACATAGTCAAGGTTGTAACCGTAGCTGCTGGAACCGAAGCCTTCCGGCATATAGTCGTACAGATTGGCCACGTCCGTCACCAGGTTGCTGACCGGCAGGTACACGGAATGCTCGGCGTTGGCGACGCACGTCCAGGTGACGGCGGACATGGCGGCCGGATAGTCCGGGTACACCTCAATGGCGGAGCAGTTCACCTGCCGTTCCACGCCGATGACGCGGATGTCCGGGCGGCCGGTATCCTCGGGGTTCCACTCGGTGCCCTCAAACCGGGAGCGGGTCAGTTCAAAGATGTCGGTGACGGAAACCTTTTCGTCCGGCTGATAGAACAGATCATACCGGGTGCGGACGTTGTAGTCTCCGGCGGTAGAGGGGGCCAGCAGCACATGGCCGTACCAGGTGCGGCGGTTCGAACCGGCGTTCAGGTTGCTCGCGCCCACATAGGTGGCGAACAGATCCATAAATCCATTTTCGTCATAGACGGCCAGGCCGTTCTCCTCCGGCAGGGTGAACAGCTGCTCAGAGTGAACCATCGTTTCGCCTTCCACATACCCGGCAACGGAGCCCAGCATACACTCGTTGCCGAACACAGCCACGCAGTCGTCGGGCATCTTGACGGCGATCCACTGACGGCCGCCGTAGCTCTCGAGATACCACGCTTCCTGCTGATCGGCGATCATGAACGTGTTCGACTCGGAGCTGCCATAGGTCTCCATCAGCTTGCCGTAATTATCGAGCGCTTCACGGACGTTGGCGGACGTTGCGGCGATGTATCCGCTGACCCACTGCTCGGACACGCCGTCCTTCGTGTAGGGATCCAGCCGGCGCATTTCGTCGCTCAAATAGGTGGACACGGAGCCGGTCATCGTCAGGCCCATCTCATTGGCGACCGCGTTGTCATAAATGCCTTCGACAAACGGGGTCGAGGTGTACTGGTACGTCACGTCCGGCAGGGGAATCTCATTGGCTCCCACTGTGATGGTGCGGCCAGGCGTTTCGTTATGCGGATAGACGATGACCTTGGCCTGCGCGCTGTTCCACGCGTCAACCGTATGACCAATGATATAGGCGCCGCTTACGCTTGCGTCTTTGCCGACGTAATAGCCGGTGCAGGCAAGAGCGCCGGTCGTGGCCAGAAGCATCGCAACCGTCACAGCCAGACAGACAACCCTTTTCCAAACGCGGTTCATAAAAAATCCCTCCGTACCGTTATTTTCGCCGGGTAAATTGTAGAAGCATCCAGCGAATTTTAATCAGTATACAAGCAACGGAGGGAATGCGCAAGGCGTTTGGCTGTTCTTTTCGTGTTGTTCTTTTTCTGTTCCTTTTGAGCCGGATTATTCCTCCGGCGCGGCGGCCGCCTTTTCCAGCGCCTGTCGGGCAAGATCATAGCCATAGCCGCGCCGGATCAGCATGGCGATGACGCGCTGGGCGGTTTTGGCGATTGGCTCATCGGGCTTTGCGCGTCGAAGCGATTTTTCCGCAAGCTGGACGGCGGCTTCCAGCTGATCGTCTTCGTCAATGGCGGTCAGCGCGGCCTCCGCCTCCTCGGCGGACACGCCCTTGTCGCGCAGCTCACGCGCGATGCGGTTCCGGCCCAGATTACGGCTGGCGCGGGTCTCGACCCACTGGCGCGCAAAGTCACCGTCGTCCAGCAAGCGCTCCCGTTCCAACTTGTAGAGCACCATTTCGACCGTACAGGGCCGATAACCAGATTGCAGCAGCCGCGCTTCCACCTCGCGGCGGCTGCGGGCGCGGCTGGCCAGAAAGGCGACCGCGCGATCAAGCGCTGCGCGGTATTGGCGTACCATCAGCCAATGATCGTACTCCTCCAGGTCGATCGCTTCCCCCACGTCCAGCGGCCGCTCCCGAAAAAGCGGCGCGGGGACGACAACCTTCTCGCCGCCGTTAATAATAATATGCAACTTTCCTCGCTCTCGGCGGATGTCCGTGATCACGTCCAAGATGGCATTTCCTCCTTCAGCGCCCAGCGGAGCAGATCGCGGTTGCACAGTCCCAAGCGCCCCTGACGTGCCTCACTGGCTCCGCCGCACAGGAAGATGACCTGCCGCCCGGTGCTTTCTTCGTAAAACGCGCCGTCGACGCAACCGTAGGCAAAGCCCTGATGCCCCAGAATATGGCCGCTTGAAAGGTCGGGCCGCTGAAGAATCACCAGACCCAGCCCGTAGCGGCGCTCAGGATTGTCCGCCGGGCCGCTGAAGGCCTGCTGCGTCGTCATCTCCCGGATCAAGCGGCCCGATACGAGCTGCTTTCCCTTCCATACGCCGCCGGAGGCGATGAGCCTCAGCAGCGCGGAGAGGGAAGGCGCGTCGGTGTACAAGGAGCCTGCGGTGTATCCGAAATGATGTGACGGATCGGCGGCGGACAGCGGCTTGCGTCCCAGCGTGGGGACGGTCACGTCATGGCCTGGGCGATAGGGCAGTACGCGGCTGATCGGCATGATCGGCTGTTCCACAAGGGTCGAACCGTCCAGCGTGGCGCGCATTCCCAGCGGCGCGAATAGGCGGGAGCGGAACACGTCCTTCAGCGACTGACCCGTCACCTGTTCAAACAGACAGCCGAGCAGCCCGAAGCCGAAATTGCAGTAGGCGAACCGTTCGCCGGGCTTTCCGGCGACCACACCCGGCGCGGCGAGCACATCGGCGAGCGGCTGCCCCGCGCGCAGCGCCTCGTCCACCGCGGGCGTATCCCGCAGCCCGGAGAGATGGCACAGCAGATGGCGTACCGTCATGCCAGGCAGCGTGTCCGCTTGGACAGGTAACAGCGGGGCGACGGGACTATCCAGCGTGAAAAATCCCTCATCGCATAGCATCAGGGTAACCAGCGCCGTCGCCATTTTGGTGATGGACGCGACGCGGAACACCGTTTCCGGCGCGGCAGTATGGGCCGGATGGCGCGTCGACGTATAGACGATGCGTGTTTGACCGCCGCCGGAAAGCAGCAGCGTTGCGCCCAGCACATGATGGCGGCAAAGCAGGTGCTCGTAACCGGTCAGACGGACGAGCGGCGCATTGGAAAAAGCATGGGTCATCTGTCCTCGCGGCGATGGGGCGAGGAGAGGCAGCATAGCGCGGTATATCACGTTGCGCAGAGGCGTTGTAGGCATGGGCGCTCCTTTGTACGGCGGAAGTTCAGCGGACGGCCGCATCGGCGGCGTTCGCTTTCGTCAGCCGGGGATAGACGATTCCTGCGGCAATCAGGCAGGTCAATGTCAGCAGCAGGCAAAGCACCGTCGACGCCTCCACACCGGAAAAGCCGGCAGAGGCAAATCCGCAGCGGACGCCGGCGGTCAGCGTGACGCAGAGCAGCGGCAGCGCGCCGAGAAAGCGGCGGATGGGGGAGACGGTTCCGCACAGCAGCGCCGCGCCGATGAAGGCCGCCAGCGCGGACAGCGCGCACCAGGCAGCTTCATACCCCCAAAACGCCGAGACGGGGCGGGGGAGCAGCAGCATGGCCGCGACGACGCAGACGGCCGCGGCGGCGGCGGGAAGCAGCGAGCGGGAACCGGCGCTGCGCAGCGTCCGCCAGGCGAACACAGCGATCACGGCCACGCATAGCGCCACGCTGAGCAGCTGGCTGACGCGGGCGCTGCCGCCGGTGGTCATCAGACTGTCCAGCCGCAGCCCTTCGACGATCAGCCGACCGCCGCCGTAAAGCAGCGCGTACCACAGCGTCAGGTCGCCGCGGCGAAGCGTTCGGCGGCGCAGCAGCATCAGGGCAACGAACACGCAGAAATCCCATACAGATTCGTAAAAGAATGTCGCCATATGCCACACGCCGCCCTCCACGCCAGGAATCAGCACCGCGAAGGGGAAGAACTGCCAGGCCGTATCCGTCACGGTCAGGCCATACGCTTCCATATTAAAGTAGTTGCCCCAGCGGCCGAGCGCCTGTGCCAGCGCCAGGCCGGGGACGATTGCGTCGGTCAGCGTGCTAAGGGACAGCTTTCTTTTTCGGCTGAAGGCGAACGCGGCGGCGATGCCGCCCAGGATCGCGCCGTAGATCGCCAGGCCGCCCTGCCAGATGTACAGCGCCGAGATGGGATGGTCGCGGAACACGTCCCAGGCAAAAAACACATAATACAGCCGCGCGCCGACGATGCCGGCGGGGATGACCCACAGCGCCAGATCGACGACGGTATCCCGGGGCAGCCCAAGACGCTTTTCTTCTCGTGTCGCCAGGAAAAGCGCCAGACAGATGCCCAGCAGAATGAGCACGCTGTACCAGGGCAGCGCGCCGAAGATATAGCGGCTGGAAGGCGTCGGGCCCATACAATCATCCTTTCCGCGCTCCCTCCGGGCGGGGGCGCAGCTGTTGTCTCATTATAGAATGTTCCCATTTTTGTGTCAAGCATACCGTGTCAGTCAGGAAAGAATGTCAGTTTCTTGTCAAACTTGTTCATTGCGATAACTTTTTTGCCCAAAGAAGGCAAATTCAGCGGGTAAAGGCATTGCATGGCGTGCAAAAATGCGCTATAATAAATTTAAGTGTGGCGCAGGTCGCACGAGAGGAGCTTGTTCGGCTCCGCTGAGGAACGTTTTTTGCGCTCCAAGGGGGCGGATTTGCTGCTCAGGCACGAGGCTGCCTGAAGGAAAGGCGGATGGGGATCGCCGGTGAGTGAGACTTGTTCGCTTTTTTGACGCGCAGCTGCGCGCGTACGGCTTGATCACCTGTTACATGAGGAGGGGTACCCCATGAGTAAGTTGTACGTATTCGACCACCCGCTGATTCAGCACAAGCTGAGCATCATGCGGGACAAGAATACCGGCGCAAAGGAGTTCCGCGAGCTGCTGGAGGAAATCTCCATGCTGATGGTCTACGAGGTGA
>CAZRLM010000036.1:0-19913 GCA_964600835.1 uncultured Oscillospiraceae bacterium
TCGTTTCAGGGCCGTTTCAAGGGGCGCGACGCCCGCCCGGCGGACGCTCACCGCGTCGGGCTGGGTGCCGCCGACGAACAGGCGGATACCGCCCTCGTGATGGTGGAACTCGCCCGCGTCGTCGCACACGCGCAGCGCGGATTCGGGGATGAACAGCGCGACCTCCTTCGTTTCGCCGGGTTCAAGGGCGACCTGCTCGATGGCGGCTAACTGCCGGATAGGCATCGCGCTCACCGGCGCTACCCAGCTGACGTAGGCCTGGATGGCCTCCCGGCCGGGGAGATCGCCTTGATTGGTCACGGATACCGTGGCGTGAATGCCGTCCGCCCGGCGCTCCGCCTTCAAATCGCGATAGTCGTAGCGGTTGTAGCTCAGGCCGAAGCCGAAGGGGTAGGCGCATTCGCCCTCAAAATAACGGTAGGTGCGGCCTGCCATGGCGTAATCCTCAAAGGGCGGCAGCTGCTCGGTGGAGGCGTAGAAGGTCACGGGCAGCCGTCCGCTGGGAGCAAAGCGCCCCAAGAGCAGCTCCGCCACCGCCAGGCCGCCCATCTGGCCGGGATACCACGCCTGAACGATCGCGCCGAAAGCCTCCTCGTGGGGGATGACGCAGGCGGAGCCGGTCATGTTGATCAGCGTCATGGGCTTGCCCAGCGTGCGCAGCGCGTCGATCAGGTCACGCTGGCTCTGCGGCAGCTCCAGATCGAGCTTGTCGCCGCTGCCGATGGCGTCGGAGCTGTCCTCGCTCTCCATCTCGCCGTTGAGGCCCGTCACCACGATGACGGCGTCCGCCATGGACGCGGCCTGCAACGCCTCCGCGATGCGGTAGCTGTCCGGCTCGCCCCAGCCCGCTTCCACGGAGCCGCCCGTGATGGAGCAGCCCTGGGCGTAATAGACTCGCTTGCCGGGCAGCAGCGCGCGGACGCCTTCCAGAATCGTATAGCTCTCGCTGGGCGTGCCGGCATAGTTGCCCATAAGCGCCAGGCGGCTGTCCGCGTTGGGGCCGATCACGGCGACGGACTGGATGCGCTCCTCCTTGAGCGGCAGCAGGCTGTCGTTTTTCAGCAGCACCAGCGACGCGCGGGCCATTTTGAGCGCCTTGTCGTGATGCTCGGGGCTGTCCACCCGGGCGTAGGCCGCGTCCGTCAGCGGCTCCTCCTCGTCCAGCAGGCCCAGGCGGATGCGGGCGCGCAGCAGCCGTTCCACGCTGCGGTTGATGGTTTCCTCCGAAATCAGCCCGCGCTTCACAGCCTCGAGCAGATGCGGGAACACCCAGCCGCAGCACAGGTCGCAGCCGTTGTTGACGGCCAGCGCGGCGGCTTCCGCCTCGTCGGCGGCCACCCTGTGATTCTTGTACAGATCCTCAATCGCGCCGCAGTCGCTGACCACATAGCCGTCGAAGCCCCACTCTTCCCGGAGTTTTTTGCCCAGCAGGGTAGGGGAGGCGCAGGCGGCCTCGCCGTTGACGCGGTTGTACGCGCCCATGAAGGCGTGGACGTGGCCCTCCTCCACCGCGGCGCGGAAGGCGGGCAGATAGGTCAGCGCCATATCCTTGGGGGAGACGACCGCGTCAAAGGTATGACGCAGCGCTTCCGGGCCGGAGTGCACGGCGAAGTGCTTGGCGGTCGCGTCGCACTGATCCTCGTTTTCTCCCTGCAAGCCCTGGATGAAGGCGACGCCCATCCGGCTGGTGAGGAAGGGATCCTCGCCGTACGTTTCGTGGCCGCGGCCCCAGCGGGGATCGCGGAAGATGTTCACGTTGGGCGACCACATGGTCAGCCCCTTGTAGATGCTCCGATCCTCCCATTTGGCGGCGGCGCGGTGCTTCAAATTGGCCTCCAGGCCGATGCAGGCCGCAGTGTCCTTCATCAGCGGCACGTCGAAGGAGGCGGCCATGCCGATGGCCTGCGGAAACACCGTGGCCGTGCCGGCGCGTGCCACGCCGTGGAGCGCCTCGTTCCACCAGCTGTACTCGGGAATGCCCCAGCGGGAGAGGGCGCTGGAAAAGTAGGTCATCTGGCTGACCTTCTCCTCCAGGGTCATCTGGGATAACAACAGGCGCGCGCGGGTGGCGCTGTCCAGGCTCTGATCTTTCCAATTCATGTCCATGACCGCTTCCTCCGTCCGTTATAGTTCGCCCTGGCTTTCCAGGGCCAGAATGACATTGCGCAGCCGCCGCTGCATACACGAAGTACCCGTATCCTTGATCTGCATCATCATCAGGATGGTCATCTGCTCCACCGGGAAGTTGGCAAAGTAGACGCCCAGCCAGCCGTCCCAGCCGTATTCGCCCGGCCTGATGAACATGGGCGCTTCGCCGGGGCGCACGCCCTGACGCATCAGCTTGCCGTAGGCGTAGCCTTCGTAGCCGTGCCAGGGGCGGAACTCCTCTGCGTAGGGGTGCTGAGCGGAAGCGAGAAACCGCACGCTCTCGGGCGAGAGAATCCGCCTGCCCTGCCACACGCCTTCTTCCAGCAGCATGGTGGCGAAGGCCATATAGTCGTCGATGGTGCTGTACAGCCCGCCGCCGCCCGAGGCAAAGGCCGGCTCCCGGCAGGTATCGCGGACGCCCCCGTTGACGGGGCTGACGGGCATCAAGCCGTCGGGGGTGCGCTCGTAGCAGGTGCACAGGCGGGACAGCTTCTCCTTCGGAATGAAGAAGCCCGTGTCCTTCATGCCCAGCGGCTCGAACAGCTCCTCCCGCAGAAAGCGGCTGAAGGGACGACCGTCCAGCACCTCGATCACCGCGCCCAGCACGTCGGCGCAGAAGCTGTACCGCATCCGCGTGCCCGGCTGAAACGCCAGCGGCAGCTCGCCGATCCTGTTCGCCAGCTCCACCGTCGTCATGGGATGATCGGTCAACTGGCGTGCGTTCAGCTCCCGCACCAGTTCCGACGCGGCCCGGCCCGCTGCGTCCTCGCCGCCGTAGGTGATGCCGGCGGACATTCCCAGCAGATCCATCACCACGACCGGACGCCTGACGGGCGTCAATGTGCCGCCCGCCGCGACACGCTGATGGCGGAAGCCCGGCAGGAAGGTTTCGACCGGTTCCATCAGATCCAGCAGTCCGCGCTCCACCAGCAGCATGGCCGCCGCCGCCGTGACCGGCTTGGTTTGCGAGTACAGGCGGAAAATATGCTCCCGCGTCAGCGGAACACCTGCCTCCCGATCCGCGTACCCGGCCTGGGCGTAGAGCGCCTCCCGTCCGTTCCGGCGCACCAGCACGCTCGCGCCCGCCATGCGGCCCTCTTTTTCAATCAGCTGCTTCAGGCAGAGTTCCACACACTTGACTGACGTCATCGGCGGTTCATTCCTTTCGTTCGCAGGATAGAAAGGGCCGGCAGGGGAGTATGCTTCCCCTGCCGGCCGGTTCATGGATTATTCGTCCAGTCCTTGCGTTGCGCAGGGATGCCGGTTGATTACTGGAACATGGGCATCTTTTCCTCGATGGCCTCGTTCACATAGTCGTTCACGTCGGCGATGCCGATGCGTTCAGCCTTTTGCAGGTAATCGGCGTACACGGCGTGGCACTCTTCCTCGCTGTTAGCCATGATCGCCTGCGCCTCAGCGGTCTTGAGCAGCTCCTTGACCTTGTCCAGGGCGATCTTCTCGTCGTCCTCACCCATGGGGTACGAGGCCATCACCCAGGGCCAGTTGTCAAAGCGCTCACAGATCACGGAGTAGCAGTCCGCCACATACTTGGGATCGGTGGTCGCGCAGCGGGAGATGGCTTCCACGATCTCGGAGCCGCCAAAGTAGAACCAGGTGTTGTACTTGTTGTTCTGGGCGGTAGAGCCTTCCGCCGCGGTCGCCTTCCACTCCTCGGAGAAGACCGGCAGGCCGTTCTCATCCAGCGTGTACTCGATGCCTTCGCGGCCCATCTGGGTGGCGTACTGCCCTTCCTCGGAGAACATCCACTGCATCATCTTGATGGCCGCCTCGGGGTTCTTGCAGCTCTTGGTGATGAACAGCGCGGACCAGCCGGTATCGGTGGTGATATAGCTGGACTCGGCGAAGGGCACCATTTCAAGCGCGTAGTACTCGGGGTTCAGGCCGGCCAGCGTGGCGTTGGTGGAGGGCAGGGAGTTCTGCGTGCAGGCGCAGGAAGCGAACCACTTGTCGTCCGGGATCGCCGTGGAGCCCTTCACGAAGTAGGGGTCGTCCGCGATCAGATAGCCGGCGCGATAGCACTTGTTCAGCCACACCAGCAGCTCCTCATAGCGGGGATCCTGAGAGTAGTGCAGATAGCGGCCGTCCGCCTGGGGGATGAAGTCCAGCTGACTCATGCCGTTGAGATACCGGAAAACCAGCGTGTTCCAGTTCTCGTTCAGCTTCAGGGGAACCATATCGGGATAGGCGGCCTTCACCTTGCCGAACAGATCGAACAGCTCGTCGAAAGAGGTGGGCTGCTTCTCGCCCAGCGCGTCCAGAATGTCGCCGCGCAGCAGCAGGGAGGCGACCATGGGCACCGCGCCGGTGATGCCTTCCCAGTCAGCCTTCTCGGAGTAGTGGTTCAGCAGCGTGTAGGCCACGCCGTCCTCGGAGAAGTTGCGGGCGATGCCCAGCTGCTTGGGGCTGACCTTCCAGTCGGGGCAGTACTGGGCGATCAGATCCTCGTAGGAGTAGGCCACGGCGGGATCGGAGCAGCGATCGACCATGTTCTGGGTGTAGATCAGGTCGGGCAGGTCGCCGGAGGCGAGCATCACGCCCAGCTGATTGGCGTCCAGGGCGACGGTGACGTCCAGCTTCACGCCGGTCTTTTCGGTGATGTACTCGGGGATGATGCCGGTAAAGGATTCGACGGGATACCAGCTGTGGTCGATGAAGATGGTCAGGGTGACGGGTTCTTCCTCAGCCGAAGCGAAGGAAGCGAGCGACAGCAGCAGGCAGACGCTCAGGATGATGGACAGGAATCGCTTACTCATGGGACAACCTCCTTGCAAGATTTTCTATACGCTAAGGCAGAGCTTGACGTCTGCCAAAGGTGCGGGATGGAATCAGCCCTTGACCGAGCCGATGGTCAGGCCGGAGACGAAGTAACGCTGGAAGAAGGGGTACACCACCAGGATCGGGGCGACGGCCACGATCATCGCGGCGAGCTGCACGGACATATTGGTGACCGTTTCGTTGGCCAGGGACGCGGCGTAGGCGTCCATGTTGCTGTTCTGGCCCAGGCTCGACTTGTTGATGACGGCCATCAGCTGATAGGCCATGGTGCGCAGCTCCTTGTCGCGGGTGAAGAACGCGGTGTCATACCAGCTGTTCCAGTGGCCCACGGCGGTGAAGATAGCGATGGTCGCCAGCAGCGGCAGGGAAATGGGCAGGATGATCTTCAGGAAGATTTGCAGCTCGGACGCGCCGTCCAGCCGGGCCGATTCGCCCAGCTCCGGCGGAATATCCTGGAAGAACGAGATGGAAACCATGACGTAGAACAAGCTGAGCATTCCTGGAATGATGTACACCCAGAAGGTGTTGATCAGGTGAAGCTGACGCAGCACCATGTAGTAGGGAATCACGCCGCCGGACAGGTACATCGCCACGATGAACAGCGTCATGTAGACCTTGCGGCCGACCAGGTTCTTGTGGCTGAGCCCGTAGCTGACAAAGGTGGTCATGAACACGGTCAGCGCGGTGCCGGCCACGGTGCGGCCGACGCTCACGCCCAGCGACTTGATCCAGGCGACGTCGGAAAACATCTTCTGGAAGTTGTCCAGGGTGAATCGGCGGGGCCAGAAGTAGATGCCGCCGTAGGTCGCGTCCTTGCCCTCGTTAAAGGCCAACACGATGGACAGCCAGAAGGGGTAGAACGTCATCACAAACACGAGGACGCAGATCAGGATGACCACGGTATCGACGACCTTGTCCTCCGTGGTACGGCGGATTTTGTTGCGCGGGCTGCGGGAAATAACCATTGCCTTCCCTCCTCAATCAATCAGAACAGCGAGCTGCCCGAAACCTTCTTGGACACGAAGTTGGACGTCATCACCAGGATGATGGAAATCACGGACTGGAACAGCCCCACCGCGGCGGCGTAGGAGTACCGGCCGTTGGACAGGCCGACCTTCATGACATAGGTCTGGATGATCTCCGAGGCGTCGATGTTGCCGGCGTTGCCCAGCAGATACGACTGCTCAAAGTTGGAACCGCTCAGGCCGCCGCCCAGCAGGTTGCCCATCGCCATGATCAGCACCACGGTGATCGTGCCCTTGATGCCGGGGAGGGTGATGTGCCAGATGCGCTGCATCCGGCCCGCGCCGTCGATCTCCGCGGCCTCGTAAAGCGTGGGGTCAATGCCGGTGATGGAGGCCAGGAACAGGATGGCCCACCAGCCCATGTCCTTCCAGCAGGCGGTGATGACCGCGATGGGCAGGAAGTATTGGGGCGCCGTGAGGAAGGGAACGGGGCTTTCGCGTCCGCCCAGCGTCGTCAGCAGGTTGTTGATGATGCCGTTGGACTGGAGGAAAATCTGGCAGAAGCCGGTGACGATGACCCAGGAGATGAAGTAGGGCAGATAGCTCGTGGTCTGCACCAGCTTCTTGAAGGGCATACACTTGACCTCGTTGAGCACAAGCGCCAAAAGAATCGGCAGCGGAAAGGTGAAAACCATCTTGAGGAGGCTCATCACCAGCGTGTTCTTGAGGATGGTGAAGAAGTTGTAGTCGGAGATAAACTCCTCGAAGTATTTCAGTCCGACCCACGGGCTGGTGAAGATACCCATAAAGCCCGAGGTGATCTTGTACTTCTTGAAGGCCATCAGCACGCCGACCATGGGGATATAGTTGAACACCAGCAGATACAGCACGCCGACCAGTGCAAAGGCCTGCAACGCGCGCTGATTCCACAGCCGGCTCCATAGGCTTTTGCGCGCCGGAGCGGCCTTCATCGCCGGAGAGGCGTTTTTCGCTACGTTCATTCGACCACGCTCCTTGTTGTTTCGATTTTTGTGGCTTTATTCTAAGTTAGGCAGTCGCTTTGTGTCCACTGTCACAACTTTTTATCGCCTGTCGATTCATAGGCCGCAAAAAAATAGCGCCAGGCCCGCTTCTTCTTGCGGCGGCGGGACTTCCGGCGCACCGGTTTTCGGCGAACAAAAAGATTCGACATTGCGGAGAAAGATTTGACGCTGGTTCTTTCCTCCGTCCTTTTCTATAATGAAAACGAGTAGGGCAACGCGGCGGACGCGCTGCGAAACGATCAAAGGAGCGACGGCATGAAAGGCATCCGTATGAAATGGACAAGGCCCGCCCAGGATGCGGTCAACGGCTACTGCATCATGATGGAAGGGCTGTTCAACACCCTGGGCCACGACATTATCGGCATGACGACCATCGTCCCCCTGTTTTTATCCTATCTGGGCGCGAGCATGGAGGCCATCGGCTCGCTGAGCACGCTGCAATCGGTGTTTGGCGCGATCATGCCGCTGTTGTGCGGCGGCATGGTGGCTGCCGCGGGCAGCAAAAAGAAGATGTCCATGGTCATCAACGGTGTCGCCCGTACGTCCTACCTGTTGATCCCGCTGGGCATCGTGCTGGGGCTGTCCCCCGCGGCGGAGCTGGCGTTGTTCTTCGGCGTGATGGTGCTGGCCAACATGGGCCAGCCCGTGACCGGCATCACCTGGAACTACCTCCTGGGCGACTGCGTTCCGGCGGAGCGGCGCGGCAAGCTGCTCGGCACGCTCTATGCGCTTTCCGGCGTGATCACCTTCGTGTCCAGCGCCGTGATCAAGGCCGTTCGCTCCTCGCCGACGCTCAGCGAAATCAACCAGTACGCGGCCATCTTCGCCCTGGGCGGCGCGCTGATGGCCTGCTCGGTGCTCTGCTACATTCCCTTGAAGGAGCGCTCCGCCGGCGGCGTGACCCCCGAAAAGCGGCAGGTGGGCAACTATATCCGCCAGCTGCTGGACTGCTACCGCGACCGGCTGTATCGCAGGGTGCTTGTGGCCAACGTGTTTTCCTCCCTTTCCCTGAGCGTGAACGCGTTCTTCTTCGTGTTCGCGCAGAACACGCTTTGCCTGACCTCCGGGCAGGTGTCCAACCTCATCGTCATTCAGACGCTGGGGCTGATGATCGGCGGCGTGGTCACGGGGCAGATCTCGGACAAGCTGGGCCTGAAACGGATGCTGCAAACGATCGAGGGGCTGGGCATTCTCGTGCCGGTGCTGGGGTTGATGGCGCTGTACGTCGGATCGCCCTTCCTGTTCACCGCTGCCGCGGTGTTCATCATCGGCTTCACCAAGAGCGGCCTGATCGGCTATCAGGCGTACATCCTCGAAATCGTCCCCACGGAAAAGAGCGTGTACCACATTGTGGCGCGCAGCCTGACGCTGCTGCCCTTCTCCTTCGCGGGGATCGCGATTGGCTCGCTGATCGCCCACTGCTCCAACACGCCGGCCTTCGTTTTGCAGATCGTGCTGGCCGTTCTGGCTTTCGCGGGCGCTTCCCGCCTCAAGCTGACCGTATACAAGAAAAAAAGCGCGGCCGCGTAACGCGCATTTGAAAGGAGACGTCGATCATGCTGCAAGAATATCAGATGCCTCAGCTGCTGGGAAAGCTCAAGCGCTACGAGGATACGCTCGAACCGCTGATCTTCGACCGGGTGGACGCCATTGACCAGGTGGAGCTGACGGAAACCAGGGAGTCGCTTTACGAGATTCCCCAAAGCGGCTACCGGCCCGTGACCTCCGGCGAGACCTGGGGCGGCGAGGGCGTATACGGATTTTTCCGCATGGCCTACACCGTGCCCGAGCGCCTGGCGGGCAAGCCGCTGTTCCTCATGCCGCACACGCAGGGCTATGAATCCATGCTCTGGGTGGACGGCCAGCCCTTCGGCACCTACGCCACCAAGATCGTCGTGACCACCCACGGTAACCACTACTGCGACATGATCCGCATGAATCCCCGCGCCGGAGAGACGATTCCCCTGTGCGTGGAGGTCTACTGCGGACATTATGTGCGCGGTACCCAGCCATTTGAGTATGACGGGCGCACGGACTTCTCCGCCGTGTATACCGGGATGGACGTGTGCGTAAAAAATCAGCTCGTCAGCGATTTCTACTTCGATCTCAAAACGCTCAACGAGCTGGTCGAGGCGCTGGACGTGACCAGCTACCGCCGCGCGGACATCCTCAACACGCTCGAAAAGGTGCATCAAATCATCTACTACGACCCTGCCTGTGTCAGCAGGGAGGAGTTCGAGCGCGCGCTGGCGGAGGCGTCGCCCCTGCTCAAGGCGCAGCTCGCCAAGAAGAACGGCCCCACCGCGCCCGTGGCCGGGCTGATGGGACACAGCCACATGGATACAGCCTGGCTGTGGCACGTCGGCGAGACGATCAAGAAGTGCGCCCGCACCTATTCCAATCAGCTGTCGCTGATGGAGCAGTACCCGGAGCACCGGTTCATGCAATCCAGCGCCTTCCATAGCGAAATGCTGCTGGAGCACTATCCCGAGCTGTTCAAGCGCATCCGCGACAAGGTACTGGAAGGGCGCTATGAGCCGAACGGCGCCGTGTATGTGGAGTGCGACTGCAACATCACCGGCGGCGAGAGCATGATCCGCCAGTTCCTGTGGGGACAGCGCTTCACGCGGGAGCACTTCGGCTATACCTCCGACACCTTCTGGCTCCCCGATACCTTCGGGTACAGCGCCGCCATCCCTCAAATTATGAAAAAAAGCGGCGTGAAGTACTTCGTCACCACCAAAATGTCCTGGAACGACACCACGGATTTCCCCTATGATTCCTTCCTCTGGGCGGGGGTAGACGGTACGCGGGTACTGACCCACTTCCCCAAGACGCACGACTTCCCCTGTCCCAAGACGCTGGCCCACTTCATGTACACCCGCAACCGCCGGGGCGACGTGGTGAAGGACAAGCGCCTGAGTCAAATGAAGATGCTCGGCTACGGCTTTGGAGACGGCGGCGGCGGCCCGCAGTTTGAACAGATCGAGATGGGCAAGCGGCTGGCCGACCTGGAGGGAATGCCCCGCTCCCGCTTCATGAGCGTCAGCGAGTTCATGCAGGAGCTGGAAAAGTCGATGCCCGAGCCGCCCGTGTACAGCGGCGAGCTGTACCTGGAGTTCCACCGCGGCACGCTGACGAATCAGCATCAGATCAAGCGCAACAACCGCAAGGCGGAAATCGCGCTGCACGATCTCGAGCTGCTGACCGTCAGCCGGGCCGTCGCCCGTGCCGCGATGGCGGACGGGCGGGAAATTCATCCGCTGACGCGGCTGCTGCTGATCAACCAGTTCCATGATATTCTGCCCGGCACCGGCCTGCCGCGGGTGAATCAGGAATGCCGGGAGCAGGTGGGCGGCGTGATCACCCAGGCGCAGCAAATGACCGCCGCGCTGCTGGACGGCCCTGACGGGGCGGACACGGTGTCCGTCACCAACACGCTGTCCTTCCCGCGGCAGGACACGTTGTATCTCGACGTGCCCGAAGGCATGATCGTGGCGGGCGACTACGCGCAGCAGCGCGTGACGGACGTTGAAGGCCGCACGCTGCTGGCCGTGTCCGGAGTGACCCTTGAGCCCATGGAAACCCGCGTGTTGCAACTGATTCCCGGCGCGTGCGGCGGGGAGACGGCCTTCACGGTGGACGGCCTGTCCATCGCGACGCCCTTTGCGCGGGTGCGCCTTAATGAGCAGGGCACGATCGACTCCCTGGTCGATACGCGCATGGCGCGCGAAATGCGCGGCGAGGGCTACCCGCTCAACACCTTCCTGCTGGCCGAGGACGTTTCCCTGCGCTGGGACAGCTGGGACATCGACGCCGACCTGCTGCCCAAATTGAAGCCCTCTGCCGAGCTGATCTCCCAGCGGGTCGTGAGCTGCGGGCCGGTGGAGCTGCGCATTGAGTCCGAATATCGTCTGACGGAGCGCTCGACGCTCACCCAGCAGATGATCTTCTCCGCGGATACGCCCATGGTGCGCTTTGACACCATCATTCACTGGCAGGACGATCATCGCTTCCTCAAGGCGGCCTTTGATACCTCCGTGTTCGCCACGGAAAGCCGCGAGGAAATCCAGTTCGGCTACGCGCTGCGCCCCACCCACGACAACAATCCCCAGGACGCGGCGAAGTTTGAGGTCAGCTGCCACAAGTACGCCGACCTGTCGGAAAGCCGCTGCGGCGCGGCGATCCTCAACGACTGCAAGTACGGCATTCACGCCAAGGGTTCCTCGCTGCACCTGTCGCTGCACAAGGGCGGCTGCAATCCCGACTTCACCGGCGACAAGGGCGACCACCGCGTGACCTACGCCTTCCTGCCGCATGATACCGGCTTTGGCGCGAAGAGCGTCATCCGCCCCGCCTATCTGCTCAACTACCCCGCGCTGCAGGGCCACGCCGCGCCGGAAAGTCTGCCGCAGCTGATCTCCGTGGACGCGGACAACGTGATCTGCGAGGCCGTCAAGCCCTGCGAGGATACGCAGCACGGCTACATCGTGCGCCTGTACGAGGCGGAGGGAACCACCTGCCGCGCCGAAATGACCATCCATCATCCGGTGCGCGCGGTGTTTGAGACGAATATGCTGGAGGAAAACCAGCGCGAGCTGGGGGCGGTCAACACCGTCAGCTTGACCTTCAAGCCCTTTGAAATCAAGACGTTCAAGATTCAGTATGAGGGAGGGGACGCGCAATGAGCGACGTGATGCGCTATACGAAAGCCGCTGATGTGTGGAACGACGCGCTGCCCATGGGCAACGGCCGTCTGGGCGCGATGGTCTACGGCCACACCGGCATCGACCGCATTCAGCTGAACGAGGACAGCCTCTTTTACGGTAAGTTCATCGACCGCAACAACCGCGCCCCCCTGTCGAAGCTGCCGGAGATTCGCCGGCTGATCATGGCGGGGAAGATTGTCGAGGCCGAGGACCTGATGAACCAGTACATGATCGGCGCGCCCATGACCATGCGGCACTATGAGTCGCTGGGCGAGCTGGACGTCGCCATCGGCCAGCACACGCCCTTCAAAATGGGCTGGCTGCCCAACAGCGACGGCGCGGAGGACTACGACTGTCGCCTGGACTTGACGCGGGGCGTGCACACCCTCGTCTGGAAGCAGGACGGCGTGACCTACACCCGCCGGATGTTCGTCAGCTATCCGGATCAGGTACTGGCGGTTCAAATTGTCTCCGACGTGCCCGGCGCGCTGAACCTGGACGCGCAGCTGGATCGCTGCCGCATCTTTGACGAGAAGGTACCCGATCACCGCAGGCCGGGAAAGTTCTCCCGCGGCGGCGGCTGGGCCGGGATGCTGCTGGACGAGAACCACACCGTGAACCCCACCACGCTGCTTGCCAAGGGGCACGCGGCGGAAATCGGCTTCGCGATGGCACTGCGCATGCTCACCGACGGCTGCGTGGAGGATCCCTATACCCAGCTGCTGACCCGCAGGGCCACCTGCGTTACGCTGCTTGTGGCGGCGGATACGGACAACCGGGAGCAGGATTACGAGGCCACCGTCCTGGCCAAGCTGGACGCGGCGGAAAAGCTCGGTTTCGACCGGCTGCTGACGCGTCATACGGCGGACTTTGAAGCGCGCATGAATCGCTGCACGCTGCGCCTGGGCGACGCGCCCGACGCGCCGCTGGACGAGCGCATCAACGCAGCGCGGGAGGGAAGACAGGACAACGATCTGGCGGCGACCTACTTCACCTTCGGCCGTTATTTGATGGTGTCCGGCGGACGGCCCAACTCCACCGCGCTGAATTTGCAGGGCATCTGGTGCAAGGATTTCCTGCCGCCCTGGGACAGCAAGTACACCATTAACATTAACACGCAGATGAACTACTGGCCCGCCGAGGTCTGCAACCTGTCCGAGGAGCACCTGTCCATGTTCGACCTCATTCGGCGGATGCACCGCCGCGGGCAGGACACGGCGCGGATCATGTACGGCTGCCGGGGCGCGGTCTGCCACCACAACACCGACATTTACGGCGACTGCGCGCCGCAGGACGTGTACATGGCTGCGACGCCCTGGGTGATGGGCGGCGCGTGGATGGCGCTGCACATCTGGGAGCACTACCTGTTCACGCTGGATAAGGCGTTTTTGAAGGAATACTACCCCATCCTGCGGGACTTCGCGCTGTTCTTCCTGGACTTCCTCGTGGAGGACGATCAGGGGCGTCTCGTCACCTGCCCGTCCATCTCGCCGGAGAACCGCTACATCCTGCCGGACGGCCACGATACCCCCGTGTGCGCCGGCGCGACGATGGACAACCAGATCATCCGTGAGCTGTTTGACGCCTGCATCCATGCCTGCGACGTACTGGGCGAGGACGATCCGCTGCGCGCGGAGTTCGCCGCCACCCGCGACAGGCTGCCGCCCAACCGCATCGGCTCCAAGGGGCAATTGCTGGAATGGCAGCAGGAGTACCCGGAGATGACGCCCGGCATGGGGCACATTTCCCACCTGTGGGGCGCGTACCCCGGCACGGAGATCAACTGGAAGGACACGCCGGAGCTGCTGGAAGCCGTGCGCACCTCCCTGCGGCTGCGCATGGATCACGGCGCGGGCCGGGGCGGCTGGCCGCTGGCCTGGTATATCTGCCAGCACGCCCGGATGCTGGACGCGGAAAAGACCGGCGACAACATCCGGGCCATGGTCACGGCCTCCCGCACGCGGAACTTCATGAACGGCTTCTCTGTTTTCCAGATTGACGGCAACCTGGGTGCGACGGCGGGCATCGCCGAGGCGCTGCTGCAAAGCCACACCGGCATGATCCACCTGCTGCCCGCGCTGCCGCACGACTGGCGCGAGGGCGAGGCGAAGGGCCTGCGCGCCCGGGGCGATGTGACGGTGTCGATGCGCTGGCGCGACGGCGCGCTGGAGGAAGCAAGTTTGACGCCCGGGCGCGACGGCGACGTGGCGCTGTGCGGCCCCGCGATGCGCGTTGTGGACGAGGACGGCGCGGCGCTGCCCGTCACGCTGACGGAGCACGGCTTCCGCTTCTCCGGTCAGACCGGGAAGCGCTACCGGCTCACGCCCGCGTTCTGCCGGGAATCATAAATATCATCCGTTCAGGGCGGGCCGGAGGGCGCAATCCCTTCGGCCTGCCCGCAGAGAGCGACGACAAGTGCGGCGCTTTTTGTGCTTTTTACAAGTCAACGGTTTTGGCATAATTCGTGCTTGTTTTATGACGAAAAAGCGGGTACAATGATATACAGAATAAGGATTCATGAGAAAGTTCATAGCGGAAAGAGGGGCTGAGGCTGATGAAAAAACGCCGTCTGTCGGTTCGGTGGATATGTTGCCTGTTGGTCGTTCTATTGGGCTGCGGCGGGACGTTTGCTGCTGCGGAGGAAGCGCCAAAGGTCATCACTGTGTTCATTAACCATCCCTGGTTTCCTGTCAGCGACTTTACGGGCATCATCCCCGAGGAGATTACCCGCATCACCGGCGTGACCCTCGAAATCACCGTGGCGCAGGACTTGCAGCACCTGAACCGGCTCATTGCGCAGAACCGCCTGCCGGACATCGTGTACACCTCCACCATGCTGGAGCGGATGAACAACCCCGCCCTCTGTTACAGCTACGACGAGCTTCTCGAGACCTACGGCCTCGCCTGGGAGATCCCTGCGCAGCTGCGGGCCAACGCCCTCATCTATTCCCCGGACGGACGCATCTACGGCCTGTTGAACAACTACGCCAGCAACGAGGAATGGCAGCACACCGCCGCCGTGCCCATGATTTCCTCCCTGATGATCCGTCAGGATATTCTGGACGAGCTGGGCGTTACACAGATTCGCACGCTGGAAGAGCTGAAGGACGTGTATTTGCAGGTGAAGGCGCGCTATCCCGACATGGTACCCCTCACCTTTGACAAAAACCATCGCTTCAACTTTTTCCGCTGCTGTTTCGGGCTGGGGCTGCTGCCGGCGCAGGAGCAGGCGGACGGCGCTTACCTGTACTATGCCCGCACTGACGCGTACCGGGAAATGCTTACCTATCTGAATGAGCTGTACCGGGCGGGCTGTCTGATTCCGGACAGCTTTGCCGTCTCCGAGGGCAACGCCTCGCTGCTGTACAGCTCCGGTGCGTCCTTTTCCTTTTCCTGCTGCACCCAGAACACCAATCTGTTCATGCAGAGCGAGTTGAGCCAGATCGACGAGCGCTACCGGTCGGTGGAGCTTTATCCGCTGGACGGCGCGTGTTACGACACGCAGGGGCTGGGCTGGTCGGCCTCCTTCATCACCCGCGGCGCCAAGGATCCGGAGGCGTGCATCAAACTGCTGCGCTGGATGTACTCTGCGGAGGGGCAGTATCTGACCGAGTGGGGTAGGGAAGGCGTTGATTACGCGCTGGACGAAAACGGGCTACCCGTCTTTTCCGAGGACGTGATGCAGTCCGTCGCCGACGATACCTACAACAAGCGCTACAATCCCTGGTTCTACTTTGGCACCTCCGCCATCGTGGAGGCAGAGGGCCGCTGCGCATTGCAGACCGACGGCACGTCCACCGAAACGTATGACGAGATTCGCCGCCGCTACCGCATCATGCCATGGATCACCGCCGCGCTGGCGCAGATGCCGGAGGACTCCCGCCTGATCTACGATCGGTTGAGCGCCTCCATCGACGATTACGAGACGAAGATTATTCTCTCTGCCGACGACGCGGCCTTTGAGCGCAACGTCAACGAGCTGCTTGTTCTGATGGACTCCCTGCAGGTGCAGACATTGGAGGCATACCTGAGCGAGAGCATCCCCCGGCAGTACGCGCAGTATCAACAGCGCATGAAGGAGATGAGCGCGCCATGAAGCGCCTGATCCAGCGCATTCACGCGCTGATGCCGCGCATCACCGTCCGCTTTGTCACGTTCTATCTGGTGCTGGTGCTGTTACCCACGCTGGTGTTCATCAACGCGTATGCCAACAGCCTGCACCGGCAGGCGGTCAATGAGCAGCGAGCCGAACGGCAGACGGCGCTGCTGCTCTCCACGCAGTATTTCACCTACGCCCTGGACGAGGTGCGGCTGGTGACCGACACGCTGCAATCCTCCACGCCGCTTTTGACGCTGCTCTCCGGCGGCTATCCCTCCGCGGCGGACGAGCTGTACGCCTACTCCGCTTACATCCAGCCGCTGTTTGAAAGCGTGTATGCCATCCGCCCGGCGCTGGACGCGCTCTACCTCTACCGCATCTATCCCTCCCACATCAGCAACAGCGGCCTGGTGTACAATTTTTGCGATTATCAAAGCCTGCCCTATGATTACGATGAGGCTGACAACAACCGCACCTTCCTGGCCACATCGCCTGAGCAGTATCATCATCCGTCCGACGAGGCTGATGACGGCGCGCGGGTGATTCACCTGTGCAACCTTTATTCCAGAGACTATGCCCATGTGGTCGCCGTGCTGGAGCTTCAATTGAGCATGGATGAGCTGCTAAGCAGCGCGTTTCCCGTCGTCAGCGGCGGCGAGCTTTTCCTGGGCTGGGACGGTGTGTGCTATCCCATTGTGCAGCAGGAGGGAAAGTGCCATCTGGACACGGCGCATCCCCTGACCGGCAAGCCCGAGGTCGCCCGGGATGAAATGCTGCTGGAGGAGACGATGAATGGGCTGACCTTCCTGTACCGTCTCCCGCTGATCGATTCCTATGGCGCGTCGAAGCGCTTCTTTATCCAAATGCTGCTGCTGCTGATCGTACCCATGGCGATCTTCTGGCTATACATTCTGTTCTACACGCACGTCATCACCAGGTTCAGTCGGCATATCCACCTCACCGGAACCGGAATGCCCAAGCCCTACGGCGGCCCCATCTATCAGGACGAGTTCGGCGACGTGGTGCGGGAGTACAACGCCATGACGAAGACCATCGCGGAGCTGATCGACTCCGTGCAGGAGGCGGAGCGGCTGAAAAACGCCGCCAACTACTACGCCATGAGCAGCCAGGTCAATCCCCACTTCATGTTCAACACGCTGGAAAACATCCGGATGCACATTGAGCTGGAAAAATACGACGACGCGAACCAGATGCTCTTTTCCCTCAGCCGCTTCCTTCGCTACAACATCTCCATGCGGGAGGAGAGCAGCCTGGAGGCGGAGCTGGAGCACACCCGGTACTATGTGCGCATCTACCAGTACCGCATCCAGCACATGATCCACTTTGACATCCGCAAGGAGGAGGACGTGCCCAACATCCCGTGCCCGGTGCGCATTTTGCAGCCCATTGTGGAAAACAGCTTCAAGCATGGCATCGCGGGGCTAAACACGCCCATCCATGTGGAGGTGTATGCGCACCGGTGCGAGGGCGGCGTGATGATCGAGGTGACCGACGACGGCTCCGGCATGAGCGACGAGGCGCTTGGCGAGCTGAACGCCCGAATGGCCACCGCCACGCTCCACAAGCGCGATCAGGCGAACGATCATGTGGGGCTGGACAACGTGAACGCCCGCATCAAGTATTACTATGGCGCCGAATACGGCCTGTCCTTTGTTCAGGGTCAGCCCACGGGCGTCCGGTGTCGGATGTACGTCGGACTGGAAAAGCAGCCGTCGCTGAAAGGAGGCAGCAGCACATGAAGGTTTTGTTTGTGGACGACGAGGAGATCATCGTGCAGGGCGTGCTGAAGCACATCTCCAAGCTGAAGGAGCTGGACATTACCGCGGCGGGCGCGTTCTCCGGCGAGGAGGCGCTGGCCATGATGAAGCTGTTCCGCCCAGATCTGCTGATCACCGATATTCATATGCCCGGCATGAACGGATTGGATCTCATTCAGGAGGTGCAGCGCGGCGGCCTGTGTCCCCGCTGCATCGTGCTGACTGCCTACGAGGAGTTTGAATACGCCAGACGCGCGCTGGAGATGGGCGTGCTCGGTTACATGGTCAAGCCCATCGACTGGGACGAGCTGGATAACCGGCTGCGCCAGTTATGCGGGGAATCCAAGAGCAAGGCTCAGGTGGAGGACGTGCTCCGTCAGTACGAGCCGCTCTACGCCCACACGCTGATCCAGAAGCTCTCGCCCACGCTGCGGAAGATTACGCGATATATTCAGAAGAACTACGCCAACGATCTGTCCCTGATGCAGCTCTCCTGCCAGACCGGGCTGACGGAAAGCTATATCTGCATCCTGTTCAAAAAGGAGCTGGACATCACCTTCCTGGACTATGTGAACGAGCTGCGGCTCTATCAGGCCATGCGCATCCTGTTAGAGTCGCCCAAGCTGCCGGTGCGGAACGTAGCGCCCATGGTGGGCTATCACTCGGAGCGGCAGCTCTACCGCCTGTTCAACACGCTGCTGAACATCACGCCCCAACAATTCCGCGATCAGTGCAGCGATTGACCGCGTTTGGGCGAATCGCATAAAGACCTCCCATTGTTCCTTGCCGAGCCTGGCCGGGGAAATGGGAGGTCTTTTGCTACGGAAAGCTCGGCACCAAAAGCGAACCAACCGCGGTTCAAAGCCGAGCCGGGAAAAGCCTTGAAACATCTGGACTTTATCGTTTCCGGCGTCACAAGCGAGCCGGGACGAAGCGCCGCAAAGCATCGCATTTGACGCCGGAGCGCGGCGCTCGGCTCGCTTCTGGCCCTTTACTTTTCGCCAGGCTACCCCTATCCTGGCGGTGCAGGCGGCGGTCGGCTCCGCCAGAAGCGTGAATCGGGATTTTTTCCCGAACGTTTCTCTGTTTCACCGCCGTGGAGCGTGTACTCGGTTGTGCCGGTCGAGGCGGCGGTTTTCTGCACCCGCAGACCATCCTCATTGTAGATGAAGCTCACCGCCTCGTTACCGCGGCTCATGCTCCGCAGCTGGCGGCCATGCTGCCAGGTGTACGTCCAGGTGCCGTCGTTCAGCGGGAGGTCAATGATGCCCGCGTCATCATCGGGATTCGTGAGAGCGTTAGAAAGGGCGGAGCCTTATTTTCGACCCCGCCCAGACGATCCTTATCGAAGTTCGCGGGCTTTATTAGAAGCGTCTATTGTATATCTTTTTGTATTTAACCTTCTCGCAAGTAATGCTGATGCAAGCATTTCCTTCAAAAATCAGCGTATGCTTTTGTTCTTTTCCGTCTTGTTCAATGTTGTATGTATAACATCTACCGAAACTTGTAAAAGAATACTTGCAAACATCCAGAGTTTTTTCCATTTCTACATGGAAAGCTCTCGCGTTAATGAACAAAAGCAAGTAACTGATATCGTTATTACTCGTGCACATTTCAATCTGGATTGTGGTATAGCCCAATTTGCTAACTTCAAGAACCTCTTTCCCCGTATTACCTACATACATATCTTTTAGATACCAGTCGTGGAAGTATGCTTTTTCAGCAAGAAGACGCTGATAGGACGCAGAGACAGTAGAGGATTTTTCATTTTTGATCGGCATTAGCTTTAACCTCCTTTATGATCATGGTATAGCAATGTTAACAGACAGCGTTCACCATAGTGGAGGTGCAAAAGAAGGAATCAGGAGAAAAAAACGGTACAAGCTATAACCAATTCCAACAACTGCAAGGCCAACACCAACTGAAACTGCATTTTCATTCTGGTTCCTCCCACTGTCCTCCCCGTCGTAAGACGCCTTGTTTCCGTCCCAATCCCAGCCGGGGCCGTCTGAACCGCCGCTCTTATTGTTCTTATCGTTCTTGTCCTTTATTTTCTTCAGAAGGTCGCGCACCCTCTTGGGCGGATCACCGGATCTGGTTGTGTCATGATTGGGTTCATACGGTTCACCATTAATTTTTTGTTTCCATTCAATGTGGCTGTCCTTATAGCGAATATGGATATGGACAGAATCACGACCATAATCTACGCGGTAAGAATAACCCCATCTTAGATCAAACCAACGGCTTAGACCATTTCTATCAACATAGTTGATTGGATTATTCTCGCAATAGATATACTGATTATGGGTAAGTAGCTGCCCTACAAATCCAACAACCAAATCCGAAGAGATGAAACGCTGAATGATCGGGTTGTA
>CAZRLM010000037.1:0-19793 GCA_964600835.1 uncultured Oscillospiraceae bacterium
CGCCTGCGCATCGGCGTCTGAGGCGTTGCAAACGGCCCTTGGCAGCGCCGGAGCTAATGCGTTGTGATTGGCGTGACCGGAACAATGCGCTGGCATAGGCCGCCTTTTGGCGCGCCGGAAGGCGCGCAATACGCAGGAGTTGACCCACGAACTGGAATTCCGTGCTTTTAGCGCGGGAGATTGTGCCGAGCTATGCAAAACCCCCGAACCGACCGGGGCAGGGGCCACCAAAACCAGCGGGGAGGAGGGAAGCAGGAAACCGCGTGGGAAGGAGGTGGAACCAATGGATGGAATCACGTTCGCGGGAATCGCAATCGCGGTGATTATCGCGTATGATACCATCAAGGCATTAAAAAAAGCCGCTGACGATTCGGAAGATCGTCAACGGTAACGCGGGGAAACTAAACTAAAAGCCCCTGCCCCGTTACTATAACACAATCAAAAAGAAAAATCAATAGAAAATTTGGAGGATAAAAAAATGATGCCTGACCGTGTGTTTGCTGTTGCAAAAATCAAGGAAGCGCTGGAGCAGGAGAAGACCCGGAGCGCGTGGGCGCGTGGCGTGAAGGAGTACGCTTTGGAGCTTGTGGAGACGTTGACGGAGCGGCAGGACGTGCCGACCGACCGCAAGGAGTTGCTGGCTGTTCTGCTCAATGGCGCGGCCTCCTGGAACGCGTACAGTTGGGGCGGTAGCTCCCTATGCTATGAAAGCGACATTGCCGCGCGTCTCTGCACGCCGTCGCAGTACAAGCGCAAGTGCGGCGGGGCGTTGGCGCCGAACAGCCGCGATGAATGGTTTGACGTGCAGGAGCGGGCACTACTTCATGTAACGGGCACAAAAAAACCAGTTGCCGTGATACCAACTGGTGTTCCGCGCCTGCGGGCGCGGGCAGGGAGCGAAGGTCGCCTGCCAGGCCTTCCGATCGCCCCCTGCACCCCTTCGGGGCGCACTCTTACTAACAGCACTTCTCCGGAAATGAAAAAAAGCTGGGCCGCCCCGCTTGGGAGGTCCAGGAGGGCCAACCGGCCCTCCTGGCGAGGGAGTCCAGAGGGGGCAGCGCCCCCTCTGGTGGGGTGCAGGGGCAAAGCCCCCGCCAGCGTGAGGAGGCGGGAGACGGGGGCGACCTGGAGGAGAACGTGATAGCGAGGTTCGCCGCCGCGGGTCAGATGGACGTAGAGGAAGCGCTCGCCGTCCAGACGGGCGCTGTCGGCTATGTGGATACCGTCACAGTCGGCCATCGCGTCCGGCGCGGCGAGAAGCAGGAAATCCCGCAAGTAGGCGAGCCACAGCGCGCCTTCCTCGGTGTTGTCGGTGATCGGGAACGCCAGCGGACGGAGACGCTCCAACGTGACCGTGCCGTTGTGGTAGCCGGTCACATTTCCCGCGCCGGTCAGCTGCACCAGCACCGACGCGCCCGCCTCGGTCAGAAACTCCACCTGCCAGCCGTCCGCCTGTTCGGTCACATAGGGCGCTGACGCAAGCTCCGGGCCGTTCACGCCGGGGAGCGTCAAAAAGGCGCGCGCGGCAGCCTCCGCCGCGTGCTCGTCCGTGAGCGCGCCCGCGGCAAAAGGCTCGGACGGCAGGTCGGGAATATTCTTGATCGACGACTCCTCCGCCGTGCCAAACATCAGCATCACCGCCACGGCGGCAGCCAGCGCTACGGCGGCGATCGCCCCCGCGCCGGCAGGCTTGCCATGCAGCGCCCGCCGAATCCGCACCGTCAGCGGGCCGCGGCGCATCGTCATCAGCGTTGCGCAGACGGCGATGGAAGGCGTGGCGCGGCGGCTGTCCGGCGAATGAATCAGCAAGCGGGCATACGCCTCCCGCTGCGCGGAATCCAGCGGCCCAAGGACGCGCTCGTCGCACGCCAGCTCGCAGTCCACGCGGCTCACGCAGGCCGCCAACCATACCAGCGGATTGAACCAGTGCACCGCGCAGCACAGGTCGCGCACGAGGCACCACACGACGTCGCGGCCCGCCAAATGCGTCTGTTCCCGAAGAAGCATCAGCGCCAAATGGTCGCCGGACGCGTCCTCCGGCACGGCGATCGACGGTCGTACCAGCCCATACACGCAGCTCCCCCGCGCGCCGCGAACCCGGTGAACCGGCGCGGCGCAGGCCGTGTCCGCGACCGTCCCCGCGTCATTTGCGCGCATCCGGCGGAAGAAGCACGCGTTCCGCGCGACCATCCAAGCGCCGCACAGCACCACGCCGGCCAGGTAGACGATCATCCCCGCGAAAGCCAGACGACCGTCGCCGGTCGCGCCCGCCACGCGCCACAAAAGCGTTTCCAGCGGCGATCCGCGCCCGCTAAAGGCGGCGGACAGCTCCCGCGCCGCGTCATCCATGCGCGTTCGCACCTGATCCGCCATGGGTCGGATGCCCGTATCCAGGCTCAGCGTGGGGCGAAGCCAGTTCATCAGCGGATTGGGCAGCGCCAGCGGCACCAGCAGCCGCAGCGCCACCAGCGCCCACAGCAGCCACACCACCCGGCTCCCCGCGCCCCGACGGATCAGCGGGCGCAGCGCCAGCAGCAGCGCGATCAGCATTCCGCCGATCAGGGACGATTCCACCAGAAAGTTAAACAGCGTCGCCGTTCGCACGGGCTTCGCCTCCCTACCAAACGATCATCAGGACGCGCTCCGGCGCGCGTCCAGGCGACGAAACGCGCGGGACAAAAGCGCCGCGCAGGGCTTTTCCACCAGGAAGGTGATCAGCGCGGCCAGGAGCAGCGACAGGCCGAAGCACAGCGCCGTATAGGCGTATTGCCAGGGACGGTCGCCCGCCTGATGGGGCGCGTCATAGGCCGAGGCCGGAATGCCCCAGCGCTTAAGCTGCACAGCCAGCGTCTGATGCACCAGATAATAGTTCATCGAAATCGCCGCCAGCGCGTCCATCACCCGGTTGCCGAAAAGCAGCCGCACCGGCCGGAGCGCAAAGGGCAGCGTCAGGAGCATGACCGCCATCAGCCCGCCGAACAGCGGGCGGCGCAGCATCTGCATCCGCTGGAGCACGTCGGTGCCCTGTGTCGAGGCCTGCGCCTTGAGCGCCCGCACCAGCAGCGCCACCGCAACGGCCAGCAACGCGGTCGCCGCCGTCTCCCAGACAAACTGCCGGGCGCGTTTTGTGGGCCAGCACATCGTCAGGCGGACGTAAATCACCGCCGCCGCCATGCCCATCGCATACAGGTCGAGCATATTGGGCAGCTGATTGAGCACCATGCCGTACTCGCTCATCGTCAAAACGCACCAGGCGCGAAACGCCCACGCCGCCGCCAGCATCGCCGGCATCACACGCCCGGGATGCTTGACCGCGCGGGCCGCCAGCAGCGGAAAGAGCAGGTACATCTGCGCCTCGATCACCAGCGTCCAGCTCGCGCCGCCCAGCTGTGTACCCATGTAGGTGCCGCGGAAGAAGGTGAACGTCCAGGTCAGGTGCGCGGCGAGATCCGTCCACATCGCTTTGGGCGAGGCATACAGGCGGTTCGGCAGCGCGACGGCAAACAGCGTCAGCAGCGTCACAAAGGTGTAGCTGGGCACGACGCGCATCACGCGACGGCGGTAGAAGTCCCGCGCCCGCGGCATCCTTTCCCCGGACAGCATATGGCGCGCATAGGGCAGAAACAGCAGAAACCCGCTCAGGAGGATGGTGCCGTCCACCGGCACATAGCCCGCGCGCACCAGAAAATCAAGCGACGTCCCGCCCACGCGCGGCGTCAGCCAGCTCTGCTGCCAGATGTGGAACCAGCTGACAATGAACACCATCAGCACCCGGAAGCCGTTCAGCTCCGGGATCCGCCGCGCGGAGGGCTGGTACATCGCCGCGTCACACTCGCTTTCCTTTTGTGTTGATTGTTCCGGGAAATGGGGTCAGCCGTTGTCCCCGCTGGCGATGCTGTCCCAGTCCAGCGGCTCCGAAACGCGGACAAAGCCACAGCCGCCCTCCTCGGTCGTCAGGGACAAGTCCGACGCGTCGGCAGTGAGGCCGTAGGTCTGGAAATACCCGTCGTCGCCCCACAGCAGGATACGGGCGGGCGGGTTGTCCCAGAAGCTGCCCTCCGACGGGTCGTAGCGCACCACGGTATAGGTGCCCGTCACGCCGCAGCTCTCGCGGAAGGTACCGTCCGCGTAAAAGGCGCATTCCGGGCCGAAAAACTCGCCGCCGCCGGTGCACGTCCATTCACCCAGGAGCGCCGCCGCGGTCGTCTCGTCCGGCTCCGCGTAGACGATCGACAGATCCCGCAAGGGCACAAAGCCCCGCACCGCCTGCCCGTCCCGCGTCCAATCAACATAGGCGTACAGGCCGCAGTCGCCGCTGAGGATCGTCACCGCCGTCTGCGCGGGCAGGGCAAACTGCGCATACTGGCTGACCAGCGGATCGTCCGTCAGGTAGGTTTCGTAGGCCGTGACGGCCTGAATGCCCAGCAGCGGCGATTCCTCCCGCTCCGCCAGCGCGCCCGTGGCGATGCAGCCGATCCGGCTCGTGCGCAGGCTGACCTCGTAGCAGATCAGGTCGTAGCCCGCCGTCCGGCCAAAGCGCGTCACGTCCCCCGCCAGGCTGACGGCCGCCTTGCCCTTCGCCGCGCGCCAGCTGTTCGTGTCCGGCGCGCTGTATACGGGCAGCGTTTTGCCGCCCCGAACGCCCTCGAACACCTCGCCGCCTTCCGCGTCCACCGTCAGCGGGTACAGCGCCCGCAGGTAGCGCTTCATCTCGGTCATGTGGCGCACCTTGTCCACCGAGCGGGGCAGCAGGCGGATGTTGAAGTTCCGCGCCGAGATTTTCTCCGTGTACCACACGTCGGTTCCGGACGCGTCGCTCACGTCGTAGCCGGCGCCGTCCTCCCGGTAGTTCAGCGAAAAGCCGCCGATGTACGCGTCCTCCAGCCAGCAATTGCTGTTGCCGAAGCCGAAGCAGTACATCTCGTCCCCATAGCGCAGGCAGAAGCAGTCGTTCTCCAGCTTTTCCAGGCGCAGCTCGCCATCCCGGCCGTCGTCGGGCTGGTAAACGGCGGTGGTGCTCTTTTGCAGCAGCACGGGCGACTGGTCCGCCCCGTCGTACCCGCCGATCATCAGCACGTTGTGGTAGCGGCTGTGCATCACGGCCACGTCGCAGGTCTCCATGTCCAGTTCCCCGGCCAGGGCGAAATAATCGTCATACTCGTCATGCTTCTGGACATAGCCCAGCAGCGAGCCGGTCAGCCCCCAGCTGTTGGCCAGCGCCGGACAGGCGGTCAGGAGCAGGAAAAACGTCAGGAAAAGCGCGGCGATACGCTTCGGCATGGTAAAACCCCCTTTACCCATTCAACGGACGAGCGCCGGGTTTTCCTGCCCGAAACGGCAGATTTTTCTTTCCCGGCAATGAAAAGGAAATCCCGAAGGAACAAGCCGTTCCTCCGGGATTCTCGCGCTTACTGTCCGGCGTGGCCTGCCAGGTAAAACCGGACAAGCTCCTCCAGGATCTCGTCCCGCTCCAGGCGGCAGATCATGCTGCGCGCCTGATTATGGCTGGTGATATAGGTCGGGTCGCCGGAGATAATATAGCCGACGATTTGGGTGATGGGGTCGTAGCCCTTGGCCTGAAGGGCCCGATACACATACAGCAGGATGTCCTGCGCCTCATTGCCGGATTCCTGCAAGGGCTGCAGCTTGGTGGTGTTGAACAGATCGGGCACAGCGAACGTCTCCTTCCCGGTGGATGATGCTTCTATTATACATGAGATCGGGCGCAAAAAAAAGCCCCGATTTCATTAAAAGATGAAAAAGTTTACATCCTCGACGATTCATCCGGCGCGCCAGCCCCGCGCAGCGCCCCGGAGGGATACCACCGCCGGCAGCGCCAGCAGCATTCCCAGCGTGCCGCCCACCATGCCCCCGGCGGAAATCGCCAGCAGCACCGCGAGCGGATGCAGCCGCGTCGCGCCCGAGAGCATCCGCGGCGAGAGCAGGCTGCCCTCAAGCTGCTGCACCAGCACGATCACGCCCAGCGTCCACAGCGCCCGCGCCATGCCGCCCTCAAGCGCCAGCAGCACCGCCGGAACGCCCGCCAGCACCGGCCCCAGGTAGGGAATCAGCTCCAATACGCCCATCAAAAGCCCCAGCACCAGCCAGCCCGGCGTGCCCGTCGCCAGCAGCCCGACGGCGGTCATTACGCCCACCAGGGCGGAAAGCAGCAGCTGCCCCCGCAGAAAGCTCGCCGTTTCCCGGCGCATCTCCCGCGCGGCGCGCACCGCCCGCGCCCGATAGGCCACCGGAATCGTCAGCGTCAGCGCCGAGGCGATTTTTCGCCGGTCGCGGAGCAGGTAGAAGGCGATCAACGGCGCGAGAAACAGCTTGCCCGCGCTCCGCGCCGCCTGCCCCGCCGCCTTCGCCAGATAGGCCACCGCGCTGCCCGCCGCCGCGCTCGCCCGGCTCAGCAGCTCCTCCCGCGCCGGGGCGACGTCGATTCCCCGCTCGCGCAGCACCGTCTGCGCGCCGTTCAGCACGCCGCCGACCCACTTGAGCAGCGCCGGAACGGCCTCGCTCAGCTGCGTCAATTGTCGGACGATCGGCGGCAGGAGCGTCAGCAGCGCCAATACCGCCGCGCCCGTCAGCATCAAAAACGACAGCGCCGCCGCCGCGCCCGTGCTTAGCCGCTTTTCCAGCAATCGGGACAGCGGCAGCGCCAGCGCCATCAACGCGTACCCCGCGAGGAGCTGCATGAGCAGCGCCGCCAGCACGCCGCGGAACACCACCGCGACGGCCGCCGCCGCGGCCAACGCCACCGCCAGTCGCCGCCGGGTACGCGTCACGCTCCGCTCCATGATGATGCTCTCCTTCCGCCGCGGGGGGAGGAGCGGCCCGCCGCCCCTCCCCGCCCGGTCACATACTGCGCATCCACCGCTTGACAAGCCCTGCGCCGCGCTTCACGTCGCGCTTGATCGTCCGCCCGGCGGGCATCATCATCATGCCCGCGCCGAGCATGAAGCCCATCGCGCTGCCCATGACAAACTTCGTCATCGTGCCACCCCCTTTCCCTGTGGATATTCCACCGCGCAGCCGCAGGGGATCAGCACCAGCCCCGGCTCCGCGGGCGTGGGCCGCACCGCGAACGTCCGCGCGACCACCCGGCCGCAGGTCAGCTCCTCGTACAGCCCCAGGCTGACTTCCAGCGCCGTCACCCGACCCGTCGCCCGAGAGACGTACACGTCCGTTACCCGACCCAGGTTCATGCCGCCGGTATCCTTCACCGCGTGCAGCCCGTCGCCGCCGCCCTTGGGCGGCTTGCCCGGCTCCCGCCGCAAAATGACCGATACCTCGCCCAGCGCCAGCACGTCCTCCCAGGGGCTCCACCGGGCCGCGCCCAGACCGCGCCGCATCACCAGCCCCTGCAAGCGCCGCCCGTCCGCCGTCAGATGCGTCTGCTCCACCCGGCCGATCATCCGTCCGCGCAGCACCACCGGCAGGCCGATCACCTGCCCCAGCCGCACCGTGCCCTCACAGGTCGTCCGCATCCTGCACCGGCTCCTCCCATTCGTCCCATGGAACGCCCGTCCAGGAGCCAAGCACGTCGGTTCGGTTCTTCTCCTGCGCCTGCTTCAAAATGGCTTCCACCATTTCGTTTGGCCGCTTGCCCATTTTCGTCCGCCTCCTTCCCGCGGCTTCATCATGCCCGGTTTTCGCGGCGGCTATCATGGGAAATGACGGCACGCGCTGCGCTTGACGGTGCACGTAAAATCTGCTACGATGATCAAAAAGGAGGCGATTCTCATGGACGGCTGCCTTGTCTGCGACCGCATTGATCGGATTCAGCGCGGGGAAAATCCATTTTTTGTGAGAGAATTGAACACCGGCTATGTGGTCATCGGCGACCATCAGCGGATTCGCGGCTATACGCTTTTTCTCTGCAAGCGCCACGCGACCGAGCTGCACCAGCTTGACAAAGCGTTCCGGCTGGAATTTCTGCGGGAAATGGCGCTGGTCGCAGAGGCGGTGTACCGGGCGTTCGAGCCGGACAAGATGAACTACGAGCTGCTCGGCGCGGGGAACGGCGTGCATATGCACTGGCACCTCTTTCCCCGGCGGGAGGGCGACACGCCAAGGCGCGGCCCCGTATGGATGCTCGGCCCGGAGCTGTCGGCGGAATCGTTCGTCCCCACGCCGGAAGAGCTGAACGAGCTGAAAGCAAAGCTCTCCGCGGCGCTGGATGAGGTGCTGGCCGGCGAGTAGCGCATCAAAAAAAGCGTGCTTCGTTTGAAAAAGCACGCTTTTTTGATGCCTTTACATTTTCCAGAACAGCTGGTCGTCCGTGGTAAAATCGCAGCTTTGCTGCTGCCTGTCCACGTAGTTCGCGGGAATCAGATCAATCCGTTCGTCGTCCGCGCCGTCGAAAAAGTCGAAGCCGCGCGAAAAGCGGAAGGTGTTCTTGACCATGTACGCCCGGTTCTCCTCCGCATCGAACGGCCCGCCGTTGTACGACGCGTCCGGGTTGGGCAGCAACGGTTCGCCGCGCAGCAGCAGCTCGCGCAGCCGCCGCAGGGAAACCAGCTTGCCCTGCGCGTCGGTGTAGTACAGGCGGCTCGTCGGGTCGAGCATGACCCTGCGCCCCGAGGGCAGCAGGCAGTCCACCACCACATGGCAGTCGTCAAACGGCTCCTCATAGGGCTTGCAGGTGATATGCCGCGCCTTGATCCCCTTCAAGCGCAGGATGGACGAAAGCAGAATCGCCAGCCCGCGGCAGTTCATCCGCCCGCCGTTTTTTTCGCAGAAGGCGATCAGCCCCGCGATGGTCGCGTCGTCCCACATACCGTCCGACCCGTTGTGCCCGAAGTGGTCGCAGACGAAGTTCAGCGCCGCAAACGCAATCTCGTCGCTGCCCTCCGGAAGCCCGTCAAAATACGCGTCAAAGCCGTATTTCTTCAGAATTTCCGGCGCCTCGCCGCTTAGCGCGTAGGCGCTCTCCGGCAGCGTCCGGTCGTCCGGAGCGTAATCGGCATACGCCTGGAGCAGCGTCCTACGCGGCCTCTCCGCCTCGGGCAGGCCCAGGCAGCGCTCCATCTCCGCCATCAGCGGCACGGTGATGCCGGGATACGTCAACGCCTCCGGCAGCGCGTCAAAGGCGCGTACCTCCGCCATTTCGCTCTCCGGCAGCGGGCCGAGCGCCGCAATCTCCGCCAGGAACACCACGCCCACGCTGCTGCCTTCCCGGCTGCCCGCCCAGTAGTCGCACACCGGACGGACGTCAAACGTCCGCGCGCCGCTTTCCTCGTACAGCTCGCGCCGGGCCGCCACGAGCGGCGTTTCGCCTGCCTCAATATGCCCGCCCTGCGTCTCCCAGGTCTGCCGCGCCCGGTGCCGGGAGAGGAGCCATTGCCCGTCCTTCCGGCTGAAAATGACAACGTACTTGTACGCCGGGAATGTCCCCAGCGGGAACACCTTGCTGAGCATCGCCGCGTTCCTCCATCATGCAATCATTTGTTCTCTTATATGATAACACGGCGCGGCGCACTTTGCAAGCGATCACGGCGCGTTTGTCAGAAACCCGCTTTATCCACTGCGCCGCCTATCGGGCGAACGGAATCGCGGCACACGCATTTGCCGCCCACCACCACCCGGCACACGGGGCCGCAGCCGTCGGCGCAGCGATTCTCCAGCAGCGTCACGGCGGCGCGGCACATGGCCTGCCGGTCGACGCGGAAGGTGGTCAGCGTGGGCGCTTCGGCGGGCGTCAGATCAAAATCGTCATAGCCGACGATGGACACGTCCTCGGGCACACGCAGCCCGCGCTCCCGCAATTGCCGGATCGTTTCCCGGGCAACCAGGTCGCAGTTGCATACCAGCGCGGTGGGCAGCTTTTCCGGGAAACGCAGCGTCCCCATCGCCCCGCGCTCATCCCTGTCCCGCAGGACGCATTCGCCGCGAACCGGCAGGTCATGGCGAAGCATGGCGGAACAAAAGCCCAGGTATCGCTCCATGATGGCGCTTATCGCCTTCACGTCGCCGACGAAGCCGATGTCCCGGTGGCCCTGGGCAATCAGATGCTCGGTGAGCAGCGCCGTGCCCGCCGCGTTATCGCCGACAACCGCGTCCGCCGCCAGCTCGGCGTCATAAAAGTCCAGCAGCACCACCGGCACACCCTGCCGCGTGATCATCCGCGCGTATGTCTCCCGCGGCTGTCCCAGCAGAATCAGCGCGTCCGCCCGACGGCTGCGCATCAGGTTGGGCAATGCCAGACTCCGTTCCGTCTCCGCGCTGAGCAGCTCCAGCAGGCCGAAGTGCCCCGCTTCCGTCAGCGTCCGGACGAGCAGCTTGTAAAGCATCGCATAGAAGGACTCGGGTGCGAAGAATCGGTCGGGGATCAGGATGCCCACGTCCAGCCCGCGCGCCTCCCGCGCGTGGGCGGCGTTCGGGTTGACGTAGCCCATTTCCGCGGCAACCTTGGTAATGCGCTGCCGCATCGCCTCGCTCACGCCGCTCTTGCCCGCCAGCGCCTTGGAGACGGTGACTGCGCTCACCCCGACCCGCCGTCCGATGTCCCGCATCGTCACGTTTCCCATGCGCCCTCCTTAGGCCTCCACGGCGCGCAGCGTCCAGCTCAGGCTGGCCGCGTCTCCGCGGGGCAGGGGGCAGCACAATCCGGCGCGCATCAGCTCGTCGCCGCCGTAGACGTCGCCGGTCTCCTCCACGCGGTAGCGCTTGGCCGCGTCCAGGCCGCGCAGCCGGATGACCGGCGGCTGGGTAAAGCTGACCGCCTGCGCCCGCGCCACCATCAGGATTGCCTCCGTCTTGTCCGGAGAAACGGTCATCCAGGCGGTATCGTTGCCCTCGTAGGGGGAGAGCAGGCGGTGGAAGCTGCCGTAGAGCAACGTCTGCCGGATCGCCTTCACCCGGGCGATTTGCGCCCGCACCGCGTCAAGCTCCTGTGCGCTGAGGGTGTTCAGATCCAGCTCGTAGCCGAAGCAGCCGCTCATCGCCACGTTGCCGCGGGTCGTGATGGGCGTGATCCGCCCGGTTTGATGGTTGGGTACCGCGCTCACATGGCTGCCCATCGCAAACGGCGGGAACATCAAAGACGTCGAATACTGGATGCGCAGGCGGCAGAGCGCGTCGGTGTTGTCGGAGCACCAGGTCTGCGGCATATAGTAAAGCATTCCCATGTCGAACCGTCCGCCGCCGGAGGAGCAGCTCTCAAACAGCACGTCCGGGAAATCCGCGTGCAGCCGCTCCAGCACGCCGTACAGGCCGAGCATATAGCGGTGGGGCAGCTCCTTCTGCCTCTCCGCCGGGAGCAGCGCCGAGCCGACGTTGGTAAAGTTGCGGTTCATGTCCCACTTCACATAGTCGATCCGGCCCTCCCGCAGCATATTTGCCACGGCGTGGTAGACGTACTCGCACACGTCCGCCCGGCTCATGTCCAGAATCAGCTGATTGCGGCTCTCGACGTGCTCGCGCCCGGCAATGTGGATACACCAGTCGGGATGCGCGCGGAACAGGTCGCTTTCCGGGGAGACCATCTCCGGCTCAAACCACAAGCCGAACTTCAGCCCCATGGCGTGAATCTTCTCCACCAGCGCGGGGATGCCCTCCGGCAGCTTGCGGCGGTCGCAGACCCAGTCGCCCAGGGAGGAATCGTCGCTGTCCCGATGGCCAAACCAGCCGTCGTCGAGCACAAACAGCTCCACGCCCACCTTCGCCGCGGTGGAGGCGATGGCCAGCAGCTTTTCCTCGTCGAAGTTGAAGTAGGTGGCCTCCCAGTTGTTCAGCAGGATCGGCCGGGGCGCGTGGGCATAACGGCCCCGTACCAGGTGATCGGCGCACAGGCGGTGGAACTGGGCGCTCATGCCGTCGATGCCCGCCTGCGAATAGACGAGCACCGCCTCGGGGGTCTGGAAGCTGTCGCCCGAAGCCAGCATCCAGCCGAAGCCCACGTCGTTCAGGCCGATCATCACACGGGCGCAGCGGTGGCTGTCCACCTGCACGCCGGCGTAGAAATTGCCGGAGTAGACCAGCGCCGCGCCATAGGCCTCGCCCTGCGCCTCGGTCGTCTCCGGGCGCAGCAGCGCCAGGAAGGGAGAGGTTTGCAGGCTGGACGCGCCCCGCACGCTGCCCACCGCCTGCTCCCCGGGAACCAGCGGACGGCGAATCCACTCCCGCTCCCGGCTCCACGCGCCGGAGAGCGTCAGCAGGTCGTAGCGGCTGTCAGGCATATCCACGCACAGGCTGTACGCCCGTTCGATGCTCAGCGCGTCCCCGCCGCCGTTGTGGAACCGGACGCTCCGGGCAATCGCGTCGCAATCGTCAAAAATCGTGTAGAAAAGCGTCGCCTCCAGATCAAGCAGCGCATCCCGCAGCGTCAGGCGCAGCGTTTTGCAATGGTCGCCAAAGGTCGCGGGCAAACCGGGCAGCGCGGGCTTGCCCTCCTCGACGGCTGCGGACACAAAGCGCAGATCGGCGCTGCAGGTGCCGTCCGCCCGACGGACGGTCAGCGCGCCCTCGCGCATCTCGCCCAAGCCGAAGGACGGGTACTCCTGCGGCGTATGATCCAGCGCGCACCCTTGCAGGGAGAAGCTGCCGTCCGTCGCCAGCTCGTACTTGCGCAGGAAGGTCGCCGGGTTCAGCGTTTCGACCCGCGCGCCGAAGTACAGGTGCATCGGCACGCCGCCCTCCAGCAGGTAAATGATGTAGCTGACGCGCTCGTTGCGCAGATGAATCAGCCGATCGTTGACCAGAATTTCCGCCATGACGCTCATCCTTTCGTTTTTTCAATCAGTCGCAAGACCCATCCGTTCATTGTGACAGGGGCATTTCCAGCCATCGACGACCGGCCTGTCCAGCGGCGTGCCATTCGCCCCGGGGCCGCCCATCCTCCGTCTTTTTACCTGCGGACTTTATTTATGAACTTAATCGTTAGGTCTGGCGTTATTATACCCGGCAATCAACGCATTGTCAAGAAGGATTCGACGCAAGCCGCAGACTTGTCCGCCCGCTTTTCCACTGTTATCTTGTGACAGACCGAACCCAAAAGCTAACAGTTAAGTAATAAAAAAGCGGCGAACGTCCCTGAGGGCGCTTCGCCGTATCTCCATGGACTGCGCAGGGCATACTGCACAGGCAACGAAAGGAGGAATTGCATCTTGAACGAAAAACGGGACGAATCCTTTTACTCCACGCTGACGACCCAAAGCGCCACCGAATGCACGGGCGTGATGCCCGCCATGCCCCCCGGCGAGGAGGGCGCGGAGCACCTGTCCGAGCTTATGGCCATTCACTGCCCGCCCGGCGCCATGGCGGAAGGGACAAAAGCGCCGCAATGGGAGCGTGCAGCCGAGCATCCTTCTGATGAACATAGTCGACGGACGAGAAGGGCCGGGACCCGTCTGGCCAATTCATCTGCCCCGAGCCGTCCGCCGCAAGGCCGTAATCGGCAAGGGAACGGCCAGCCTCCGGCAGGAGCACCGTGAGGCGATCCAGCACCCGGTTGCCCAGGAACAGCGCGAACACGCCCGTTTCCGGATCCAGCGACAGATGGTGTCCCGTGAAGCCGGACAGGCCGATCGCCTGATCGCTCATGTAGACCGGAATCTCCGAAAAGTACTGCTGCGGATGCTTCACGTAGCACTGGCAGCCCAGGAACTGCGTGAATCGACCGTCGGGCAGCCTGCGCCCGGTTCTGTTTCTCGCCATCAAGCGCAGGCTGTCCCGGCTGACGACGCGCTGCGCCAGCACGCCCCGACACAGCCGCTCCATATCGCCCCGGGTGGAAAACAGCCCGGCGTGGCCGCACAAATCGTCCGTATCCCCCTGCAAAAGCCGCGCCTTGGGGTCGTGGGGCGTGCCACGCTCGATCCCTTCGCGGACAATCCAGCTCGCCCGCTCGATGCGGTGCTCGCCGTCGCAGCTCACGCACCGGCTCCGCAGCGCCTCCGGCACCCGGGCGAAGGTCTCCGTCATGCCCAGCGGTGTCAAAACGCGGCTGCGCAGGCAGTCGATGTACCGCTGCCCGGACGCGCCCTCGATCACATATTTGAGCGCCATGGCGTGCATATCCGAGTACGCGCGCCCGTCGCCCCGATCCACCGCCCGCATCTGACGAAGCTGACACAGCCCCGCGTCCCGCGTCGGCTGCGCGTCGATGCGCTCCGGGGTCATCAATGCGACCTCAAAGCCCAGCACCGCGTCCACCGTCACGTCCCGCAAAAAGGCAAGCTCCGGCGCGTAGTCCGTCACCGGACGGGTCAGGTCGAGCAGGCCCTCCTCCCGCAGCCGCATCACCGTCAGGCCGGTGAAAAGCTTCGTCAGGCTGGCCAGGTCGAAGATCGCGTCCTCCCGAAGCGGCGTGCCCGCCCGGTCGATCACGCCGTGACCGGCAGTCAGCGTCCGCGCCGCGTCGCCGCAGGTCACCGACAGGCAGGCCATGATCCGCTTCTCATCCGTAAAATAGGCAATCGCCCTCGTCAGCTCGTCCATCGCGTTACTCCAGGCCGATCCGCGTGCAGGGCACCCGGCCCTCCGTCAGGTCGGACAAATGATGCCGCGCGTGGCCGATGACGACCGTCGTGCCCTGCTTGGCCGAGGCCAGCGCGTATTCCAGCTTCGCCCGCGCGCCGTTGGCCCCGGCGCGGCTCGCGCCGGAGCAGTGCGCCTGCAATTCGCGGACGGCTTTTTCCAGCTCCTCCGGGGTACGGGCGGTCACGTCCCGCACGAGGGTGGACGGGTCGCGGGGATCCTGATAAATGCCCTCGGTCGAGGTCATCAAGACCAGCATTTTGGCGCGCACCAGTCCGGCGATGACCGCGGCCGTCTCGTCGTTATCGACGCACTCGTGCACCTCGCCGCCCTGTTTCCGGCGTACGGCCAGCTCCATCTTGCGGTTCTCCTCGTCGCTGACCGGGTCGTTGTAGTTGACGATGGGAATCGTCCGCTGCCGCGCGGCGCGGATCAGCAGGCGGCGGATGTGCTCCCGCTTTTCCGGGTCGTTGAAGTGGGTGTGCTCCACCAGAATCTGCCGCACGCCGTACTCCGGCGCGATAAACTGCCGGTAGTTCTGCATCAGGATCGACTGGCCCTGGGCGGCGTAGTCCGCCTTGTCCTGCTCCGGGTCGCCGCACAGCTCGCAGCCGGTGCGGCGGATGTAGTCCAGCCGGCCGATCTCCGTCGCGCCGCTGGTGACCCAGATCATGCCCGGGCGCAACTCCCGGCCCAGCCGGGCGAAGATGTTGTAGTCGATGTCCTGATCCTCCCGGCGAATCAGCGCCATGGAGCCGATCTTGCCCACGAGAGAAAACTGCTCTTCCATACCGCTTTACTCCTGCCGGGCGCCATCCGCGCCCTCGGTCAGCACGTGCATCCATTTTTTGCTGCGGAAGCGAACCAGGCCGATCACGGCCTTGATGGCCTCCTCCACCCAGGTGAACAGGTACACCTGCCACACCGGCAGATGCCAGACCATCGCCGCCACGCCGACCAGCGGCACGCCGATCAGCCACAGCGCGCTGGTATCCAGCAGCATGGAGAACACCGTATCGCCGCCCGAGCGCAGCACCCCGACGACGTTGATGGAGTTAACCGCGCGCAGCCAGATGACGAACGCGGACAGGGTCAGCACCCTTTCCGCCAGCGCCTTGGCCTCCGGCGTCACGTCGAACATTCCCACCAGCGCGCCGCGGGTGAGCAGCAGCACCCCGCCGGTGGCGACGCCCGCGACGATGCAGGCGGTCATCATCCGCTTGGCCGTCAGCCACGCGGCAGGCTTGTCCCCCGCGCCCAGGCAGGCGCCCACCAAAATGGCCGACGCGTTCATGATGCCGTAGATCAGCACGAACACGAGCTGATCCACCAGATTGTAAACGCCCATGGCGACCACGGCCGCATCGCCCAGGCGGCCATAAAACACGCTGTACATGGCCGTGCCCATGCTCCACAGCCCCTCGTTGAGCACCACCGGCGTGACCAGACGCACGAAGCGGCGGAGGAAGGCGCGGTCGGGCAGGCGGAAGTCCGACAGGCGGAAGGCGGAGGGCAGGTTGCGGCGATAGGACGCGGTCACGTCGATGACCAGCGCCACCCCGGCGGAAATCACCGTCGCCAGCGCCGCGCCGCGCACGCCCATGCCCGGTCGGCCCATGTGGTCGTAGATCAGCAGCCAGTTCAGCAGCGTGTTGCACAGGATGGACGTCACGCCCGCCGTCATCGGGATGCGGGTCTGCTGGGCGGACTTCATGCACGTCGAGTACACCACGTCCGCCGCGGAAATCAGGTAGCCCGGCGCAACCCAGGTCAGGTACTGCACCGCGTAGTCGAAGCTCTCGCCCCGGGGCAGGAAGATGCCGATCACCGTCTGCGGCGAGAGCAGCGCCAGCGCCATGAACAGCCCCGCCAGCGTGAAGGTGACGCGGAAGCACAGCCCCATCACCCGCCGCATGGTCGATACGTCCTTTTTGCCCCAATACTGGCTGAACAGGATGCCGCACCCGGAGGCCGTGCCAAAGAGGAAGAGCTGGAACACGAAGGTGTACCGGTTCGCCTGCGTCACCGCGGCATAGGGCGCGTCGCCCAGCTGGCCGATCATGAACCCGTCGATGATGTGCAGCGACGCGGACACCAGATTTTGAACCACGATGGGCAGCGCCACCAGCAGCACCTTTTTCACAAAGGCGCGATCCCAGATAAATACCTCACGATGCATGGGAAGAAAAGCAGTCCTTTCGTCAGATTGCGTACTTTTGCAGAATATCGTCCAAATCCCACAGCGCGGCGTGATAGCCGTTGCTGTTGCGCAGCACGTCGTCCGCCGCGCTCCGGTAAATGTCGATGCGCTCGTGGTAGAGTCGCTCCACCTCCGGCAGCCCCTTGCGCGCCAAAAGCGGCCGACGATCCAGCTTGATGTCCGACAGAATATCCTGAAGCGGCCGATCGACCAGCACGATCACGCCGCAGTTGCGCATGATGGCGCGATTCTCCTCCCGCAGCACCGTACCGCCGCCGGTGGAGACCAGGCTCGGCGTTTCCCGGGTCAGCTGGATGAGCACATTCGTCTCCGCGTTGCGGAAGGCCTGCTCGCCATAGCGCTCGAACAGCTGCGGAATCGTGCATCCCACCGCGTCGCTCACGCGCTGGTCGGTATCCACAAAGGGAAGCTCCCGCACCCCGGCGACGCGCTTGCCCAGGCTGCTCTTGCCGCTGCCGGGCATTCCGATCAGGAACACATGGCACTTAAGCTTCATCGCGCGCCTCCCGGAGCATCCGCTCCTGCTCCGCGCGGCTCAGGCGCATGATCTCCTGATACAGCGCGCGCACGCTCTCCGCCCAGTGCGCGTCCTGCGCCATGGCGGCGCGGGACGCAAGCACCTGCTTTTCCCGCGACTGATCCAGCACGGGAAGCCCGCGACGCAGCTTGCACCGCGCCACCTCCTGGGACAGCGCCATCCGTTTTTCAAACGCCGCTACCAGCGTCCGATCCACCTCGTCCAGCTCCGCGCGCAGCGCAGGCAGCTCCTTCATGTGGTTCGCCTCCCTTTTCATCCTCCGTACCGTCCGGCAGCCCGCCGCCCGGCAGGCGCGCCTCCTGTTTTTTGCCGCGGGCCAGTGTGAAGGTGAACGCCGCGCCCTCATCCGTATCCTCCAGGCGAATGGTCTGCCCGTGCATTTCGAGAATGCGCTGACAAATGCTCAGCCCCAGGCCCGTTCCCTTCCCGGCGGTGTGCGCCCTGTCCGCGGTGAAGAACCGCTCGAACACCCGCGGCCTGTCCTCGGGCAGCACGCCGACGCCGTTGTCCGCCACTGTCGCCAGGCAGGTATCGCCGTCCATCCGCGTCGTCAGCGTGATGTGCCCGCCCTCCGGCGTAAACTTGACGGCGTTGTCCAGCAGGTTGACCACCACCTGCTCGATGCGGTCGCTGTCTGCCCGCACCATGCATGGCTCCGCCCGGAAATCGCACACGACCTCCATCCGGCGGGCCTCCAGATCGTTCACCCGGCGGATAATCGCCCGGCGCAGCATTTCGTTCAGATCAAAGTCCGACCAGTCGAGGGTCGCGTCGTCCCGCTCCAGGCGGGAGAGCGCCAGCAGGTCGCCGATCAGCTTGCTCAGCCGCCGCGTTTCGTCCCCCACCAGCGCGAGGTACTTCGGGTGCTCCTCAGCGGGAATCGTGCCGTCCTCCATGCCCTGCACAAAGCCGCTGATCGCCGTGATCGGGCTGCGCAGCTCATGGGAAACGTTCGCCACAAACTCGCGTCGGCTCGTTTCCAGCGCGCTGAGCTTTTCCGACATCGTGTTGAAGGCGGAGGACAGCGCGGCAATCTCTCCTGGCGCTTCCTCGGTGTTGACGCGGACGGTGAAGTCCCCCTCCGCCATGGCCCGGGCCGCGCCGGTCAGCTCGCCCAGCGGCTTCATGACCGTGTGCATGAACACCGACGCGATCACCGCGCCCAGCACCGTCGCCAGCGCCGCCGCCGCCGCAACCTGCGCGATCAGCACCGCGGTGCCGCCCTCGATGACCTGCGCCTTGGTCTGGATAAACACCGCGCCCAGCACCACGTTATCCTGCGTGAAGGGCACGCCCACGGTGAAGGTCGGCGCGCCGTCGACGGTGGTGCGCACGGAGATTTCCTCGCCGCTCACCACCTTGATGAGCGCGTCGCGAATCTCCTTGAAATTCAGCGAGTCGACAAAGCCGGGGTCTGCGTCGTAGGTGGCGGCGAGGTTGTCCATCACCTGTCCGGAACGGTTCACCACCGCGATGTACGCGCCGTATTCCCGGTAGACCTCCTCCGCCTCGCGGTTGAGGATCCGCGTCACGGCGGCCTCCCGGCCCAGCAGGTAGCTCACGCCCATATTGCTCTGGGCCGCCAGGTAGGCGATGTCCCGCGCCTCCCTTTTCAGCGCTTCCAGCCGGGCGTTGATCTGCTGATTGCGCAGCGTCATCCAGCACAGTCCGGAGAGCATGGCCGCCAGCAGCACAATCACCACCAGCACCATTCCCATGATGCGCGAGAACATACTGCGGCCCTGAAACGGCTTTCGTTTCCCGCTCATCGGCCGGTCGCCCCCTTTTGTCACTTCACGTCAAACTTGTAGCCGACGCCCCACACCGTGCGGATGCACCAGCCGTACTTGTCGCTGTCCACGAGCTTTTCCCGGAGGCGCTTGATGTGCACGTCCACCGTGCGGTTGCTGTCGCCGAAGAAGTCGAAGCCCCAGACCTGCTCCAGCAGCTGCTCCCGCGTGAACACCTGATTGGGGTGCGAGGCGAGGAAGTACAGCACCTCCAGCTCCTTGGGCGGCATTTCGATCTTGCGGCCCTCGTAATGCACCTCGTACTGGGTCAGGCTCACCGTCAGCCCGGGGAAGGACAGGCCGTCCTGCTTTTCCTCCTCCGCGCCCTGGGTGCGGCGCAAAACCGCCTTGACCCGCGCGACCAGCTCCTTGGAGTCAAAGGGCTTGGTCATGTAGTCGTCCGCGCCCAGTTCGAGGCCGAGCACCTTATCGAACGTCTCGTCCTTGGCGGTCAGCATGATGATCGGGATGTCGCTCGTCTTGCGCACCGCCTTCAGCACCTGCCAGCCGTCCACGCCGGGGAGCATGACGTCCAGGAGCATCAAATCGGGCGGAAGGCGACGGAACTCCGCCAGCGCGTCGTCCCCTCTTGCCGCGTTCTTGACCTCGAACCCTTCCTTTTCCAAATACAGCTGCACCAGTCTTGATATATTCGGATCGTCGTCTACCAGCAGAATATACGGCTTATCCTTCATCTTACACCTCCTGCCAGGGCTTTGCCCTGGACCCACCAGAGGCTCTGCCTCTGGACTCCGCCACCTTT
>CAZRLM010000038.1:0-18873 GCA_964600835.1 uncultured Oscillospiraceae bacterium
TTCGCTAAGGCGAAAAAACGACCCGCCCCGCCGGGAAACCCGGCGGATACGATTGCAGTCAGAGGGCCTGCGGGCCCTCCGACACCTCCTGAGGCTTTCTTGTATCCCTGGGGCGATTGACAGCGGTGGTATAATATCATCCGGATTCATAGCAATGGAGGCGAAACGGTTGGACATCACAGAGACCGTATTGAAGCGGATCGACGTGGGGTACGCCCACGATCTGGCGCGGCGGATGGAGCGCTGCCGCACCAACGAGGCGCTGGGCTTCCGCACGGCGGGATCGGATGCGGCGCGTCAGACGGGCGAGCTGCTGCTTGCTGAAATGAAGCGCATCGGGCTTAAAAACGTCCGCCGGGACGAGATCACCGTGGACGGCTGGACGTTCCGCACCGCGCAGCTGGCATACGACACGCCGGAGGGTCGCCGGGTGGTCGAGCTGGGCGCGTACCAGACGACGCTGGTAACGGACGGCTTCGAGTCCTGTGAATTGGTGTATCTGGGCCGGGGCGGGGAGAAGGATTATCAGGGCGTCGACGTGACGGGCAAGCTGGTGCTGGTGGACATCAACCAGCGCGAGGAATGGTGGATCAACTACCCGGTGTATCAGGCGCATTTGAAGGGCGCGCGGGCGCTGATTGCCGTGCAGCGCGGCGGCTACGGCGACGTGGACGACGCGTCCCTCAACGCGCAGGACATTTCCGGCCCGGCCAATGCGCCCGCGTTTTCCATCGCCCGGCGGGACGCGGACGAGCTGCTGCGGCGGATGAACGGCGCGAAATCAACGCGGGTTTTCCTGAAGGCGGACACGCAGGTAACGCCCGGCGCGAAGGACGCGAACATCATCGGCGAGATTCCCGGGCAGCATTCGGATCGGCTGGTGCTGCTCTCGGCGCACTACGACAGCTACTTTGCCGGCTTTCAGGACGACAATACCGCCGTCGCCATGATGCTGGGGATTGCCAAGGCGCTGCTGGAAAGCGGCTGGAAGCCCCGCAACACCATCGTCGTGTGCGCAATGGCGGCGGAGGAATGGGGCGTTGAGGACAGCTGCTTTGACTGGTCGACCGGCGCGTTCGAGCAGGTGTTCACCGTTCATCCGGAGTGGGCCGGTCAGGCGATTGCCGATTTGAACTTCGAGCTGCCCGCGCTGGCCCACGACACCCGCGCGCGAATCCGCTGCTGCTACGAGTACAGCCGCTATTTGACGGACTTCCTCGCGTCGCTGCCGCCGCTCACCCGGGCGTATCCGGACGAAACGAGCGTGATCGCGCCCATCGAAACCTGGTCGGATGACTTTTCGATGTCCATCGCGGGCATCCCCTCGATGGTCAACGACTTCACCGGCGGCTCGTTCATGGAAACCCACTACCACAGCCAGTTCGATTCGGAGGACTGCTACGATCCGGCGGTGTACCGGCTGCACCACGAGCTGTTCACGCTGCTGCTGCTGGCGTTGGACGACACCTGCGTCGCGCCGCTGTGCTTCACGCCGGTCTACCGCCGGGCGATGGCGCGGCTTAGCGAGCAGGATGTGCTGGCCGGGCTGCGTCCGGCGATGCGCGCCGCGATGGATCGCGCGGAGGCGGCGTATGAGGACGTCCGCGCGGTGAACGACCGCTATGCGCGGCTGCTGCGGTCGGGCGCGACGGCGGAGGCGGAGGCGCTCTACCGGCGCTGCCGTATCATGGAGAAGGACGTGCTGTGGCGCTTCCGTCAGGCGCAGGACGCGCTGACCCGGGTGGATTGGGGCTTCGAGGTGCGCTATCCGCAGGAGATCGTGCTGGACAACATCGCCTGCCTGACTGGCGCGATCCGCGCACTGGAGGGCGGCGATGCGAACGAGGCGCTGCGGCGGCTGTATCATGTGGATAACAACGCCTACGCTTTCACCTTTGACGAGGCGGTGTACAACCACTTCTCCAATTATGTGTTTTCTCAGCCGCCGGAGCGGCTCAAGTGGGGCTATCATCGCGTGATGCCGCACGCCAACCTGTACGGCGTCGTCAAGTCGCTGCTGAAAAAGCGCGGTGCGTCGAACGCGGATTTCCGCGTCGAGATGGGAGATTTGAAACGCGCGCTCAAGGCGCAGAACAAGCTGCTGCGCGGCGTGGCGGACGAGCTGTCCGCTTTGGCCCGCGCGTGAAAGGACGTTATGGGTATGGATGGTTTATACCGCGTGCAGCGGGACGATCTGCCGCGGCTGGAGGAAATCCTGAACGAGTGCTTTGCGGCGGATCCGCTGTACAGCACGCTGATCCCCGATCCCGACATCCGGCGGCGGCTGATGCCGGAGCTGTTCCGCTGCGACATGGACGAGTTCTTTGCCACCTGCGAAATCTACGCGGACAGCCCGGCGCTGCATGGGCTGATCGTGGTGTCCGAGGAGGGCGAAAAGAGCCTGCATCATTTCTACATGGCTCACGCCAAGGCGATGCTGATGACCGACGCGTACCTGATCAAGGAGGACGTGTCGCTGCATACGCTCCGCAACTTCATCAGGGGCGAGGACTACCTGAATTCCAGCTGGACGAAGGAGCTGACCGGCACCCGGCTTCACATCATCTATCTGGCGGTCGATCCGTCGATCCAGCACCACGGCATCGCCGCCACGCTGATGGACGCGGCGCTGGCCCTCGCCGACAGCCAGGGTATGAGCGTCTCGCTGGAAACGCACAACGAACGCAATCTGCCGCTTTACCGTCATTTTGGGTTTGAAATTTATCAGGTCAAGGAATATAACTTTCCGCTGAAGCAGTACTGCCTGCTGCGCCCGGCCTCCGCTCCGGCGCTTGAGCCGGCGCTCTCCTGCTGACACGGAAAAGGGAAAAAGCGGAAAAGGGTTGCATTGCGGCGGCGGTTTCGGTACAATAAAAGAACGCTTCCCCGCCAGGGGAACGCGGCGATGAACAGGGGTGATACCGATGAAACGTTTGCTGGCGCTGTTGCTTGTTTTGCTGCTGCCGTGCACCGGGCTGGCCGAGGCCGTCCCGGAGGAGGCTGACGAGGAAGGCTACGAGGAGGTCGTGGTGGACAGCCGCCCGCTTCAATATGGCGACGAGGGCGACGACGTGCGCGAACTTCAGCAGAAGCTGACCGATTTGTACTATTATTCGGGCAACCTTTCCGGCCGCTATCGGGAGGGCACCCGCGCCGCGATCCGCAGCTTTCAGGAGGACTTCGGCCTGGAGGCGACCGGCGTGGCGGACGCGCAGACGCAGGCGCTGCTGTACGCGACGCTCTATAAACCCCTGCGCTACGGTTCCACCGGCGAGCCGGTGAAGCGGCTGCAAACCCGCCTGATGGAGCTGGGCTATTATACCGGCAAGGTCAGCGGCAACTATCTGGACGCGACCCGCAGCGCGGTGGAAGCCTTCCAGACCAAAATGGGGGACGATCCGACCGGCGAGGCGGATCCGGCGACACAGCAGCTGCTCTACGGCGGCGAGGCGCTGAGCAAGTCTGACGCGGGCTTGACGGCGATTCCCACGCCCGCGCCGGAGGGTGGTTCCTTCCTGGTGGACGAGGATGCGCCCGAGGGCGACGTGCCCGCCGCGGCGGGCGTGGCCTACACCAAGCGGCTGGCCCGCGGCTCCAGCGGCGCGCTGGTCAAGGACGTGCAGCGCCGCCTGACGGAGCTTGGGTACTACGCGGGGCCGATCAGTGGCAACTTCCTGGGCAAGACCACGACGGCGGTCAAGACGCTGCAAAAGCAGAATGGCCTCAGCGCGGACGGCATCATCGGCGAGGAAACCTGGAACGTGCTGTTCAATGACTCTTCCGTCGTTCTGCCGGACGCGACGCCCCGGCCCACGCCGGAACCGACGCCGGTGCCCTTCGCCATCACCGTGGACGTGAACAACCAGGTCACCACCGTGTACGGGCGGGACGAAAACGGCGAGTATACCGTGGTCGTCCGGGAAATGCTGTGCTCCACCGGCACCAAGTCGAACCCGAGCGACGTGGGCGACTGGGTACTGAACGGCCGTAAGGCGAAGTGGTGCTACTTCCCCAAGTGGGGCGGCCACGCCCGGTATTGGACGCGCATCAACTCGTCCATCGCCTTCCATTCGGTCGTGTACAATACGGTCAACACGATGGATTTGTCCGTCAAGAGCTACAAAAATTTGGGCAAGCGCGCCTCCCACGGCTGTATCCGCCTGACCGTCGCCGACGCGAAGTGGATCTATGACAACGTGGGCGAGGGTACCGTCGTGACCATTCGCGAGGATCTGCCCGCCGATCCGGAGCTGCGCGCGGCGCTCAAGCTGCCGCCGCTGGACTACTCGCGAATGCTGCCCGAAAAGACGCCCGAGCCGACCGCGGAGCCGGACTACCGCGCCGGGGCGCAGCCGCCGCTGCCGCTGGAAAAGCTCCAAAAGAACAATTCCTCCGAGGCGGTATACTGGCTCCAGCGAAAGCTGACCGATCTGGGCTACTACCACGGCAAGTGCTCGGGTACCTACCTGAACGGCACCGTCGAGGCGGTGAAGGCGTTCCAGCGGGCGAGCGGGCTCAAGGTCAGCGGCGTGGCGACGGTGGAAACGCTGGAAAAGCTCTACGAGCAGGAGCTGGCGACGCCCGCGCCCACTCAGACCCTTGAGCCGCTGCCAACGCCCGCGCCGTAAGCGCGCCGCGCCCTTGCCAGGAGCTTGAATTGCTGGTATAATGAAATCAATCTATCAGGACGAACGAAGGAGCAGCCGATGCAGGGAAAACGGAAATCCATGCTGAACGATCTTCAGGCGGCGGAAATGCGGCGCAGGCAGCGAATCCGCAACTGGATGATCCTGGTGACCGTGGCGGTGCTGGCGGTGGGCGGATATTTCCTGCTGCGTAATATGGGCCGTACCTCGGAGATTTCCTCCGTGGCGATGCCCTGCTATTCCTATCAGGACGTGACCATGTTCGGCGAGGATGTGCTGTACTACGATGGCGCGTCCATCCACTGCCTGACGGGCACCGGCAAGGTGCGCTGGAGTTTCCCGGTGGGCAGCGGCGCGAGCTTCACCGTGTCGGATACGCATCTGGTGGCCTGGGTCGGCAGCACGCTGTTCATTGTGGACAGGAACGGTCGTCCGACCTACAATGAGAACCTCGAAAGCACCATTCAGCTGGCGCGGATCGGCTCGCGCTACGCGGTGGCGGTCGTGGGCGAAAACACCGAGCCGAGCGTGATCATCAAGGATCTGCAAGGCGCGCAGATCGACATCGAAACGGAAGCGTACTCCGGAATGCTCGTGCTGGACGCCGGCTTCTATGGCGATCAGGGGCAGTATATGTGGACGCTGGCGATGGACGTGTACGGCACTGCGATCAACACCGTGCTCAACACCTTCGAGGTCGGCAAGATGAACACCGGCGTGGTGTCGCTGGGCAAGAACTTGGCCTACAAGGTGCTGTTTGAAAGCGGCAAGCTGCGCGTGTTCACCACCCAGCAGATGTACTCCTATGACTACAAGGCGGTGCAGGACGTGAACGACACGCTGCTCGTCTACGGCTGGAACATGATCGACGCGTGGCTGAACAACCGCGGCGCGGCGCATATCCTCCTGGCGCAAACGGCGCAGACCGCGCAGACGAGCGCCGTCAACGCCTTCACGGAGCTGCGGGTGATTTCCGGCACGCTGGATCGCCGCTACACCCTGCCCGGCGAGTGCGTGGGCGCGGCGGTGCAGAACGGCAGCATCTACGCGGTAGCCTCGAACGCGCTGTACCGGTGCAGCATTGATTCACAGCGCTTTTATGGCTTTGACCCGCGACTGCCGGAGGGTAGGGAGATTACCGGCCTGCTCGGCCTGACGACCAGCGGCAGAGCGATTGTCAGCGCGGGCGACGCGGTCTACTCGGTGGGACTGCCGAAATAAGGGATTCAAAAAAGCGGCTTTTGCCGCTTTTTTGATGCGTGGAAGGGTTACAGCTCGCGCGCCGCGTCCGACAGGAAGGGAACGAGGCTCTCGCGAATGAAGAAGCCCTGCTCATGCTGGCAAACCGGGCAGACGGCGGGTGCGGAAGCGCCGAAATGGATGTGGCCGCAATTCAGGCAGAGCCACGCGACGGGCTGCGGGGCGGAGAAGAGCGCGTTGGCGGACAGCGCGTTGGCAAAGCGGCCAAAGCGCTGCGCGTGCGTGCGCTCAATGGCGGCGATTTGGGCGAAGATGTCGCCGATCAGGGAAAAGCCTTCCTCCCGCGCCTTGGCGGCGAAGGCGGGATAGACGCTTTCGCCCTCCTCATTCTCGTTGTGCCGCGCCGCCCGCAGCTGATCCAGCGCATTCAGATCAAGGTTCACCGGATACGCGCCGTCCACGGTGATGTTCTGTCTGTTCAGCTCGGAGAGCAGCTTTAAGAAGATTTCCGCGTGCTCCTTCTCCTGTCCGGCAGTGAAGCGGAACGTATCGCCGATCACGCGCAGCCCCTGCGCGTCGGCCTGCTCGGCGGCGAAGGTGTACCGGTTGCGCGCCTGGCTTTCCCCGGCGAAAGCGCGCATCAGGTTTAGATGGGTGACGGACTGATCAAAGGCAATGCTCATGAAAAAACCTCCCTTTCGCGATGAACCGTATGCTGGGTCATTTTGCCCCGAAGCGCGCGGAAAAAAACAAGGAAGTTTTACAAGGATTGCGTTTTTTGGGTTGAGATTGCGGTCGTTTTACGGTATAATAGAATCGTTCTTGTATATTCTGTCGCAAAGGAGTAAGAGCTTTGAGCGATTTTCATGATGATTGGAATTCCCCCACGGACAATGGGATGGACGAGACCCGGCGGGGACCGGCGATGACTGACGCGCCGATGCGCCATCGCCGCAGCGCGCGGTATGCTTCCACGGAGAACGCGGACGAGGCGCGGGACTGGTCGGAGCCGACGCAGACTGTGCCGTCCGCTCGGCAGACCGGCGAGCAGACCCCCTACGCCGCGCGCCCGGCATCCCCTCGGTATCAGCAGAACGCGTCGTTCTCTCAAGGTGTTCCGCGTCCCGCGGCGCTGGAGCGTGCCGCCGCCACCCAGCCGAACGCGCCCTCCGGCGCGGCCGCGCAGCAGGCGGGGAACAATATGGTGCGTCGGCCCGTCAGCACGCCTGGCTATCCGCAGCGTCAGCAGCCGACCCGGCCTTTCGCCGCGAACGAGCAGCCGCGCGCGCGCATTCCGCAGCCCGCGCTGATGGAGGAGGAGCAGGAGCCGTATTATGAGGAGGAAGCGCCGCGCAAGCGCCATGGCGCGCTGATTGGCGTGCTGGTGGTGGTGCTGCTGCTGGCGCTGTGCGTCCTTGGCCTGATCCTGATTCCGGAGGACGATCCTGGCGTGCTGGGCCAGGTGAAGCAGAGTGTCACCTCGACCATCTCGGGCCTGATGGGGAAGATTCTGCCCGGAGAGAGCACGCCTGCCGCGGAGGCGCTGGACTTTTCCGCCGCGCCGACCCAGGGCAGCGCGCCGCTGGACGTGGCGTTTACCCTGACGACGAACAAGGGCGTCAGCGGCGTGCGCGTGGTGGACGAGGCAGGCGAGCCGCTCAAGACGACCACCGCCGTGGCGATGGACAACGCGGATTACCGCATCTGGATGCTGAACCTGTCCGTGACGGACGGGTACACGGGCTTGGTGCAGGCGCAGATTCAGGACGGAGAAAACTGGCTGGATACCGGCAAGACGCAGATGCTGGAAATCGCCGCGCCGATGTTCACTCAGCCGCCGGAGACCACGCCGCCCACGCAGGCGAAGAGCATGGAGCTGAGCACGGATGAGCTGCCTGCCTTTGCCAGCGTGACGGACGCGCCGACCGATGCGCCCACGGACGCGCCGACCCCGACGCTGGTCGTGACGGTGACGCCTACGCTCCCGCCGACCAACACGCCCACCGTGCCGCCGACGGAAGCGCCCACGCAGGCTCCGGCGACGGACGCGCCCACCGATGCGCCCACGGAGATTCCGACCGAGGCTCCGACGGAGGCCCCGACGGAGACCCCGACCGAAGCTCCGACGGAAGTCCCGACAGAGGCTCCGACGGAAGCCCCGACCGCAGTTCCGACGGCAGCGCCCACGCAGGCGCCCGTACTGACGGTGGAGGCGGCGGAGAGCGCCGACCCCAAGCTGATTACCAGCTCGACCGTTTATCAGCGCAGCAAGAAGCTGACGGATTATGTCCGTGAGAACCCGCTGCAAATGCCGTCGAATGACAACTATACCACTCTGCCCTTCGGCGTGCTGACCTTCCGTGGCGGCGCGTTCCGGCAGAACGCCGCGGTGGGCAATGTGGACGGCGAGCTGTCCGGCATGACCGAGGCGTGGCGCACCGAGATGGGGAGCGCCAAGGCTTCCGGCGGCAAGATGTACTATGGCGTCGGCTGGACGGGCCAGCCCGCCATCATCAAGTGGAGCAAGGAAGTGCGACAGGCCACCAACATGGTGGAGGAAAAGCGCAGCGTCACCGCGCTCAAGGAAGTCATCATGGCGGGTCTGGACGGTCGCATCTACTTCCTGGATCTGGCGGACGGCCAGCCCACCCGCGAGGCGATCAACGTCGGTTATCCGATGAAGGGCACGCCGAGCCTGCATCCGCTGGGCTATCCGATCATGTCCGTGGGGCAATATGCCCGCAAGATGGCCAGTGGCACCGGAGACATCGGCCTGCGCTTCTATAATCTGCTGACGCAGAAGCAGATCTACATGGTCGACGGCCTCGATGATAACCTCGACCGGCCGTATTACGAGGTTGGTTCCTTTGAAACCTCCGCGCTGATCGACCGCAACACCGATACCCTGGTGACGGCGGGCACCAACGGCCTGCTGTACACCATCAACCTGGGTACGGAGTTTGACTACAACCAGGGCACGATCGAAATTTCGCCCTCCGCGACGGTGATGCGCTCAAAGGCCTCCAAGCAGAAGAACGCGCAAACCGCGGTGGAAAGCAGCGTCGCCATGTACGGCAGCTATGTGTTCTATGCCGATACGCAGGGTGTGCTGCGCTGCGTGGACACCACGACCATGCAGACCATGTGGGCCGTCAAGACCGGCGACGCGGTTCAGGCCGCCATCGCCCTGGAATTTGACGAGGACAACACGCTGTGGCTCTACACGGCGAACACCCTGACCCTCAAGGGAACCGGCGACTGCACCATCCGCCGCTACAACGCCATGACCGGCGAGGAGAGCTGGGCGCAGGCCATTAATGTGACCAAGAACAAGAAGAACAAGACGATTGTTCCCGGCGCGGTGGCCTCTCCCGTGGTGGGCCAGAACGACCTGAGCGACCTGGTGTACTTCACCCTGTCGAACCTGAGCAAGGCCGGTACGGAGGAGCTCTTCGGCGAGCAGGACGGCAACGCTCCCGCGGCGCTGGTCGCCCTGGACAAGACGACCGGCGAGGTGCGCTGGGCGCGGGAGCTGGACGCGTACAGCTTCTCCTCTCCCGTGGCGGTGTACAGCGAGGGCGGCGAGGGCTGGATCATTCAGGCGAGCAGCAGCGGCCTGCTGGAGCTGATCGACGGCGAAACGGGCGATCTGGTCAGCAGCTTGCAGCTGGACGGCACCATCGACGCGTCTCCCGCCGTGTACGGCAACACGCTGGTCATCGGCTCGACGGGCAAGGACAAGTCCTTCATCTACGGCATTACGCTTGAGTAAACAAACCGGCGGGATAAACCCGGTGAAGAAATCATAACGCTGGACCCGTCGGAGTATTTCCGGCGGGCCCTTTCTGTTGACAGGAAAAAGGAGGCGCGCGCAATGGCACAAACGGTACTGGTAGCGCTGGATCAGGGAACGACCAGCTCCCGGGCGGTCGTGTTCGACCTGAACGGTCGGATGCTGGCCTCCCACGGCGTGGAGTTCCCGCAGATTTACCCCAAGCCCGGCTGGGTGGAGCACGACCCGCATACCATCCTGGACACGCAGGTGTCGGCGCTTCGGCAGGCGGTGGCGCTCAGCGGCGTCAACGTGGCGGATATCGCTGCCATCGGCATCACGAACCAGCGGGAAACGACGCTCCTGTGGGATCGGGAAACCGGCGAGTGCGTGTCCAACGCCATCGTGTGGCAATGCCGGCGCACCTCGCATTATGTGGAAAAGCTGGTGGCCGCGGGCCATGGCGACATGATCCGCGAAAAGACCGGCCTGATCCCGGACGCGTACTTCTCCGGCACCAAGCTGGCCTGGCTGCTGGATCACCTGAATCTGCATGAGCGGGCCGAGGCGGGCGAGCTGTGCTTCGGCACCGTTGACAGCTTTCTGGCCTGGCATCTGGTCAGCGGCCGCCCGCACGTCACCGACGCGACCAACGCGGCCCGCACGATGATGTTCAACCTGGCCCGGCAGGACTGGGACGACGACCTGCTCCGGCTGCTGGACGTCCCCCGCGCCTGTTTACCGAAGGTGGTGGATTCCAGCGGCGTGATCGGAATGCTCGATCCGAGCATCCTGGGCCGACCAATCCCCGTCGCCGCCATGGCGGGCGACCAGCACGCGTCCCTGTTCGGGCAGGCGTGCAGGAAGCCTGGCATGGTCAAGAATACCTACGGCACTGGCTGCTTCATGCTGATGAACACCGGCGACAGGCTGGTGCGCAGCGAGCATGGGCTGCTGTCCACCATGGCGTGGCGCATCGGCGGCAAGCCAACCTATGCGCTGGAGGGCAGCGTGTTTATGGGCGGCGCGACCATCCAGTGGCTCCGGGACGAGATGAAGCTCATTGCCTCCGCCGCGGAGAGCGAGGGCGTGGCGAAGTCCGTCAAGGACACGGGCGGCGTGTATCTGGTGCCGGCCTTCACCGGCCTGGGCGCACCCTGGTGGGATATGTACAGCCGCGGCACGCTGGTGGGGCTGACTCGCGGCACGGGCCGCGCGCACGTCGTCCGGGCGGCGCTGGAGGCGATCGCGTACCAGTCCGCCGACCTGATGCAGGCCATGGGGCAGGACTGTGGCTTTGTGCCCGCGCAATTGCAGGTGGATGGCGGCGCGAGCGCCAACGCGTTCCTGATGCAGTTCCAGGCGGACATCATGAACGTGCCGGTGGTGCGTCCGCAGGTGATGGAAACGACGGCCCTTGGCGCGGCGCTGCTGGCGGGGCTGGCGGTGGGCGTTTATGACAGCCTGGAGGACACCGCCCGCGTCTGGCAACGCGACCTGGCCTTCGAGCCGCAGATGGAGGAACACGTCCGCGCGAACCTGATTGACGGCTGGCATCGGGCGGTGAGCCGCTCCCTGAACTGGATTGCGCATTGATCGCACAGAAAAAGCGGCCGCAGCCTGCGGGATAAACAGGCTGCGGCCGCGTGAAAAATGGTCAGGCTTTCGGCGCTCCGCGGAGCTTGCGCGCCGCGTCGATGGCGTAGTCCACCATGGCGCACAGCGCCAGCACGACGGACAGCCACAGGAACACCCGATCCAGCGGGAAGCGCCACAGCAGGAATTCCTGATGATAGAAGCTCAGCGTCAGCGCCACAATAAAGCTGACCTGCGCCGATTTGCCCAGCAGGTTGCTGTACACAACGATCCCGCGCCTGAGCATATAGGTGCCGCCGATGATCATCATCAGCTCCTTGGCCATCACGATGAGAATCGCGATCCAGGGAAAAACGTGAGCAATGCCCTGGCAGAGCAGCGCCGTGCAAACCATCACCTTGTCCGCCAGCGGATCCATCAGCTTGCCGAAGTTGGTGATTTGATGGTGCTTGCGGGCCAGATAGCCGTCCAGAAAGTCGGTAAAGCTGGCGATCAGGAAGGTCAAAAGCGCCAGCTTGTCGTGGCCGGTGGCGAACAGGGCGACAAAAACGGGGATCAGCGCCAGCCGGATCATGGTCAGCACGTTGGGAACGTTCCAAATGTCATCAAAATATTTGTGGAAAAAGTCTTTCACGGTATTTCCCTTTCCGCTGGCGACGCCAGCCAAATGACGGGGACGCGCTTATCCCCGAAGAACACATAATAGGAGGAATTCGACGTGCAGCGCATAAAAACCTTTTTGAACGGAGAGAAATCCACGTCTGACCAGCTTTGCCAGAGCTGGCTGCTGCTGGGCGGCACAGGCACCATCTCCACGGGCGTGATGAATCACCTGCGCGCCGGGCATCTGGTGACCTGCCTGAACCGGGGCAACAAGCCGCTGCCGCAGGGTGTGGAGCAGATCGTCTGCGATGTGAACGACGACGCGGCGCTGTGCCGGGCGCTGGAGGGAAGGCATTTTGACGTGGTGGTGGACTTTCTCACCTACGCGCCGGAGCAGGCGGAGGCGCGGGTCAGGCAGTTCGCGGGCCGATGCGGCCGGTATGTGTTCATCTCGACGGCCATGACCTACGAAAAGCCGCCGCGCACGCTGTTTGTCAGCGAAAAAACGCCCCAGGATAATCCGTTCTCGCCCTATGCGCAGAAGAAAATCCGCTGCGAGGCCATCTTTCGTGCCGCCTACCGCACGCAGGGCTTTCCGCTGACGATCGTCCGGCCCAGCTATACCTACGGCGATACGGACATTCCCTTCGTCATTCGGCCAAACGGCAAGTCCTACACGCTGCTGCGCCGCCTGCGGGCGGGCAAGCCGGTGGTGGTGCCCGGGGATGGCAGCGTGTTCTGGACGATCACCCACAACAGCGATTTTGCCCGGGCGCTGCTGGGACTGATGCAGAATCCCGACACGCTGGGCGAGGACTTCCACATCACGCAGGATGAGTGCATGACCTGGGACGCGTTCACACAGGCCGTGGCGCAGGCCGCCAGCGCGCCGGAGCCGAAAATTGTCCATATCGCCACGGACGACCTGATCGCGGAGGACGCGTCCTTCCGGGAAAGCCTGCTGGGTGACAAGGCGCAAACCGCCGTGTTTGACAACAGCAAGCTGCGGCAGTATGTGCCCGGCTTCCGCTTCCTGATGCCCTTCCGGGACGGCGTGCGCCGCGCGATTGCGAACCTGGACGCGCACCCGGAGCTGCAAGCGGTGGATGAGGAATGGGACTCCTGGCTGGACGGCGTGATTGCCCGGCACGAGGCGGGTCAGCGCAGGTAATCCACGAGGGCGGAAAGCGCGTCCGCGCTGACGTAATCCGCGCCCTCCTTCATGGCGCGGGCCATGTCCTTTTCCCCCTGACGGGCAAGGGCGGAGGCCATGAAGCGCATCAAAAGCCGGGTCATCGGGCCGTGCGCTTGTGGGTCATACGCGCCGCGGAGGTAGAACACGCGCAGCTCCCGGCGCTGCTCGCCTGTCAGGCCGCGGGCGGCGAAGGCGTCCCAGCCGGAGGCGGTCAGGGAAGGGGATAGCCCGACCACCAGCAGCACGCACCGCTTCTCCCGGAGCAGCGGCCAGTGGCGGTTCACGAACCGGAAGGACGCGGGTTGACCCGCGCGAAGATGCGTCGCGAACACCACGCGGTCGGCGCTGCGCAGCGCGTTTTCGTCCGCCTGAGCGACGGGAATCGCCGTGCCGCCCGTCTGCCGGGCGAGCATCTCGGCGTAACGGCGGGTCGCGCCGCCGGCGGAACAGTAAACAATCAGCATGGAAATCGCCTCGATTCTCGTGGAATGAAAAAGATTATACCATATTTGTCTGCGCTTTTGAACAGATAGAAGCGCAACTCAGACCGGATTTGCGGGAACTCAGCCGCGCGCCCGGCAGGAATCGGGCCGGGCGGCGGCGAATGACGATACCGGAATGATACAGGGGAGTTGAAACGCATGGAACGAGTGGATCACCGCCAGGCCGATCAGGCGCGGCGGATCAGCATCGAGCCGGGGTTTGTCCGCACGGCGGACGGCTCCTGCCTGATTGCGACGGGCAACACGCGGGTTATCTGCACCGCGTCGGTGGAGGAGGGCGTGCCGCCCTTCCTCAAGGGCAAGGGACAGGGCTGGGTGACGGCGGAATACGCCATGCTGCCCGCGTCCACCACGCAGCGCAAGAAGCGCGACGGCATCAAGAAGGATGGCCGCTCGGTGGAGATTCAGCGGCTGATTGGCCGGTCGCTGCGCCAGGCGGTGAACCTGACGAAGCTGGGCGAGCGCACCATTACCCTCGATTGCGACGTGCTGGAGGCCGACGGCGGCACCCGCACCGCGTCCATCACCGGCGCGATGGTCGCGCTGACGCTGGCCGTGGACAAGCTGATTCGGGAGGGCAAGCTGCTGCACTCGCCGCTGACGCATCAGGTGGCGGCGGTGTCCTGCGGCGTGGTGGACAACGAGCCGCGGCTTGACCTGTGCTATCAGGAGGACAGTCGGGCGCAGGTGGATATGAACGTGGTGATGAACGAGCAGGGCGAGTTCATCGAGTTGCAGGGCACCGGCGAGGGCCGCGCCTTCACCGCGGGCGAGCTGACGACGCTGACCGCTTACGCCGCGAAGGGAATCGAGACCCTGATGGCGGCGCAGCGCGAGGCGCTGGGGGACGCGGCGCGGCATATCGCGCCCAGGCCCACGCTGGTGGTCGCCTCCGGCAACCTGCATAAGATTCGCGAATTGCAGGAAATCTTCGGCGATTTCTATTCCGTCGTGTCCATGAAGGCGGCGGGCTTCAACCGGGAGATCGAGGAAACGGCGACGACCTTCGCCGGCAACGCGATCATCAAGGCGGAGGCGGTCTGCGAGGCGACCGGTCTGCCCACGCTGGCCGACGATAGCGGCCTGGAGGTGGAGGCGCTGGACGGCGAGCCGGGCGTGTACTCCGCCCGCTACGCCGGGGAGCACGGCGACGACAAGGCGAACAACGACCTGCTGCTCCGGCGGATGAAGGGCAAAACGGCGCGGGGCGCGGCCTTCCGGTGCGCGCTGGCGCTCAAGCTGCCGGGTCAGGAGCCGCTGGTGGCCGAAGGCAGCTGCCCCGGCGTGATTCTGGAGGAGGAGCGCGGCGACGGCGGCTTCGGCTACGATCCGCTGTTCCTTTACGAGCCGCTGGACAAGACCTTCGCCGAGATGAACGACGCGGAGAAGAATCAGGTGAGCCATCGGGCGCGGGCCTGCGAGGCGATGCGGGAGATCATGAAGAGGCTGAACGGCTGATGCGGGCGCTGGTGATGAGCGACAGCCACGGCAGCGTCGATGCGCTGCGATGGCTGCTGGAGCAGTGCTGGCAGCGCGTCGGCCCGGTGGACGCGTACATCCACTGCGGCGACGGCGCGCGGGATTTCGAGGCGCTGCAGGGGCTGATGCTGGATCGCGACGCGAACGCGGCGCTGTACAGCGTTCGGGGCAACTGCGACTTTCTGGGCGCGGATGTGCCCGGCGTTTTGGTAGCGCCCTTCGGCGGAACGAAGCTGTTTGTGACCCATGGGCATCTGTATCGGGTGAAATCGACGCTGTATCAGCTGGACGAGGCGGCGGAGGAGCACGGCTGCGCGATTGCGCTTTACGGCCACACCCACGAGCCGCTGGTGGAAACGCGGCGGACGCTGATGATCAACCCCGGCAGCGCGGCGGACGGCCGCATGGCGCTGCTGGAGGTGACGGACGGCCGGCCCCGGGTCAACCTGATGACGTTTTAAGGAGGAGTAACCATGGAGGGCCTTGTGCGCGTGGCGGCGGCGGTGCCGCATCTCCACCTGGGCAATGTAGAGAAGAACGTGGAGGCGCATCTTGCCATGCTGCGGACAGCGGCGGAGAAGCACGCGCCGCTGGTGGTGTTCCCCGAGCTGTCGCTGACCGGGTACACCTGCGGCGACCTGTTCTTCCAGCGGACGCTGCAAAGCGCCGTGCTGGACGGCCTTCGCCGCCTACGGGACGAGATGCCGCCGAACCTGATCGCCGTGGTGGGCGCGCCGCTGACGGGCCGTGGCGGGCTGTACAACTGCGCCGTGGCGCTGTCACGGGGGACGATGCACGGCGCGTCGCCCAAGACGTACCTGCCCAACAGCAACGAATTTTATGAGAAGCGCTGGTTCCGCTCCGGAGAGGGCGTGGAGGAAACCGTCCTGCCGGACGGGCTGCTGATGCGTCAGGGCATGGTGTTTCACACCGTGGACGGCGTGGCCTTCGGCGCGGAGCTGTGCGAGGATCTGTGGTCGCCGCTGCCGCCGTCCACGCTCCTGGCGCTGGGCGGCGCGGAGATCATCGTCAACCTGTCTGCGTCCAACGAGCTGATCGCCAAGCGGGAGTACCGGCAGGAGCTGATCCGTCAGCAGTCGGCCCGCTGCCTGTGCGGCTATGTGTATGTGTCCGCCGGGAATGGCGAGTCCACCTCCGACCTGGTGTTCTCCGGCCACAGCATGGTCGCCTCCTGCGGCGCGACGCTGCGGGAGAGCGAGGGCTACCTGGCCGACGATTATCTGATGACCGCCGACATCGACGTGGAACGTATCCGCGCCGACCGGGCGAAGCAGACCAGCTTCGGCGACGCGGCAGCGCGTTACGGCGGCGCTTTGGCGGCGCAGCGCTGCGATGTGCCGCTGCTGCTGCCGGAAACGGAGGCCCCGGACTATCAGGTGCCCAAGCACCCCTTCATTCCGGCAGACAGGGAATCGCGGCAGGCGCGGTGCGCGCAGATCTTCGCCATGCAGGCGACCGCGCTGGCCCGGCGGCTGGCGATCACCGGCGGCAAGGTGGTGGTCGGCGTGTCCGGCGGGCTGGATTCGACGCTGGCGCTGCTGGCGGCCTGCAAGGCAGTGGACATCATGGGCGCGCCCCGGCAGAACATTCTCGGCATTACCATGCCCTGCTTCGGTACGACGGACTGGACGTATCAAAGCGCGCTGACGCTGATGGAAACCCTCGGCGTGGCGCAGCGGGAAATCCCGATTCACGAGGCGGTTCGCCAGCATTTCCGCGATATTGGCCACGACGAAAACGATCATTCCGTGACCTATGAGAACTGTCAGGCCCGGGAGCGGACGCAGGTCTTGATGGACGTGGCGAACAAGGTGGGCGGCATTGTGCTGGGCACGGGCGACCTGTCCGAAATCGCGCTGGGCTGGTGTACCTACAACGCCGACCACATGAGTATGTACGGTGTGAACAGCGGCGTGCCCAAAACGCTGGTGCGCTGGGTGGTGCAGACGGCCAGCGAGATGCCCGAGTTTGCCGCGTCCAAGGACGTGCTGGCGCGCATCCTCGACACCCCGATCAGCCCGGAGCTGCTGCCGCCCGACGAGAAGGGGCAGATCGCGCAGCAGACGGAGGATCTCGTCGGCCCCTACGCGCTGCACGATTTCTTCCTCTATTACGCGGTGCGCTTTGGCTATCGTCCGCGCAAGGTGTACGAGCTGTGCCGCGCCGCCTTCCGGGACGACTTTGACGACGCGACCATTCTCAAGTGGCTGAAAAACTTCTACCGCCGCTTCTTCAACCAGCAGTTCAAGCGCAACTGTATGCCTGACGGGGTCAAGCTTGGCTCCATTGCCCTGTCCCCCCGCGGAGACTGGCGGATGCCCTCGGACGCGCAGGCGGTCGCGTGGCTGAAGGAATGCGAGGAAATCTGAACAAAAAGCGCCGCCCGGCAGGAGTCATCCTCCGCCGGGCGGTCTTTTTGCGTGTGTTTCTTCCGGTGATCCCCTTACTCCGCTACGGGCAGCATCTGGCCGACGCCGCTGCGGGCGGGGAGATGGGCGTATTGCTTCACATACCAGTCGTGCCCGTCGGTGACGAAAACGATCGTGCCGTTGATGGAATGCAGAAGCGGCAGTCCAATTTGACGCATATGCCGGGTGATACCGGTATCGCCGCCGTCGTTTCTGCTGACAAAGGCGAGCTTGGAATCGACCGCGGAAACGAACGCGCCCTCGGTTCCGGTATAGCCGTGGTGCGGAATCTTCAAAATGTCGGCCTTGAGCATTTCCGGCGGCAGTGTTTCCAGAAAGTAATTCTGAGAGACAAAGGTGATGTCGGCGGTCAGGAGCATGGAACAATCGCCGAAATCGACGCGCGTCATCATGCTGCGGTCGTTCAGCGTGTAAGCGCCCGCGTTTTGCAGGAAGGTCAGCTTGCAGCTGTCCATCGTCAGGACCTCGCCGTCGGCGATCTGCCGATAGGGAATGTCCTTCTGGTTCAGGATGAACATCGCGTATTGCTGTGAGCCTTCCGTAAAATCCTTCGGGAACGGGGAAAGGAACACATCCGGCTTGAGCGTGTCGTGATAGATCAGCGAGGTGGCGGCGAGAATGTGGTCGTCGTGCGGGTGGCTGTTGAAGTAATAATCCACGCGCTGAATATCCCACTTTTCCAGCACCTGGGCGGCGAACTTCGCCTGTGCCTTGATGCTGCCGTCGATCATCACCTTTTTCTCACCGGTTTCGATCAAGAAGCCGTCGCATACGCCCAGCCACATCGCGGTGATCTGCATCGTTCCGTATTCGCTGTCCTCGCCGAAGTTGTCGGGAGGAAGCTGATCAAGATACACCTCGGCGCAGGAAAGTCCGGGCAGGGACGCGCACAGGCAGAGCAATAAAACGAAAAGCAGGGATCTTTTCACGGTGAACCGCCTCTGGCAAATCATGATCAATCAGGCAAGGCCAGGCTATTACTTGGTCTTTTCGAGATACTCCTCGTAGTTGCAGTAGTAGTCGGCGATGGTGCCATCGGGCTTGATCTCGATGATCCGGTCGGCGATGGTCGTGATGAACTGGTGATCCTGGCTGGTGAAGATCACGTTGCCGGGGAAGTTGATCAGCGCGTTGTTGACGGCGGTGATGGACTCCAGGTCAAGATGGTTGGTGGGCTGGTCGAGCATAAGGAAGTTCGCGCCGGAAAGCATCATGCGCGAGAGCATACAGCGCACCTTTTCGCCGCCGGAGAGCACGGACACGGGCTTGTACACGTCGTCGCCGGAGAAAAGCATCCGTCCCAGGAAGCCGCGCATATAGGTTTCCAGCTGCTCGGGGGAATACTGGGCGAACCACTGCATCATCGTCATGTTGCAGCCGTCGAAATACTTGCTGTTGTCCTTGGGGAAGTAGCTGGTGGAGATCGTCA